>NZ_CP071635.1 GCF_017357385.1 Rhizobium sp. NZLR1 | reverse complement strand
GACTACGGTGCCTCCGTTCAAAGACGCGCCTACCCTGGCGCGGTCGATCCAAGATTGCGTTAAACCATTGCGCCAGTGGAAGCAGCTCGGGCAACTGATGCTTTCTTGCTTGATGGAGTCGCGCGGTAGCCGCACATATAATGGCACTTGCCTCGTCGTCTTGGCCGTGTTCGGCCATTTGTGGTGCGGAAAAATCCTGCGCTTTCTGGCCGCGTTGGCCGGAGGGCGATGATGCTCGACGTCGAGTTCACCGCCTGCGGCCCGCGCTCCGAGCATCACTTGAACGCAATACCAAGCGCGCTTAAAAACTCGAGCATGATGTCATTGACGGCACGCTGGCGCAAAATCCGGGCTTCTCTGATTTCCGTGTCGTCTGCAGCACCTTCAATTTCGAACTGCGCCACGGCAACGTTGCCTTCGCGCAGGTAGCCTTCGTCTGGCTCCGGATCACAAAAGCGGGTGAGCAAAAGCGTCAGGGCACGTTCGATGACCTCCCGATCGTTGCCTTTCAGAGCCTCTTGGAATTTGGCGATTGCGCCGGCGAGCCCGCCTTCTCCGTGTTCGAGGCAGTAGACGAGATCGTGCGCATCTTTGCGCTCACGCCGGTGATCAAAGGCAAACGCCTTGAGGCATGTGAATGCCACGATATCGGCGTAGGGGATGGATTCTGTCGAGCGGCCTTTTTCACCCAACAGATCAGCGGTGACTTCCATCCGATCGTGGTGCCCGAACACGAGCGACGCGTGAGGGATATTCACCGCAGAAACATTTCCTTCCGTCGGCAGTTCCTGCAATGCGCCACCCCGGAGCTTCGGGTCGTCTGCCAAGAACTCCAGAATGACGAGAATGCCGTGCTCGGTCATGGTCTGCCAACGCCAGTTGACCTTATTGCCCTTGTCATTTTGCGCACGCTCGAAACCCATTTTTTTGAGGTTCTGTTCGAGCGTCCGGTATGCCTCTGTGTCGGCGAGGATCGACAGATCGACGACGACATCGATATCGCCGGTTCCTGCATGAGGCGGGACGTCAGGCGGCCTCTTGGTGACGATGTAGCGCGGTGCAAGCCCACCGACCAGAAAGACGGAATCACGCCAGGGGCCGAGGCCGCTGAAGAGCGTAACCAGGACGCGCTCGCAGTCGCGGGTAACATCGGCACTGTATTCAGTCAGTATCTGGGGCTTTGTCATTCGGGTCCCGCGAGTTTTGTCAGCCGAAGATGGTCGGCCAGTTCCTTTGAGCGACCGCTGTCAAGCTGCAGGAGATCGAGGTAGGTTTGAAGTGGATCTGTGACCCAGACATGACCGACCCGTTGGCGAAACAGAAAGTCGTGGCGTGGATTAGAGTCTATAACTCCCAGATTCCAGCCCTCTTTGACAGCCTTTGCTCCCAGTTTTCGAAGAAGGCTTTCGCCGCCATGATCGATGCGGCAATGGATTTGGGATATCTTCGAGAGGTGCGGTGCATGGATCTGCCCGGCCATGAGCCCGGAAATTTCGTAGCGAACTCCCGTCTCATCGCAGATGCGGTCAATCTCACGGATCGCCTCATCGATATTGGTCATCCGCATATAGTACGAGCGGAGCGGCTTCGGCTTGATCGAAGCGACATAGGAAGACCACTCGTCAAGCAGCGCGCGGGGATTGGAGAGTATCCTTTCCTTCGATGGACCGGCACCCTTGGAGCTCACCCATTCGCGGCGCTCTAGTTCGATAAGAACCTGGGATGCAGTTGTGGGAGATACGGATGCCCGCTCGGCCAGTTCATGCACACCGAACCATTGGTCCTTAAATGTCCAGACGGCATGGAGGGCCTTTGCGCGACTTCCAACGAACAGATTGTTGAGCGATCGAGCCTGCTGCTTCGAGGCTGGCTTTTCGACGAGAACAAAGAGATTGTCGGCCGAAAGATAGAGACTGCCGCTACGATCGAAATAACCGATCTTCTCCTCGCGCAGGAGTGCACGTGCGCCTGGGGAAATGGTATCGGCCATCAATAGGGGGAGAACTCTGGAATTGCCTGGCGGCATGGCGGCAATGTATTTCTTCAGCTGCCAGATTGCTTCCCTGACGTCTCTTGGAAAAGCTGATCTTTTGACCTCGACAACAAGTTTGAGAGGCGCATCAAAAAATCGCGCATCTATAAGGAAATCTGCGTGAGAGTTTCCCATCTGCGACTCAGACATGGGCTCGGACGTGATTTCCCCGCCTGCCTCCGTGAGGCTGGCCGTCAACTCACTCAACATATCGAAGGCTACGGACTCTTCCATAGATATTCCCTGCGCAGCAAATATAGCTCTTATGCCGCATATCCGCGGAAATGTCTATATGTACTGCGCAGCAAACAAACGCAAACTGCTATGCAAAGCTCCGTCCCGCGCGGCAAAAGAGTCCGCGCCTTCTCATAGACGAGGTTCATCCGTTGATTGGCAATTGCTCCCGCTTAGGTTCGTTTCGCGCGTGAACATGCCGCAAAGACTGAAGAGGAACTGAGATGGCGACCGGTACTGTCAAATTTTTCAACGGTGATAAGGGATTTGGCCTCATTACCCCAGAGAATGGTGGAACGGACGTGTTCGTTCACGTGTCCGCTTTGCAGCAAGGCGGTTCGCTCAGAGAAGGTGACAAGGTCAGCTTCGAGGTAAACGCCAACGCCGATCCGCAAAATCGTCCATGTGGACATGGATGCCTTTTACGCGTCGGTCGAGCAGCGCGATAACCCGGAACTTCGTGGTAAGCCACTCGCCGTCGGCGGATCCGCAGCACGCGGCGTGGTGGCCGCCGCAAGCTATGAGGCGCGTGCCTTTGGTGTCCATTCGGCCATGCCGTCGGTCACCGCAAAACGGAAATGCCCGGAGCTGATTTTCGTGCCGCCGCGCGTCGACGTCTATAAGGCGGTTTCCCAGCAAATCCGCGAAATCTTCGCCGAATATACGCCGCTGATCGAGCCGCTATCGCTGGACGAAGCCTATCTGGATGTGACGGAAAATCTGAAGGGCATGGAAATCGCCACCGAGATTGCGCTGGAGATCCGTGCGAAGATCAAGCAGGTCACCGGGCTCAACGCTTCGGCCGGCATCTCCTACAACAAGTTCCTCGCGAAAATGGCCAGCGACTTGAACAAACCCAATGGCCAGGCCGTCATCACACCGAAGAACGGACCAGGCTTTGTCGAAGCCTTGCCCGTCAAGAAATTCCATGGCGTCGGGCCGGCGACGGCTGAGCGCATGCGCAAATACGGGATCGAAACCGGGCTCGATTTGAAATCGAAGTCGCTCGCCTTCCTGCAGGAGCATTTTGGAAAGTCCGGTGCTTATTTTTATGGCATCGCGCGGGGCATCGATGAGCGCCAGGTCCGGCCTGACCGCATCCGAAAATCCGTCGGCGCCGAGGATACGTTCGTCGAGGATATCGACAATCTCGACCTGGCCAAAGCCGAGCTCCGACCGTTGGCCGAGAAGGCCTGGCGGTATTGCGGGGCCCATGACATCACGGGAAAGACGATCACCGTCAAAATCAAATACTCGGATTTCAGTCAGGCGACACGCAGCAGGACCGTGTCCGGAGCCGTTTCCGACGTCGACCAGATGCTGGAGATTGCAGAGACCCTGCTCGCCTCGGTGTTCCCGTTCAAACGTCCGGTGCGGCTCTTAGGGATCACCCTGTCATCGCTCAACACCGAAGAAAGCGGGCAAGAACCGCAACTCGATCTGGGACTTTGATCCCGCCGAGCCTGAAAACGAAAAAGCCTGCCGCGGGAGGAGGTGCGGCAGGCTTTTCGAAAAGAACCGAACAACGGCTGGAGGAGTGCCGCTGTTCCGACAGACGCCCCTTGGGAGGAGGAGTGGGCCGTCTGAATTCGAAGCTCTGCGGGAGGAGGTGCATCGCTTCGATGAAAACCAAGATACCTTTTCGCGCCGCACATTAAATAGACTTTGCTGCAGTGCAGATATGCGAAAAATGCATGACGTAATCCTGACGACAGCTATCTCCAGCACAGCGCCTCGCGGCGGCCAGACACAAAAACGCCCGCGTCATCAGCGGGCGTAGTGTCATTCAGGATGGGTAGGAAAAAGCCGCTTAGCGAGCGACCGACTGGCGAGCAACGCTGCGGATGTCGGCGCGATCGATGCCGAGGTCCTGCAGTTCGCGCGAGCTCATGCGGCCGAGTTCGGTAACGGTCTGACGGTACTTGCGCCAGTTATTGAAAGAGCGTGCTACGTTCATGATGATCCCCTTTCGTGAGGTCTCTTGACGCCAGCAACCTTGCTTCGGTTCCAACGTCGTTTCGATGATTGGAAGATAGGCCCTTGGACGCCCGTCGATAAGGCACAAGGTCTCAGGTCGGCCATGCGCTCAAAGCATGGGTCCGATCAGAAGATGGGCTGAAGGGGCTATCAGGCCCGGAACCGGTCGAAGGCAGTGAGGCGTTTGATTGGAGGATCGGCGTCTGGATAGCGGTAGATTTCGGCCCTGAGATAGCGGAGCTCATCATCGAGCGCTTCTTCCCCAACCTCGATCCACCAGGATTTGGGACGGCCGTCGCTTCCGTCGGTCCAGCGATAGCCTCGCGCCTTCAGGTCGTCCTTCATGTCGAAGGGGCTGTTCTCCGCAAGGATCCGCACACGTGACCTCTGGCTTGCTTCATAGAGCTCGGCGAAAGCGGTGGAAGCCGATCCTTCGACTTCCCGAGCGAGAACCTCCAAAAGCGCGAAACAATCATCGACAGCCCGATGACCATCATGGAAGTAGCCCGCCTGCCCGATGAGGTAGCCGAGCTTGGTGCCCTCATATCCGCGTGAAGCCCAGTCGATCTCGGAGTTCGAGCAAGCCCAGGCCTTACCGGAGAACAGATCAGAAAACGCCTCGCAGAATGGCCGGTCGAAACCGGCATTGTGGGCGATCAGCAGATCAGCGGGGTCAATCAGCGCCTTTAGCGCCGCCATGTCGATCGTTTGCCCGGCGACCATGTCGTCGGTGATCCCGGTGAGCCTGGTGATTTCGGGGGGAACGGAAACGCTCGGCTGTTGAAGCCCACCATAGATGCCGGTCACGTCACCGATAGTTCCTGTCGCATCGAAGGTGAAAGCGATCACGCCAATCTCGATGGTCTCATCCTTGCGAGCATTGAGGCCCGTGGTCTCGGTGTCGAGAATGATGCCCTTGAGGGGGTACGCTGGCCGGGCGAAGAGAGCTATTGCGCGCGGCATAAGTTTCTGCAGGATCCGATATCGACCTGTCTCCGACAGATGTCGGACCATGTCCTCTTCACTCATGGGAATGGCATGCTTGTCGGGTTCAGCGGACTTGGAGGTGCTACGCGTAACCACATGGTCGCGCGGAACCTGCTCCGAAAACATGTCAAACTGCTCTGCCATTCCTGTTGTCAAATCCCCGGCGCCGATTTGCTTACTTCAAAACACGGCACGATCGGCAGATCAACCTTGTTGGTGGGGGTGCGATTTCAGCCAACCTCGCGAGCAAGGTTTACAATCTCGCAGTTTCACGCAGCTACAGCTCTTGGGTTGTTGATCGCAAGCACCCTCAGCCTGCGTTCCAACGCGCGGTCACCAGATTGCCGATGGGCCAGAAGCGAACGAACGTCTGCGGCGGCTATCAGCCGCAGGGTAGAATTCCGCGCGCCAACGCAATGGATTCGGTGGTTTCGGCGACCTTGAACGGGTCGTTGTAAAGGCTCACCATGGTACTTTCCCCCGATTTCGTATAGCAGAGCTTGGATGACAACTGGGGCGGCGCAATCGTCGGACCGCCTGGCGCTGGTACCCCTCCGGAAAGTGAGAAGCGCGCATCAACCATCCAACCTCCTGACGCTCTTTGACGCCATCGATAGAATTTGCAATCATGGGTTATTTTCTGGGGGGACATGCTCGGACTTTGCGGAGCTGAGACTGGGGAGGGTTTCAAACATGCAACGTGACCTTTTAGCTAAAAGCGGTAGTTCGGACAGTTCCTTTAAGCGCGTACTATTGGCCGCGGCTCTCCTTTGTTGCAGCGCGATCGAAATCAACGCGGCTGAGTTCTTCGGCAATTTCTCGAGCGGACCGTCGGGTCAGTTCATAGACGCTGATCCGCGACCCTTATTTGAATTGTCAAACAACTTCAGCTTCGATGACCCGAATGGCCTCAAATGGGACGTTCCCGCCGGTGAAAAAGTAGATGGCGCATCTATTCCACAGGCCTTCTGGTCGATTATTGGAGGGCCATTCGAAGGGCCTTATCTGAAGGCATCCATCATTCACGATTATTTTTGCACGAAGCAAAATCGCACAGCTCACGACACGCACCGGAACTTCTACTATGGCATGCGGGCCAACGGAGTGGCGGAATGGAAAGCAAAGGCAATGTACTGGGCGGTCGCGACGTACGGACCAGACTGGACTCTGGAAACAAAGGTCGTGAACGAACTGCAGTGCCACGCTGGACTCACCGGCAGTCTATGCACTTCAGTTCCCATAGTTGTCACGGCGACGGTTGCCACACTGCGCGTTAATCTCGAAAATCCAGAAACTTTGGCTGTCGCAGTTGGAAAATTCAATGCAATCGCTCGTAATCTCAAGACGTCGGACGGGGCAACGCTCGACGTTCTGCCGACCGGAACGGTCTCCGCCTCGATTGAAAGCATTGAAAGTAACGCTGCGAATACCCGCGAGATTTTCGCGACGTCAGCATATCGGCTAGATCCGAATTCACTTGGTGTTGTCCTTGAACCGAAGCGCATCCAGCTCGACGCTATAGACGATTGGCCGGAGAATAAGATTCCCAGCTTTTCAGACATCCAAGGTAGCGCCCTTCCGCAGGGCGGCGATGTTTCAGGTGGCATGGTGCTGGAGCCTACCGATCTCAAGGTTTTTGAACAGAAACTGGACCTCAGTCCGACGCAGTTCAATCTGCCTACCCGGTTGAACTAGCTCGCTTGGTTCGTGTGGAGTGATTTGCCAACGGATTGAAGCGTCACGCGCCACAAACGCTCACGTGCGACTTCAGTATCTCATGGCGCCGATGGGCCGATTTCTAGAACTGTGTGTCCACTTCAGAAAGTGCTTGTCGCAATAGAATCCTCGGATCGAAAAAGGACCTTGAACTGAGATGGCCAATCCACTTGATCGCATGCGCAAACTCAATAGCCGTCTGCGTTGCGTGGCAAACGGCGATTCTAACGTGAACGCGGTGCGCGCGCAGCAGAACGGTGCAGTGCGGCTCAAACCGGCGGCGCAGAAACTGAAAGTGCCTGATATCGTCAGCTTGACGACCGACGACAGCGTCAAGCAACTGAAGCGTGAGATCGATGCAATCGCCCGCGGCCCGAAACAGAAGGACCTGCCGAAGGATGTCGAGGTCAGCGTCTTTGTCCTTCTGAATCGCGAGAGCGCTAAATCTCCTGATCTTGTCACACGCCGCAACGGCCGTGTCGGCACAGCCACCGTAAGCATCGCGGACCTCCAAAAGCTCGACTCGGATCCCGTGGTGCAATCCATCGAGCTCGCCGAGACGCTGCGGGCGCCGGACCCTCAGATTGGCGCCAACACCCCCAGCCAACCATCCGCCGACCGCTACGTTCTCTACAATAGCGGCACAGTCGGAGTCGCCGGCAAGAACCGAACGATCGATGACATTGGCAAGAACGTGTTAATCGGGATAATCGACGTAGGTGGCATTGATTTCGCCCACGAAGACTTCATGGACGATGCCGGCAATTCACGTATCATCCGCATCTGGGATCAAGGCGGTGATGCTTTCGACCCACCGCAACTCGCCGTCAGCGAGGGGAAGGCAAGCAAAGCCCAAAGCCGCGGGTCTGAAATCACGGCCGAGCACATCGCCTTTGCGCTGAAAGAAGCCAAGGCGGCGCGGGTATCACCCTACGATCTTGCGCCGCAGTCACAGCAAATCCGCGGTTCTCATGCAACCCATGTTGCAAGCATCGCTGCGGGCCGCTCCGGTCTCTGCAAAAGGGCAAAGATCGCCGCTGTTCTCCTGTCGCTCCCCGACGCCGACAACGATCGTCGCAAATCGTTCTACGACACGACCTGCCTTGTCGACGGCCTGGCGTATCTCTTCGCGCTGGCGGAGGCTGACAAGGATATCGAGGCGATTTCGATCAATGTCAGCCTCGGCACCAATGGCGGCGCACACGATGGCTCGGAGCTTCTTTCACGCTGGATCGACGCATCGATGACCGAGCCGGGCCGGTCGATTTGCGTCGCGGCCGGGAACTCCGGACAGGATGCGCTGGAATTCGAAGGCGATACCGGCATCTGGTCTGGGCGCGTGCATTCCAGCGGTCGAATCCCAGCGGCGGCGCTGCGGCGCGATCTGGAATGGCTCGTGGTTGGCAACGGTGTCGAAGACGTCTCCGAGAATGAGCTCGAAATCTGGTACAGCGCACAGGATGAATTCGACGTTGAGCTCTTTACCCCTAACGGCATTCGCATCGGGCCGGTCTCTCCCGGCCAGAGGGTGGAGAACCTGCTGCTGGCCGATCGCACGGTCGTTTCGATCTACAACGTCCTGAGTGACCCCAAAAATGGGGATAACCGTATTTCGATCTATCTCAGTCCCTATATGGGCGAGCCAATCGTGGGGATTACAGCCGGCGGCTGGAAGGTGCGGCTTACCGGCAAGGTGGTGCGCAACGGAGCCTACGATGCGTGGATCGAGCGGGACGACCCGTCACGAGGTCGGGTACGCACGCAGTGGCGGTTACCCTCGTTCTTTGGACCGGATACCTTCGTCGACCATTCGACGCTGAGTTCGTTGGCATGTGGTCCGCGCGTGATCGGCGTAGCGAATCTCGATGAGGCGCGGGAACTGCTCAACGCGTCCTCGAGCCAAGGGCCGACCCGCGATGGGAGGATGAAGCCAGAGATTGCGGCGCCGGGCACTGGGATCGTCGCGGCCTGCGGTTTCGATTCGCAAAACAAGTGGATTGAAATGACGGGTACCAGCATGGCAAGCCCCTATGTCGCGGGCGTTGCCGGGCTGATGCTCTCGCTAAACCCGCAACTCACTGCCGCCCAGATCGGTGGGGTCATCCAACGCACTTCACAACCGCTTCCGGGTTCCGGCTACGAATGGCAAAACGGCTCTGGTTTCGGTGTCATTGATCCGGGCGCGTGCCTGCGGGAGGTGGTGAGAATGGTCCAGCCCGTGGATGACCTGACCGACAGTCTTCAGAAGCGAATGAAGGGCAAAAGTTGATGCAGATCGAAGTTTTCCCTGCCGCCAGCGGCGACTGCCTGTTACTGACCTCGAGCGATGACCGGCGTGTGTTGGCCGATGCCGGCCTACCGGACGCCTATGACGAATTCATCGCGACCCCACTCTCCGAACTCAGGGCGGCGCAAAAGGAAATCGACGTCGTTTATGTCTCACACATCGACCGCGACCATATCGGTGGCGTGCTCCGGATGCTTGATGACGAGATGAAGTGGCGAGCCTTCGACCACATGCAGCTCAAGGGCAAGAAGTTCAAACAGCCCGCGATGCCCAGGCCGCCGGCGATTCGAGCGCTCTGGCACAATGCCTTCCTCGACGACATCAGCAAGTCCGAAAGCGTGCAACTGGGTAGCGCACTTGCGGCCAGTGCCAACGCGATGGCTGGCCTCAATGCCGCCGGGTTGGGTACGCCGGAAATGGTGAGGAATGCGGAGCGTGTCGAGATGCTCGCGCTCAGCGTCGGCGACGCCATCGAAGTCAACTGGCGGATCGGAGACGATCAGTTGAGCATACCGCTCAATCCAGACTTCGCCGGAAACTTCATGGTCGCGCGCCCGAAAAAGCCGATTGCGTTAGGCTCTATGACCACTACCGTGCTGGGTCCAACGAAGGTACAGCTCGATGAGTTGCGCAAAGACTGGATCGACTGGCTGAAGAAAAAGAAAGACTACGTCGAAACCCTGCGCAATCGGCATCGCCGCGATGTCGAAGACCTTCGCTCCGGAGTGTCGCCGATGGACGTCGCCCGCCGAGCGCAGGAATTGGCGCTCGCGATCGAAAAGGATGTCACTCCCCCCAATCTCGCCTCTCTCGTACTTCTCGTCGAGGAGAATGGCCGCCGAATTCTTCTGACAGGAGACGCGGGCGATGAGAGCCTGCTCGAATACCTGACCGCGGCGAAATTAATCGGAGACGACAAACCTTTCGAAGTCGACGTGCTGAAAGTGCCCCATCATGGCGCCGACAACAGCTACTCAAAGAAATTCGTCGAGAGTATCCGTGCCAGCCACTATATTTTCTGCGGTGACGGCGCGCATCACAACCCGGAGCCAGACGTCGTCGAAGGATATCTGAAGGCTGTGAAAACCATACCGTTGAGTGACGGCGGCGACACGACATTCTGGTTCAATTGCTCGTCAGCACGCTGCGCTACTAAACACCTGAAACTCTGGCAGAAGATCGAGGGATTCTTTGGAGCCGGTGGCTTGGCTCCCGAAGTCAAGGCGCACTTCCTCTCAAAAAACGCAAGTCGACACAGCCTAACTTTGACCTGATCGCGCTGACGGGTGAAAATCTGCCTGTGCTTGCCTTGATGGGAGCCGAGCCGCAGACGCTGGGCCGCTTCTATCCTCGCCCTTTGGCGTCCGCGATGGCGACCAACTCGACCGCGCCGCCACGCCGACATAGTCGAGGTAACCTACCCGGCTGCTCTGAATCAGGGTCGCTCTTAATCCACCCACTCAAAGGTCGGACAAGCCGTCTCGCCGCCGGTGGAGTTAGGAAACGGGGTCTGCATGAGCTCCCGTGCGGTCGACGTCATTTCGTGCATGCCGTTCATGATCGCAGTATAGAGTGAATTCGGCGTCCCGTTAACCGCCTCCCCAAGTTGGCGGAGCATCATCGTGTAACGACGATTGAAGGATTCATTCAACTTTGCAGCTTGCGATTCCGTAGGATAGTCCATCGCCCGGGCGTTCTTTTTGATAGGATAGACAGCCCCATAATCGATCGGCATCGGATCGCCTGTTGGCGGCTCGTCAGGTTGATCCGACTTCAGAAAGTGACGCTCGTAGAAAATCTCGCTGAACCGGTAGTAGTGACCCATTTCCAGTGGCTCGCCGGCGGTCGCGGCAAGCTTTTCTTGGGACCAAGGCCAAGCGCCCTCACCTTGCTCCACGACGGTTGTAAGCGCAGTCTTCGCACTGTGAATATCGGTCACGATAACGATGGCACCGCCACCGCCCCAGAAGTAGTCGCCTTCAAGCTGCCGTTTACGATCGCCGGTAAAGAGTTTGCCTGGGAGCGCGGCGTCGAGTTCTTCTAGCAAGGAGGAGATCTCGCCGTAGAATTCTCCGATAGTGGGCGCTGGTACATCGATCCTTTCATGCGCCCAAGTTGTCTTGGCAATCGGCGTCTGCGGCTGCTCGATTTTCATGAAGGTCTCGATCGATTCCTTCGAGAAAGGTCCGAGATCAATCGGGAACGTCCGATCGGCGAACGGCCGGCCCTCGAAGGTCATCGTCAGGGGATAGGCAGGGCAGTTCGCTTTGGCAACAAGCGGCTTGCCACCGACTGCGTTCATAACGTTCGCCACAAGTGCGAAATGCAGCATCTCTTCCATTGCGATGCCTCGAACGAGATCGGCGGCTTCGCGGTTCGCACTGCGCTTCATGCTGAGCAGGGCTACGAGGTAGGGAGGGAGCGTGGCCCATTCGAGTTCCAGCGCCAATTGCAGTCGAGCGAGCAATGTTTGGCGTTTCGCCTGGAATTCGTCGTTCGTCATCATGCGCTGCCTCGTGCATTTAGATGGTCCCCCAGCTTCAGTGCCAATGCCGTGAGCGTTAGGGTTGGATTGATTGCTCCAATGTTAGGGAAAACTGCGTTCGAGATCACATAGAGGTTGTCGATCCCGTGCACCCTGAGATCGTCATCGACGACGCCCTCTTCTTGTTTTGAGCTCATCCTGCAGACGGAGGCCGCATGATCGGCCCGCCAGGATAATGACTTCGTCCCGGTGGGAGGCGCGCCCATTGCGTTGAGGATTTCGCCCACCTTGGCTTCCACCAGAGCCATTCGTTTGTCAAACTCCGGGTCCTTGTCGTACTCGATCTGGGTCATTGGTATGCCGACGCGGTTATATTTGACCTTGCCTCCGGCATCCTTGGCAACAGTCACCCGATTATGGAAGCGCCCGAACACCTCGATCATCCCGTGGATTTGAATCCCGGTCTTTCCCTCAAGTGCATCAATGATCTCTTTCCGTGATTGGCCTTTCTGAAGGCTATCGGCAAGCCTGAATCCGACCGCATCCGGTGGTGAGACCAGAACGAACTTTCCGGCGGCCTGTTCAGCCTTGCTATCGAAATGCCGGGAAGCAAGCGTCGGAAAGTCCATTTCCGCTTGGAGACGGAGAGGGTTCTCTTTCAAAAGTCCCTCAAAGGTGAAATACGGGTGGGTGACAAGATAGCGACCCACCAAATCATGGTCATTGCCAAGTCCGTTTTGCCATTCTTCCGAGACCGAACGCAGAAGGAGCTTGGCAGACTCGATTGCGCCCGCGGCAACGATGACGCGATCGGCCTCAACGTCCAGCGAGGCTCCCGTCTCGCGGTCCCAGAACGTCACGCCTTTGACCCGGCGTTTTCCGTCTGAGATGATCCGATCGACGATGGCGCCAAGCCGCACCGAGAAACCAGGAAAATCGTTCCATTCAATCAAATCGTCGAGGTAGTTGCAGGCAGCATAGCGCGCGCCGAAAGGACAGTATTTGCAGGTGCCAGTCGTTTGGCATGGCGCATGTCTCGACGGTTCGCCCGAGACGCCTCGCCTCGCGATAGGCAAATGGCCGTAACCGATTTTTAGCTTGTCGAGCCCATCTGCAATCGGACCATCCATGACAGTGAATGGAAATTCACGAAATGGGTAATCCCGAGTGCGCTTAAGCAAAGGATCACGAGAATCCCCGGAAACAGCGAGATGATGTTCGGCGCGACAGTAAAATGATTCAAGTTCGTCGTAGTCGAACGGCCAATCGATGCCTTGGCCCGTGTTTGACCTCAGGTGGAAGTCCTCCGGCTTTAGCCGGAACGACCAGCCACCCCAATGCAGCGTGGAGCCCCCGTAGGCGAAGACCCTTGCGCCATTGAGAGGCACATCCGTCCCTCCAGCACTGGTGTTTTCGCCAGTAAAATCGCGCTGAGGGTATGGCAGATCGGTATATTGTTCGTAAGGCGTCTGGCGCGTGAGCATGTATTGCTCCCACAGTCCGTAGTCCTTCGTTTTCACCCGCACCCCTGCCTCTAGGATCAGGATGGAAGCTTGCGGATTCTTCTCAAGCAGCGTTTGCGCGACTGCCGTAGCGGCGACTCCCGAGCCAATGATGACGGTTTCCGCTTTCATTGGTCACCGCTTGCGATAAGGGGTCGGTTCCCCCTCGATGTTTGCGCCTCCGAAGTATCCGCGATAGTTGATCGCGCCGAAAGACTTGAACCCCCCGAGCGCCAGACGAAGAGATATGAATTCGTTTGCGACGAACCGTTGAATAGCCTCAAGCCGCGTGGCCGGAATACCCGATTGGACGACCCGCGGTTTTTGTCCGAAAAGCCGATCGAGTGCCGCCGCTTGTCCTAAATCCGAAACCAACTCGTCAAAATATACCGCCCCTTTCGCATAGTAGTCCCTGTAGATCGGGCTTACATTGATTCTGTTTTCCAGGAAGGTTTCAAAACGCAGCCGATAGGTCGACGGGTCATCTCCAAGGGTCCAGCGCTCGCCAATTGCGACAAAGATCGTCCACAGCGTCTCGACCGTCGCCTGCGACAGAGGCTCTAGAGTTCTGCTTATGGGGTGTATAGCTCGACGTTGATACATTGCGCTTTCCCTCTTTTGCGCCAGCTTGGTTCTCGCGAGGCATCGCCATTACTGGCGCGGTGGCACCATGGTTTGTAGAATGCGCTTGCGCGCCACTGGCGTGTCCGAGGAACTACACATCGGCCGGTTATAGAAGCCGCTGCTCCGGCATATTAAGGGAGTCTCGCCAGTTAAATCGCCGGCTTCGCAGGCGAGACATGCCCGAAATATCGCAGCCTCGAGCTGGAGCGAATAATCCAATGTTGCAGCGGCGGGCTCCAAGGGTTGGAAGATTTGACCGGACTTTATGTTTTGGAACCACGTATCGACGTGGCGTTTGACTGCCTGAGTATTGTCCAAACGGGCCATATCGAAAGCGCTGTTCAACAGCCCCATCGTCGCCCGTGGGCTGCGCGCTGCCGAGTGACAGGATAGGCACGAGGATCGAATGTTGTCTGCAGGGCCGTTCGCACGCCCCATAAAACCCATCGTCGGCCGCTTGCTCCAACCGAAGGTGACATCTTTCAGGTCTTGATTGATCCAGCTTTGCATGATCGATGTGTCGTCATAGACTCCGGGATCATTGCCCCACTGAAGCGAGACCGGAACTAGGTTGTCAAAAAACTGGTCACCCTTCGGCGGGCCTTGCCAAACGAAGGTTCCAAACGCCCATCCAGTGTCGAAAGATCCGTTGTCCTTAACAGCGATGTCGACCTGCAAGAGCCGTAGTTGCTGGCGGGTGCGTTCGGTCACGTCATGGGAGTCGCTGCTTGAATCTGGTGGGTCAATGTAAGCCCAATAGACCGGCGCATCCTTAAGATACGAAACCGCGTCGGGCGACGCATCCGTGAACAGGAACTTAATTGAAACAGTGTCTGCCGGAAATTTCAGATTAACAGGCAGCGAAGGGCTGCAAGGGTCAGCGAAGACCTCGCCGAACACAGCAGCTCCCGGCGTGTTGTAGAAACCGACAGCCCAGACCTGCGGGCCTTCCGTACTTGTCTCTGACAAGTCGCCTACCTTCGGTCCTCGCTCCTTCGTCAAGCCCATCAGAGGTTCACGTCCAGACGTTCCGTAGTCAAGCCATTTGGAGATCCACCACGGTTCAGAGCCTGTGCCGGTTAGACGACCCCCGACGTTCTTGAAATGCGGTTTCGCGCTTTCCAAAACGACCTGCATGTATTTGGCAGGTTCGGTGCGAAACTTGATCGACTCCCAAGGTTGGACGTCGCGAGGATTAGGAAATACCTTCGGATAGTCCTCCCGCCAATGTGCAGGATCTGCTCCCGTAACGGTCATCGTGCTGGCCTGGAATCGCGGACAGCTTTCTGCGGCGGCGATCGACTGTGAAACTAACAGCAATACCAGTGAAACGAACGCGATCCTCATGGAGCCCCCATCGCAATCAGCCACAATGCTGGTTGTAGAGGATGGCAGAGAAAGATTGGTCCCGCCAGTGAAATCACGACCGGAGGTAGATTTGCGATATTGAACACGCCAAACATACTTCGGTTGCGTGATCGAGGAATACAGACTTTCAAAAGCAGCCTAAAAGCCCTTTGCTGCCGGTCGCCAAGACAAGTGCCGCGGCAAGACGAATACTTGATCAGGGGTAACACGGCTCGCACAGTTCTCGTCACAACCAGCCTTCCGCTGGCAGTCTTTCCCCTGACCCGTCCGTCCGCAGCGCACCGTCACCCCCGCCACTCGCTGCCCTTTGATCTCCGTGAAAGCGACATATGATCTATTTGAGAACGATGCCAAACGGTCTGTTGCGCCACTCGGACCTCGTTACGTCTTCAACGAAACAATGCGCAAGTTTCGTCGGACGCTCCACCTCCGGCTCTCTCATGACGAGCACACTGTTTTCCGTCAGGCGCATCTTTGCGATCCCAACAAAACGAGGACATCGAGATCATGCCAACACTCAGTGAAGGGAAGCCGCTTGCAAATGTGGCTTCACGTCAGTTCCCTAATCGCGGTCCGTCGTCGATTGATCGGTAATCGCACTGAGGCCAGGATTGCCAGCGATCGGTGTTGCCGCCGCCGGTGCACTGATCTGGCCTCCAAAGGCCCGGGCCAACTCGCCCATCATCTGCGGGTAGTCGCGCCGTACCTGATGCGGCTCGATAATCCCGTTTTTGACCGCAAATTCCATTACCGCGAGCTTGCGCGTGAAGTCCTGCTCTTCACGCGCCATTCGCTGATTGATGATGTCGCGCAGCGCTGCTTTGTCCGCATGTGGGCTCATCATTTCCGCTTGCAGCTCCTCGTCGCTTGCAAGCAATCTCGCATAATAATCGCGATCGACAGCACGCGTCTGGTGGACGGTCCGCTTTTCGAGGATGTCGAGCTGCGCCGCGGCAATCGTGCGCAATTTGCGGGCCTCGGCTTCCTCGACAGTGATCTCAATATTGCACTCCGTGATGCGGATGGCCGTGTCGTCGATCGGCTCTTCGGCAAAATCCATCAGCACCTTGCGCAGGCTCTCGAGCTTGTCGTCGAGTTTACCCTCCGATGCAAGCCTGCTGATCTTCTTGTAGAGCCGCGGCGAAAAATACTCCCGGACGTCGTGAATACCCTTCTGGACGACCTCAATGGGATCGATGACCGCTGCCTGATACTCTATATGCACGGTGGCATAAATCCCGGTATCCTTCAGCTGGACGCGTCGTTCGTCTGCAATCGGCACGGCCGACACGGTGACGAGATAATAGGCAGGCACGGGGCCCGACAACATCACCGCGATCGGGTTGCGACGGTTCAGCGAGAGGAAAACGCCAAGACCCACGATCACGGCCATCGTCAGGAGCAGGCCAGCGACGCCGAGCAGATAGATGAGTACGACGGCAATGACGATCGCAGCAATCCCCGATCGCGGCGTTGCCATCTCCTTCAGCCTGTCGACCAAAGAAGGCCCGGCGGCCTCGCGTCTCGTCGCCACTCCGTTGCTGAATTCGATGACTTGCGTGCCCGGTTTTTGGACCGGGATGGTATCGAACTGAGCGCTGATAGGATCGTAGGTCTTGATTGTCACGGCAGCCTCATTTCCCCTGCTGGTGGAATTTATCGTTTAGATCTGATAGCGTAAAGGCTCGTTCAAACAGAAAGCCGATGCGGTCCATATCGTCTTGCGTCTGGGCAGTATCGACGAGGTTTTTCGCCAAAATTGCCAGCGGATCCTCGCGCGAATCTGCCAGCGTATCGACGCGGAGTTCTGCCTCGCGCGACGCGATCCAGGACTTCAGGATCGCGCGTGCCTTCTCGCGCGTCGGATGTTGACCGATGCGATGCCGATGAAGCGCCGTGTTGAGGATGATTGCCATCAGACGAACCGTTTCGGCGTCGCAAGACAGCGCCTGGAGCGACAGCTTTCCCTGATGACGGTTCGAAGCGGTGAGCGGCAGCTTGCCAAGCACGGTCAGAAACAGCATCAGCGGGTAAGGGTTCTCGTCCATCCTGTTGTCTGACCGCTGCGATGCCGTCCCCTCGCCGACCCAGTCCGCAAGCTTTTTGATCAGGCCCGGCAGGTCGAAAAGCGTTTTATCGGCGCTCTCGGCGTGGGTCTGCATCAGGTTGGACAGCGATTTTTCTATAGACTGGAATAACTCGCCGGTCACGGCATGATCGCTATGCAGCGTTGCATAACGTAGCGTCGCCACCGACAATCCGGAAATGCGCGTTCCGGCGTAGCCACAGGCTACGCGCACCGCCGCGGAAAGCTGATTTCGCGTACCGCGCTCTGCCCAGAATTCCACCAGACGCGCGATCGCGTCGGCGGCCACCGGATCGAACGCAGCGACGCTCAACGCGACGTCTGCCACGTTTTGACAGTCTTCGGAGCCCGACAGCAGCCATTCTTTCAGCAGCGTGTCGAACATGTCGAGATAATGGCTTTGCGCAAGCAGGCCCAACGCAAATCCCAGGCGCATTTTCCCGTCCGCGTTGGCCCGCTCGGCGATCGATCGCCACCAGTCGGCCAACACCTTCCGGCGTTGCGGAAACTCGGTCCACGCAAATTTGAGGAAATGACCCGCCCACTCCGGATCACGGAAGCGGACCACGTCCTGGTCGACACCGAGAATGGGATGAGCGAGCGTGGCCAGTTCGCAGGCGAGGAGATCGAGAACCTGCCGAGCGCGTTTCGGATACCCGGGATCGACCGTGGACGACGCCCGATCGAGCTCGGCCTCCACAAGCCGCCGCGACAGGTCGTCGGCAATGTCGTCGACAACAGTGGCCGGGCTCATTTCAAAAACGGCAACGGCCAAGGCATGAGAAAACGCTTTGATCTGGCCATAGGGCGTGAGCTTCTGCTCAATGCTCGAAAACCACGTTTCTATGCGATCGGCTGCGGTTTCTGCAACTGGCCGCGTGGGCGCGGCCGGAGTCGGCTCTGCGCTGGCGCGAAGAGCACGACGGCACGTATCGACCAGCTTGGCGGATACGGCACCGTCCGCGATCTGGGCAATATCCTCGAAGTAGTAGCTTTGGATCATTGCCGTCACGGCGCGCAGATTGAAGGCGTCTGCCCTCTGTCCGATCATCAAAGGGATGAGTTTGTTTTGCTTTCGCGCCAGTTCGAGTTCGACGAAAATATAGTCGAGTTCCGAATTTGCTGTATGTTCGGTTAACACGGCAACAACCCGCGTGGCTTCGTCAAGCTTCTGTCGGGTGATGATGTCCCAGCGGCCCTCCGAAATGTCAGGTGACCACCAAATATTCAATCCGAGACTTTTCCAGTTTCGGATGATCGGCGTGAGTGCGGCCATGTCTTTGCTGGAATGACTTATAAATATGTATGGCTTTTCAGTCATTTGAAAACAACCTGTGCAGGCGATGGCGCCACCATGCCCGGAATGTTCGACGCCGCCTAGGGGAGGAGAATGAAATTTTTTCCAATTGTTTCGGTGTTGCACTATCCCGCTCATTGCATGACCGCGTAGCCGCGGAGTGAGTGCAAAACGCATTGTTTTTCGAAGAAACGCCCCGGCCGACGTTATATGGTAGTAAGAAGCAAATATCTTTTGCCGAAAGCGGAGCTTCAGGTTGCAGTTGTGGCAAGTCGTTTATATCGTGCAGAGCAACCAGAACGGGAGGCGATTGCCGATGGCGCGAAATACATTTCTCAGCTTTTGTTATGGGGACGATCATTGGCGGGTTCAGCAGGTCAAAAATATGGGCGTCGTGGAAGAGCAGCCGATCCTCAGCGCGAATAAATGGGAAGAGATCGAAAATCAGGGCGACGCTGCGATCAAAAAATGGATCGATGACAATTTGAAAGGCAAAACCTGCCTAATTGTACTGATTGGTCAGCGGACCGCGGAGCGCAAATGGGTGGAATATGAAATCAGGAAAGCGTTTGATGACGGAAAAGGGGTTCTCGGGGTCTACATCCACAATCTGAAAGATTCGGATGGAAACCAGGCCACCATGGGGCCAAATCCATTTGATGGCTTTACCGTCGGCAGCTATCCGCTGTCAAAGTGGGCGAAAGTGTACAATCCGCCGTATACGACGAGCAGCAACGTCTACGACCACATCAAGAACAATCTCGCGGACTGGGTTGAGTCGGCGATCGACCTAAGAGCTTGATTGGCACGTCCCAAAATTGTCCGATGGGTGGAGCGGAACATGAGTATATATGAGATAGGCTTTCTGGGTGGCGCGCTTCCAGAAGAGCGGGCGCGGCTTCGGCTTACGTTGTCCGAGATGATTGCCGAGTATTCGCTGGAGATCGGAACTGACGTTGTCATTCGGACCGGCGGGGAGTTGGAGCAACGCGATAGACACGCGGCCTTCGCTGCGGTCTATTTCGGCCATCCGACTACGCCGGATATCGAAATCGCCAAGGGGGTTGTTCAGGACAGTGCCCCAATCATTCCAAGTTTCGGACGAGATGAGAATTTCTCGGGGGTAATCCCTGAATTTCTCCAAGTCTTCAATGGACATCAACGGTCAGATGATGATCCAGAAATGCGGCAGCTAGCCGCCGCAGTGTTGGAGTGCCTTGGGTTACTTCGACGCCAGAGGCAGGTGTTTGTAAGCTACCGCCGGATTGAATCTAAATCTGCCGCGGTTCAGCTTCACGACTTACTTTCATCCCGCGGGTACGACGTGTTCCTGGACACGCACGACATCCGGCCTGGTGAGCCGTTTCAAGACGTTCTCTGGCACAGATTGTGTGATTCCGACGTCATGGTGATGCTCGACACCCCGACCTATTTCGAAAGCAAATGGACCAAGCAAGAAATCGGGCGAGCCAGATCCAAGGAAATTCATGTGCTTCGCGTCGTGTGGCCGGAGCACCGTCCAAGTAGGTTCACCGACCTTGCTGAAACAATTTATCTCGATCCCAACGAGCTGGAAGGCCCAGATGGCCCAATAATTTCTAAAACCGCAGACGACATCGTTATTGCAATTGAAAGGCTACGCAGCCGCAGTATCGCCTCACGCTACATGTCGATAACCGGAAAGCTACGCGCCGAGGTTTTGAAGATTGAAGGAATCGTTGAGGGTGTCGGCGCTCATCGAGCCGTCGCGATTAAGCTCGAAGACGGCGAGAGGGTTTGGGCTTATCCTATCGTGGGTGTGCCTACCGCTCTTACCTTGAATGATGTTGCGGAGCGAGCTCGAAACTCACGACAACGAGGAACGCCCGTTCTCGTCTATGACCAAGTCGGCATCGGTGAGGCATGGGCGGCCCATTTGAAATGGCTTGATGACAATATATCTTCTGTAAGAGCGATGAGAGTAGGCTACGCCAGCTGGGATCTGGCTGCCTGGGAGATGTGAGATGGATGGTGCAGTTTTTCTGTCCGCAGGGGTTCCCGATCCCAAACGGGGGCCAGAGTATGCGAAAACCGCTGATACGGTTGCGATAGCATCCGCTGTCTCCGCTTTGGTCTACGTCACCCTCGGTCGGCGTCAGCTTATCTGGGGTGGGCAGCCAGCGATTACACCAATGATTTGGACGATCGCCGCCGACATGAAAATAGATTATGGCTCTTGGGTCCGCCTGTACCAATCAAGACATTTCCAAGACGAGTTTCCTGAAGAAAATAAGCATTTCCAAAACGTTACCTACACAGATGATGTGGACAAGGATCTGAAGAAAAGCCTTCAAGAAATGCGCCGAAAAATGTTCACAGAAAATGAGTTCACCAACGCCGTCTTCATAGGAGGCATGGGTGGCATCCTTGACGAGTTCGAGATGCTCCGGCAGGCGCAGCCTAAAATCAATCTCATCCCTCTCGTGTCAGCCGGCGGTGCAGCGTCACTTGTTGCCGAAAGGATGGGCGGCGTTTCGGATGACCTTAAGACAAATCTCGATTTTGTGGCGCTGTTTCACCGACACCTTGGCATTTCTGAACGGGAGGAGCGATTTCGAACCCCTCAAGAGCAGCCAGCGGATGTCAACAAGCGCTTCTGGTCTAAGGGGGGACGGCCCGCCAACCCTGGTAGCGCTTGAGAATGCCATTTCTGGAACAGGATGACATGCGGGAGGTGGGCAAGGAATTTGCTCGAGGTCTCGGTAAAACACCTGATGAGGCGCTTAGACAGTTAGGGCGCTCTCGCCGCGAGCATTACGACATCTTTCTATCACAAACAATCAGAGACGCAGAGATTGTACTTGGGGTTTACTCAGTCCTGACCAATATGGGGCATGCTGTATTCTGCGATTGGCTGGAGGCACCGAGCCCCTCGCGCGACGAGGTCACCCCTGCGAACGCAGAGTTCATCCGTGACACGATGCGCATCAGCGACGCCCTGCTTTTTCTTGACACCCAAAATGCCGATCAATCCCTTTGGATGTGCTGGGAACTGGGCTGGTTCGATGCCGCCAAAGGCCTCGTTGCGATCCTGCCAGTGCTTCGAAAGGAAACGAAATCTTATCGACAACGCGAATTTCTAGGACTCTATCCCTACGTGGAAGTCACAGAGGAGTGGAAGCTCAAGATCGTGCGTCCCAACGTCCGTGGGCCGAACGGTATAACGATCTTCGAGGCACCAAACTCCCGGCCGTTCAATGTGTGGAGAAAGCATCCCGACGACCCCATGCGTCCCCGTACTCCGGGCTATGCGAACCGGCGGTTTTAACAACGTTCCAGTCGCGAAATACGGGGACTTACCGCGTTCCTATGCATAGGCTTTAAATGGCAACGGCGGCGGCATAGCGTCCAATGGAGCAGCCGCGAGAATTTCGCCGACAAGATCGGCGAACCTAAGCGTAACTGGAAGTCTTCTCCGCTGGCTGCAGCTAAAACCTATCTGGATAAGGAAAGGTGCCATACGAATCCAGCCTGTAATATAAAGGCGATTCACACTACAGGAAAGTATCATTTCGGCCAGGATGGCAGAGGAAGCAGTCTAGTGGCCACGTTTATTACCGAAAGGCAAGTGCGTGCCAAAATTGTTGGGATCGACTCGCAAACCGCCCGAATTTTCATCGCCGCACATAACGCGATATCGGCATTTCGCGACTCTTTTGATATCTTCCTCTCTCATTCAATCAAAGATGCAGGTTTGATACTCGGACTAAAACGTCTTCTGGAGGACACCGGGAAGACTGTATACATCGACTGGATCGATGATCCCGATCTGGACCGAGAACATGTCAGCGGCGAAACGGCGGAAAAGCTGCGTCGGCGCATGGATCAATGTTCGACGCTCATTTACGTCTACTCACAAAGTTCACAACGCTCGCGATGGATGCCGTGGGAGCTGGGCTACTTCGACGGGTCGAACGGAAACGTTGCCATCCTTCCGATCACTCCCGACCATGGCACGTTGGATTTTGACAGAGAGGAGTATCTACAGCTCTATCCGAAGATCGATGTCGTCGGAGCTAGCCTTTTCGTCAATCAGTCACGAAAATCTGAGATAGCACCATACAAAACATTTGACGAATGGAGGAACGGAGACGACAAGCTCAGACCCAGATAGGGTTTTGTCACAAACGGATTTGCTCATCGCGACCCGTTTGAACCGATCATGACGGCGCTCAAGGCTGTGAGCCCCCTGGCGTTTTCGCAAGATCACCGATGAGATCATGCAACATGCCGGATGAAGCGCTGCGCCGCAGCGGACGCGGTCCTGATGCTTATCGCGAGACATCGAGCTGGCGGCGGCAAGCGTTTGGTAGGCGCGCCCATGACTTCAGAGACAGTTAGGAAGAGCCGAGGCCTACCAGACGATCAAGACGGCTCCGAATGAGCTCTACCAGCAGCTACGGAAGCTGGCAGCTGTCTCACGAACGTTACGTAGAAATCGACGTGAACGAACCGAACCGTAAATGCGCCCAAAGCTTCCTCGCCGCTCACAAAGAGCTTTTCGATGTTGAGCGGTCTAGGCCCTTCTAGGGGGAGAGGTTGCACTATAAAATCTCGGGTCACTGGCCTGATCGTCCAGGTCGTCGCATTGATAGCACGCCTTGAAGGGATCGGAACCATTGACGCCGTTATTACGATCCGAAATTGATAACAGTTTCCGCAGGCCGTACACGTACTTGACGTGGCTGAATGCCTGTTTTTGAGCCGTCAGCTTTCATGACCCAGGGAGACGCAACGCGATCATATCAAAAGCTTCCCGGAAGATGGGATGCCAGTCGTCATCCCGTGGGAAACGCGCGAACAATTCCAGCATAGGGGAAAGCTCGATCTACATAAAAATCGAAACCATTGCGCCGCGGCTCCGTCGCATCAGCAAATCCGTTGGAATCCTTGCTCGTCAACCATTTGTTTGCGACACATAGGTAGAACGGGCGGGCCTTAACTCGGTGTAGTAGCGAGAATGCAGTAAAGGGATGTGAGGATCACGATGGGCACTCTCTCTGACGAACAAAAGCTCCAGATCCAACAGTCGCGAGACGCCACCGCGTCTACCCGAAGATCGGTATCCCCCGGCTTGGAAGAGATCCTTTACGAAGCGTTTCCCGTCCTCGACCACGGCTTCGTCCGCGTTGTCGACTACATGGGCGATGATAGTGCCGTGGTTCAGGCGGCACGTGTGTCCTACGGGCGCGGAACACGCCAAGTCAACGAAGATCGTGGTCTGATCAACTATCTGCTGCGCCACTGGCATACGACGCCCTTCGAAATGGCCGAGATAAAGCTACATGTTAAGATGCCGATCTTCGTCGCTCGTCAATGGATCCGGCACCGCATGGCCAACGTCAATGAGTACTCTGCCCGCTACTCCATCCTCGACCGTGAGTTTTACATACCGGAGCCGGCGCAGCTTGCTGCTCAATCGGTCCAGAACCGCCAGGGCCGCGGTGCAGTTGTTGGTCCCGACGAGGCCAAGAGCATTCTCGCTCTCCTGACCGAGGACTCGCAGCGATCTTACGATCATTATCTCGATATGTTGAACCACGACGAGACGGGAAGACCTATTGATGAGGGCAGACAGGGATTGGCGCGTGAACTTGCGCGCATGAACCTGTCGTTGAACTTCTATACGCAATGGTACTGGAAGACCGACCTCCACAATCTGATGAATTTCCTACGGTTGCGGGCCGATACACACGCTCAGTATGAGATCAGGGTCTATGCCGACGTCATTCTCGACATCCTGCAAAAATGGGTTCCACTGACCTACGACGCTTTTCGCGAGCACCGGCTCGAAGCGGCGACGTTCTCGGGCGAAGCCGTCAAGGCACTGCGCAGAATGCTGGCTGGCGAGAAGCTTGAGCAATCCGACACCGCGATGTCGAAGCGCGAGTGGGACGAGTTCCAGGCCGTCTTGGCCAATCAGTAAGGCCGTCGGATATGGCAAACGGCGCAGACACTCGTGATCGTCTCGGCCAAACCGCCGGATACGAGAAACTCGAAGCGGTGCTTGGCCTCGTCAATGAGCGCGAGAGCAGGCTGACGGTACCCAATAAGTGGGGATTCGAAGCAAGGCCGGGTGGTTCCGTCAGCAGCGCGCAGCTGGCGATGACATGGTCGCGCCGCAATGAGCCCTCGGCGACGCTCCAGCTCGGCACTGATGTCTCTCCCGAACACGCTGCGAAAACGTTGCTCGACCGTACCTACGGCCTGATTGCCGCGTCTTTCGCCGACCGCATTATCGGGCGCGACGGCGAGCGCGATGTAACCAGCGGGATGCTCCGATTGGTGAGTCAGCGGTTGGACGAACTATATACCGGCAGCTTCGGTCAAATGATTCATGGGCAATCGCTTCCGTTGATTTCAGTGGATCACCTGGAGCGCGAGGGCCCAAATCCGTTTCTCTATCATCCAAGGACAGGCGAGGTACGCAGCGACTTCACCGGTCTCGTACAGCAAGCGTTGGCCCGGCTAATAGCTCGGAAGCGACTGAACAAGGACAGTATCGATACCGAGCTTCTGGCCACCTTGTTTCGGGAACTCTTTTCGAACACGCACCTCCATGCTCGAACCGACCTTGACGGCGCGCTCTACCGACGTTCGGCACGGGGCATCGTGTTTGCCCTACGACCCGTTGATATCCCGATCGATTCGTTCTCCGGAGGCCTTCCGATACTCCGTGAATACATCGAGAGTATGGAGCGGCATGCAGCAAGGCCGAGGGTGGAGTTTCTGGAAGTTTCGGTCTTCGACAGCGGTCCCGGACTTGCCGCACGGGCCTATGGCAGCCCAGTGCCCGAGGAGATGTCGATTGCCCAGGAATACGGCCTCGTCCATCGATGTTTTCTCAAAAGCATCACGTCGGTTCCAAATTCAGCCCATGGATGGGGCCTTCCCCGGGTAATGCTTGGTTTAAAGTCCGCCGGCGGCTTCATGCGGTTGAGGACAGGCAGATTGTCCCTGTGCAAGTGGTTTCCACCGGGAACCATGGAGCCGCGGGTGCTCGGGCAGGACCTGGCGTTTCTCGATGTCGATGGAGGACAACCAAAACAACACGCCCATGTCGTCGGCGCGGTCTTCACTATCCTCATTCCGATCGGGCTGGGTAACTAATGAGCGCCTTCTACCATTTTCATTGGTCGCGCAAGGAACACGCTGACTGCCTCGTGCTCGTCACAACGCTTGCAAGCTTTCGGCAACATGACCTGATCGAGATCGTCGACAGGGACATTCTGAGCGGCAATCCCTATCCTGAAGCCCTGATCATTGTCGCGCCGACGGATCTAGCGGACAGCATGACCAAAGCGGTGAAGGCGATGATCCAGGCACGGAATCAGATACGCTTGCCGTCCGATACCGCGATTGTTGTGGCATCCTTCGATGGGAAGGGTAAAGTGATCGCAACCGCTTCCTCTGTTTTGCAAGGGAAATTGAAGCTCACCGCTGGTGACTTCAAAGACATCATTCACTCAGGTACGCATCACCTTGTTTCATCCCGTGGAGCCGTGTTGGTCGCTCCCCACGCCCATCATTTCGTTCATCCACGCCGCAAACACTCGCGCGCCTTCTTCAGGGCCGCAAATGCACTCATTCAAGGCGAGGAAATCGGTTTTCTTGCATTGGCCTTGCTGCCATACCTCGTTGTGCACGCCGAGAAGGTTTGGATCGACTCCTCCTCCATTGCTTCACTAGTGTACGCGGCCTGCGCGTTGAAAAGCCGCCTATCCCCGGACATGACATCCAGCATCCAGGTACAGAGCTTTCTGTCATATGAGGGCCTAGACCAGCTCTGGGTTCAGGACCATACGAAGGAAATGATACTAATCTCCGCGACCGCAAGCGGATCTCTTCCCGAACTTGTCGCGGGACAGACCAAGCTTCCGGCCGATCGCATCATCACGCTGTTCTCGACTGCAAGGAGTGTCCCCGGAACGGTCGTATTCGACGCGCGCGAAACGACAAAGGGACTTGAGCCGCTGATGCTCGAGACCTTCGAGGATGTCACATGCCCGTGGTGTCAGGACGGCTCCCGGCTGATCACTTTTGTCGGCGACCAGTTCCTGAGGGACGCCGCTACCATCTCTGCTTATACGCTCGTGGAACCGGCAGCGACGCCGGCTTTCAAAGCAGTGATGAAGAAGTATCGCGAGCAGAACGCGTTCAGCCTGCGCCTGGACATAGAACACGCGGGTCACGGTCTTTTTGTTGAGCTGAAGCATACATTGCTGGCTTCAGAAAACCGGTTGGCCATCAGGAAGCTCGTGCAGCGCAACGTTCCGGCTTCGACCTCACACATCCTGCCAACGGGAGGCGAGGATAGTAGGCGCCTGGCCGAGATCGTCGCGGAAGAAATCCACGCCCTCGGTCTTCAAAGGCCGTTTGTGTTGGACACGTCAAAGCCCGATGATGCGACGCGAGAGCGGAAGGGCGTGGTTATTGTCGCAGCCACCGTGGGCTCCGGTCAATCGTTCCAAGACGCAAGTCGAGACCTTCGCACGCCGTTCGAAAATCTGCCACGAACATATTTCGCCGGGTTGAGCAAGCACAGCATGGCGGAATATCAAGGCACCTTGCTGAAGGACCTCGAACACAACAACAAAGAATACAAGCATACCTTTTGCGTGGTCGATTCCATGACCTTGCCTCACCAGAACCGCTACCTGGCTTGGAAGAAGGAGCTAGGGTTCTGGACGAAAGTGTCGCTTGATCAGTCAATGAACAAGGCCGACGGTGAGGTACTCGAGTTTGCGGAGCGCCGACGCGTCATTCTGTCCGATACCATTGTCGAAAACGATTTCTTCCTTCCCAACACCGGTGGTCACTCGCTTGAGTTGAGGCCGAGCTTCGCCTTCTGGGAGCCCGGTTATGAAGCTAAAAAGGTACGGCAAGGTGACGTGTTCGCCACAATCGCCGGCATCCTCGAAAACCGTCGAACACCATCCAAAACCGGGCAGGCAGCTCCTCTGTCCCAATCGCCGTTCCACATGACCGTTTTGTCGAGCGAAAACTTTACGCGCTTCAACGACGGGATAATCCAGGCCAGCCTGTTACGGGCAGCCTTTCCGCACGAGTTAAGTTACGCGGATCCCCAGATGGCCAATCACAGCGCCAAGATTGGCCATCTGGTACTGAAAATGCTAGAACGTCACGCAGAAAACCAGGGTGAAGCAGTTCTCGAATTCCTTGTAGCCCTGGCGACACGGCGGATGACATTGGCGACCGTCGATTTGAAACGTGTAGCCTCTTACCCGAAAAAACTGCCGGCGCTTCTTTCCACCATTCTCCCCTACGTTCTTGACCCGAACCCCTACGGCGTCGGTGACGATGCCGCAACTCCGAAACCCGCCTAATTGCCCTATTTTGTGACTGAACCTCCAACGCTGTGAGCAGACCAGCGGCGCAATATCGGACTGAACGACCGGAATGAGGCGCATTGCTGCCATCGACAATCTCGACGATAAAAGTTGTCGGGGGCACGCGGTTGGTAGGATAACACGGCAGCTCCCCTACAGCGCTCATTCGCCATCAACTTGTTCGCAGCAATACCGAAGATCTGCATACGCAGCACGTTAAAGAAGCCGGCGCGCCGTTCACTAGATACCGCTGAGCATCCTCGCGATCCTCACAGCATATCGATCAGTCATACCCGACGTGAAGTCAGCAAGAGCGTGCAGAGCGCGCCGGGCATCGGTAACGTCCCGCAAGTCCAAGTCGAGCGCCCTAGCGAGCTGCCGTGTGTGGTCGGAAAGCCCATCCTGATCCCACTTGACCTTAAAAAGATCTTCGAAGACAGGAAGTACGCCTGACATCACGTTGCCTATCACACGCCGACCAGACACTTCCAACTCAGTCTTTCTCCGGGCCGTGAAGACCTGGTCCCGGGACAGGGTCTTCATTTTTGCGAAGACAGAGGCCATCGGCCCTGCATCAGCTAAAGAATTAGAGAACGTTCCAGCCATAATGGCATCGTAGTTGGTCTTGAAGGCCTCGACGCAACTCTCGACTGCGGCCCCAATGCTCAATGCCCGCAATAAAGCGATATGTTCGGCGCGGCTGAGGCTACTCACATCGCGGTTCGGGCTGTTCGCGGCCTCGTGCAACAGCCCTCTGACCGTATCAAATGGGAGCTCACCAGTCGTGAAGGCGTCCTCAAGATCGACGATGTTGTAGCAGATATCGTCTGCGGCTTCGACGATGAACACCAGCGGATGCCGATGCCACCAATTGCCAATGCGGTCCACTTCCTCAGGAAGCCCCAACGAATTGGCCGCTTCCTTGAACAGCTCTATCTCGGAACTGAAGATGCCGAACTTCTTGAGGCCGACATATGTCACATCTCCGCTGCCAACAATGCTCTCGCGGACGGCAGAAGTGGTCGGATATTTCGTGAACGCCCCCAAAGTTGCCTTGGACAGGCGCATACCGCCATCATTGCGGTACATCTCAAGCCGCGAAATAATCCGAAATCCCTGTGCGTTGCCTTCAAACCTCACGAATTCTGAGCGGTGTTGATCCTCGACCTCCGCCATGATCCCTTTAGAATCATCGAACTTCTCCGCGAACCAGTCGCCCATCGCCGCTTCGCCTGAATGGCCGAAGGGGGGATTGCCGATATCATGGGCGACGCAAGCTGCCTGAACAATGTTCGCCAAGCTGTTGGACTCGCCGCTGGCGATCCGATGTGTTTCCTCAAGCCAATTACCAATTCGCATGGCCAGCGATCGTCCGACGCTACTGACTTCGACGGAATGGATTAGGCGATGGTGGACGTGGTCATGCTCGTAGAGAGGTTGGACCTGGGTCTTGTTGGCCAGTCGCCGGAATGGCGCAGAGAAAACAATGCGGTCATGATCTTGAATGAAGATCGACCGGTTCGGCCTAGGCTCATAGTGCTTGTCGCCAAGCCGTTCACTGCAGAGCAGTTTCTCCCAATCCATTCTCACGCCCCAATTCTATCGATTTCGCATACCGATCAATAGCCTCCGCAGCAATGGCCGCCAAGCTGATATCTAAATTCATACTGACGGGCGAGCGCCCTCTCACATGCCGCTTCCGTTCGCACTTCGTCAGCAGAACGGCCGGACGCGATTTCTTTTCCCGGTATCGTCTCACGGCAGCGCGTCGAATCTGCGCTGGTGCCCGTTCACCATCTCGCGCAGCCGTGCGGGCTGGAGCACTTCCACCGAGTTTCCCCAAGAGTAGAGATGCCAACACATCTCGAGGAGGCCGGACGCCTTGAAGCGCACAAGCAGCGAGCCGTCAGGCTCCTCCTCTATGGTCTGTGTCGGATGGAATACGAATCGGCGCGCGTGGGGCGCGGCGTCCGGCGAGAACCGCCATACGACGTCGCCGTGCTCTGCAGCGCTTTCGTACGACCCGAAGCCCTTCTCCGCGTGCGTGCGGATGTTGAAACCGGGATCGAGATCGAAGCTCTCATCGAGTACCTCGGCCGAGTAGATTTCCTCGACGCGGTAGTGCTGCAAGGGTGCTCCGGGCTTCTTTGCCGTGTCCCTCGCGACCAAGTAGCGACGCACTCCAAGAAGCAGGCCGTGCGGCGCAATCACCCGTTCAGTCGGCTTGTCCTGCTTGCGCTTACGGTAAGATATCCGCAGCAGGAACGGCCCCTTGAGCGCTTCAGAAATCGCCGCATCGACTTCACTGCTGACAGCGGGGCGCGGTCCCGGTCGGGCCGCGTGTCCTAAGGCTTCGAGCAGCGCTTCCTCATCGACCGCGAGCCTCGTCCCGGCCTCCGGCGGAATAAGCGCCCGGATCTTTCGCTCGAGTCCGCGAACCGTACCTGCTTCAGGCTTCATTCCAGCCGTTTCAAGTTCCGTGATTGCCGTACTTAACGCAGCGAGCTCCTCAGCCGAGGGGGTCAAGAGAGGTGCGATCGCCCGTGCCGGGATTCGCCAACGGCGCTTGCGATCGTCGCCATCATTAGACTGCGTCTGGGGAAATGCAGCCTTCAATGCGACCGTCATGCGCTGCGCTGACCGATGCACGCAACCGAACTCTTCGATGATTTCCTCAAGTGACACGCCCCCTCGGCGGGTCGCCATCATCGCTAGCTTGAGAAGCTCCTGAGCCTTCGCGAAAGACATAGAATCACCGTGACAGCTTTTGTCGCCCTCTTTTGCTATAGCGGAAGAAAGGAGATTGCGCATGCGCTTGATTGGGCACTTGTTGCGACTGAGTGCGTCGGACCTCATGCGGTTCAAGGGCTGTCGCCATGCGACGGCTTTGGATTTGCGTTTGATCGAAGTTGGCGACCTTAAGCCCGATGAAGACGGCCCTGAAGCCGAGCTACTCCAGAAGCAGGGCGATGATCACGAACTTGCGTTCCTGGATAGGCTGAAGGCGGATGGCCATAGCGTCATCGAGATTCCGAAGGACAACATTTCACTCGAAGAGTCGGTACGCCTGACGCTCGAGGCGATGAGGACTGGCCCCAACATCATTTTTCAGGGCGCGTTGCTCGATGGCGCATGGGGCGGTTACAGCGACTTCCTTGAACGCGTCGAAAGACCTTCGGATCTCGGCGCGTGGTCGTACGAGGTCGTCGACACCAAGCTGAAGCGGAGGCCTGATCCAAAACATGTCCTCCAACTCTGTTTGTACAGCGATCTCATTGGAAAGGTACAGGGCGTGGCGCCAGAGGCCGCCCACCTCCAGTTGGGCGACGGTAGCCGCTTCACTGTCCGGCTTTCGGAAGTATCGGCCTACGCACGCAACGCTCGGCGGATGCTGGAGGCGTTTCTCGTGGAGCGTCCCGAGACCCGGTCCGAACCCGTGTCGGCGTGCACCCTGTGTCGTTGGAGTAGCCATTGTGCCGAGCAGTGGGACGCCGACGATAGTCTGGCGCTGGTTGCCGGTATCAGCAGGTCTCAGCGCCAGAAACTCGAGGCAGCCGGTATCACCACCATGGCCGCTCTTGTTGTATGCAAAGATCGCGTGCCGAAAATGGCGGCCGAAACCCAACGCAAGTTGGTATCCCAGGCTCGCCTGCAGTCGGCACGCCGAGCTGGTGGGCTGCCGGCCTTCGAGCTCCGAAATGCGGAGCCTGGAAAAGGGTTCGGCCTGCTGCCGGCGCCTGATGAGGGAGACGTATTCTATGATATCGAGGGGGATCCGTATTTTCCAGGCGGGCTCGAGTACCTTCACGGCGTCTGGTACCGCGAAAAGGATGAGTGGGCGTTTCGGGCATTTTGGGCTCATAGCCGCGAGGACGAGGGCCGCTCGGTGGCCGACCTGCTGACTTTCCTCGTCGAGCATATGCGGCGGCACCCTAACGCCCACATATATCACTATGCCAACTACGAAATTGCTGCACTCCGGCGGCTGACCGCGCAGCATCGCACCTGCGAGGCCGCGATAGATCAACTCCAGCGCGAGCGGCGCTTTGTCGATCTGTTCAAGGTCGTTTCCGGCGCCATGATCGCATCGGAGAAAGGCTACTCTATCAAAGATCTCGAGGCGTTCTACATGAAGAAGCGTGCGGGTGACGTCGCGACCGCCGGGAGCAGCGTCGTCTTCTACGAGGAGTGGCGCCACACCGGCGAGCAGCGCCTGCTCGACGAGATCCACGACTACAATCGTACAGACTGCCTCTCGACACAATTGCTTCGCGATTGGCTTGTCAGCGATGTCCGCCCGACGGGAATGGCTTGGGCAGTCCTTGGCGAGGTGCCTGAAGGCGGATCACTCTCAAATATCGAGGCAGAGGATGAGGAGATCAGGGTCCTACGCGCCAAACTGCAGCCAGTGCGAGAGCGTCTCGGCGACCAAGTGGCCGATCTGCTGCTTGACCTCAGCCAATTCCACAAGCGCGAGGACAAGCCGGCTTATTGGGCGATCTTCGACCGCCTCGCGCAGGAAAGCGAGGAACTACTCGACGACCTCGAATGCATCCAGGGCCTGGAGGCCGTAAGCGAGCCTGTGCAGGTCACGAAGCAGTCCTTCGAACGGACATATCGGTTCCCACAGCAGGAGACGAAGCTGCGTGCCGGCAAGAGTCCATGCTTGAAGCCGGCAGCAATGCCAGAAGACGTTAACCTGCGGTCGATCGACCACGATACGAACACGCTGGTATTGCGCCGCTCGATCGCGAAAGGCCCTCTACCCGATCGCCTTGACCTTTTGCCGCCGAGGCCTCTGCGCAATAGCGTCCTGAAGGACGCGGTCGCTGCGGTAACCGAGGAAATCATTGCCAACACTGGGCGCGTCCCTGCCATCGAGGACATACTCACCCGCTCCCGACCCCGGTTCGTGGGCGGTTTGCGGTCCCCTGGTGTGATTTCAGGGGACGGCGACCTGTCCATCGAAACAAGCCGCGCAATCGCTGCAATGGCGGATTCTACGCTCGCAATCCAGGGACCGCCGGGCACCGGGAAGACGTATGTTAGTGCGCTCTCGATCGTGGACCTTGTCCGGGCAGGCAAGCGTGTCGCCGTGTCCTCAAATAGCCATAAGGCGATTAGCAATTTGCTGAAGGCGGTGGCAGACCGAGCACGGGTGGAGGGCATGAACTGCCGACTCGTTCAGAAGACGTCTGACGACGGCGACGAAGAGGCCTATCCTGGCATTGTTTTTGTGAGCGACAATGACGCGCCTGAGATCGCATCCGCACATGTTGTCGGCGCAACTGCGTGGCATTTCGCCCGATACAGCGACGCAGCATTTGACTATTTGGTAGTCGACGAGGCTGGCCAAGTCTCCCTTGCCAACATCCTCGCCATGGCAAGGTCCAGCCGCAACATCGTGCTGGTCGGCGATCCCATGCAACTGCCCCAACCCCTGCAAGGCAGCCACCCCGGCGACAGTGGACGTTCGTGTCTCGAATATCTGATCGATGGGCACCGAGTAGTACCGACTGACCGCGGCATTTTCATTCCGGTCAGCCGGCGAATGCACCCACGGGTCTGCGGTTTCATTTCGACGGCCGTCTACGAGGGGCGGCTCCGCAGCGACGACGCGGCGCGCGGTCAAACGCTCGTCTCGCGCACTGGTATTGATCTCTTGGGTGCCGGCATGCGCGCCGTCACACATGCCGGTCGGTCTCAGGTGAGCCCCGAGGAAATCCAAGCGATCGTGGCCCGGATAGCGGAAGTTGATGGCGCGACTTATCGTGATCGCGATGGCCGCGAGCGTGTCATCGGGAACGCCGACATCCTTGTCGTTGCTCCTTACAATGCGCAGGTGAACGCCCTCCGCGCTGCGCTCCCGGGCGCGGTGCGGGTCGGCACGGTCGACCGGTTCCAAGGTCAGGAGGCGCCGATCTGTCTCGTGTCTATGACAACATCGAGCGGCGAGGAACTGCCGCGCGACATCTCGTTCCTATTCTCGTTGAACCGAATCAACGTCGCTGTCTCGCGCGCTCAGGCGGCAGCGATGGTGTTCGCCAGCCCGCTGCTGCTCCAAACATCCTGCCGAACGATCGAAGAAATGTCGCTGGTGAACGCACTTTGCATTCTGCGCGAATACGGGGGTGACAGCTTCTGACATCCACTAGTGCGACACTGCCTAAATCGGAAGATGGAGATTCGCACGGATGGATAACGACAACCCGAACAAGACCGTCACTATCGTAGTCGAGGGTACCGAACACGATTGGCCCAAAGGCGACATCAGCTATGAGGAGGTGGTGACGCTCGAGGTTCCGGATTACGCCCAGCACCCTGAGATCACCTACTCGGTGCGCTACAAGCGCGGCCAGGGCAACAAGCCTGAAGGTACGCTGGCGCCGGGCGCCTCGGTCAAAGTCAAAGAAGGGATGATCTTCAGTGTTTCGGAAACTGGTCAGTCGTAACCCCGACCTCGCTCGGCTCGTCGAGAGCGGCTATGCGGTCGCGTTCGACAGCAATTGCCTCGTCGTGCGTGACATCCCCTATCTCGATCGGCAAGGCGCACTGCAGAGCGGCGCGATCGTCGCCAAGCTGGTATTCGTTGACGAGGAGCACGTCCAGCAGGATGACCACCAGATCTACTTTGCCGGCGGCCATCCCCATCAGCTTGACGGCTCACCCATCCTCAACCTCGGCGGCGGTGAGACGAGGATCCAACTGAGTAGTGTGTGCGCCGATGTTGTCGTGCAACGCTCCTTCTCCAACAAACCATTGCCCCAAGGCAGCTTCGTTGATTTTTACGCCAAGATTGAAAGCTACGTATCAATTATCTCCGGACCTGCGATCGAGCGGCATCCCACCGCGACACCCCTCACCTATCGGGTGGTCGAAACCTTCGAGCCCGATCCAATATTCAAGCTTCAGGACACGCTAACGTCGCGCGCGCAGATCGGCGACTTGAACACGGGGTTCGCCGACGAGACGGTGGCCATCATCGGACTTGGCGGCACCGGCGCCTATCTACTCGATCTTCTGGTCAAGACGCCGGTGCCTAATATCCGCGCGTTTGATGGCGACACCTACCATGTCCACACCGCGTTTCGCTCCCCGGGTCGCTTCGCCACTGAGGAACTTCGGACGGCAAAAGCCACCGTCTACGGCGCTCGCTATGACAATTTTCGGCACGGGCTGACAGTCGAAGCCACCTACATCGACCACGACACTGCAGAGCGCCTTGACGGCGTTACCTTCGCCTTCGTCTGTGTTGACAAAGGATCGTCGCGCGCAGGAATCTTCGACGCGCTCATCTCTCGCAACATTCCCTTCATCGACGTTGGCATGGGTCTCAACCGCAAGCATGGCACGATTGATGGCATGCTGCGCGCCACCTACTATCCCGTCCATGAAGGTGCAACGATGCGCGACCGGAAGCTCGCCGACCTGTCCGACGCGGCCGACGACATCTATCGTTCAAACATCCAGATCGGCGAGCTGAACGCGCTTAATGCCTGCTTCGCCGTGATCCGCTACAAGCAAATACGGGGCTTTTATCGAGACACCGAGGGGTATCGACACATGCTCTTCGGGATCGACGACCTCGGCCTCACCGCGGATGCTTATGATGAGAATTGAGCTAGAATGCGTGCAAACCATGCCGGCCCAGCTTGAGCCGGGCGTTCTCTATGTGTCGGAGGAGTTCGAGACTGCCGCGCACTTATGCGCATGCGGCTGCGGTTCAAAGGTGCGGACACCTCTTGGGCCGACCGAATGGCAATTCACCGATCACCCCCAAGGACCATCGCTGCGACCGTCGATCGGCAATTGGCAGCGCCCCTGCAAGTCGCACTATTGGATTGACCGGGGCAAGGTCGAGTGGTCCACTGAGTGGACCCCCGAGCAAATTGCCGCCGGCCGCGCGGCCGAGGAGCGTCGGCGTGAACACTACTACGCTGAACTGTATCCTGACCGGTGGTGGGTACGCGTTTGGCGTTGGCTCAAGTCTATGATGAGCAGCTAGCATTGGATCGCGTCGAACGTTTGAGAGAAACATTTATCCACAAGGCACAGCATTACGCGGGCCGCTACTTGAGGGTTGCCCGAAATACGTGCCTTCTTCTCAAAGATGTCGGCTACTGATTCTCGTAGCCGCAGGATTGGTTGGGAATCAAGCAGGACCATGCTCGTGGATCAGGAATACATTCAGTGGAGCTTGTGGGGCGCCGCCGCCTTCAGCTCCTTCGTATCGCTCCTCGTTGTTTTCGTGGTCATAAGCCGCCTTTCAAGGTTGGCCGGAAAGCTTGACGCCGATCCCGCAGCGGCAAAACTGAACGCCCTGGAAATGGCCCAGGAGCGCATCGAGCGCAATGTGCGCGACGATCTTCGGGCTGCTCGCGAAGAAGGCACGGCATCCGCTAAGGATTTGCGTGAGGAAGTCACAAAGAGCATTGCGGCACTCGCAGAAACCTTGCGGACACAGTCCGCCGAGGCGGCGAAACAGCAGAAGGAAAACCTAGACCAAGTTTCCCAGACGCTTCGTCAGATGGCGAGCGACAGCGCAGCCCAGTTCTCCAAAAACCAGGAAGCCCTCCTCACCACGTTCCGCGAGCTTCGTGATCAGGTCATTCAGAATCTCGATGCAATGAAGGCCGATGCTGGCGAGCGGACAAAGGCACTGACGGAAACGGTGACAGCTAGCCTGGACCGCTTTGCCAAGAACTCGATCGAACAGAACCAGCAGATGTTTGATATCCAGCGCGCCCAACACGAGGATTTTGGCAAGCGCCTAGAAGTGTTGAGCGAGAAGAACGCGCAGACGGGCGAAGCACTAAAGCTCAGTGTAGAAAACCAGCTCGGCGTATTGCGCAAAGAGAATGGTGAGAAGCTCGAACAGATGCGCGTCACCGTCGATGAGAAGCTGCAGGGTACGCTTGACAAACGGCTCGGAGACTCCTTCAAGATCGTCAGCGAACGCCTCGAAGCAGTTCATCAGGGCCTGGGTGAAATGCAGAACCTGGCGACGGGCGTCGGCGATCTGAAACGCGTCCTGACGAACGTAAAATCACGCGGGTCGTGGGGCGAGGTGCAGCTTGGAGCTCTACTCGAGCAGATTCTGACGCCTGCGCAGTATGTCGCGAATGCCACCATGTCCGAATTTGGCAACGAACGTGTCGAATACGCAATCCGACTCCCCGGCTCCGGCGAGACAGAAGAGTGCCTGCTACCAATCGACGCGAAATTTCCGATTGAGGACTATGAACGGCTGCAGGCGGCCTCAGAGATCGGGGACATTGCCGCCGTCGAGGAAGCCTCGAAGGCTTTGGAGACACGCATCAAGAACTCGGCCAAGGACATATCAAGTAAGTACATTCGTCCACCGAAGACGACAGATTTCGCGATCCTGTTTCTGCCAACGGAAGGCCTTTACGCCGAGATCATCCGTCGCCCGGGACTGTGCGACGACCTCCAGCGAACCTATCGCGTTACAGTGGCAGGACCGACAACCCTCACCGCCATTCTTAACAGTCTGCAGATGGGATTCCGCACACTTGCAATCCAGGAACGTTCAAGCGAAGTGTGGCAGGTTCTTTCTGCGGTCAAGGAGGAGTTTGGTAAATTCGGTCCAGTGCTGGAGAAGGTTAAAAAGAAGCTGCAGGAAGCGTCCAACCAGATCGACAATGTCGAGGTGCGAGGCCGCGCCATCAACCGTAAGCTGCGCAACGTTGAAATCCTGCCTGCAAACGATGCGCAGGTCTTGATCGAGACGCTGGAAGAGGACCTTGGTTTCGACGATGGTGATGCCGAGGCTGACGGAAAACTGTCGGCTTGAATTTCAACACTTGTCAACGCGCATCCGATAACATTCTCAGACGTTTCATTGGCTGGGTGAGTTCGGCCCGATGGCCACGGACTCGCTCTTTCGGAAGGCACTTTCGAGACATCCGAAGGAGATAAGACGTGGGTTCAGGTTCCAGAAAGTTGTTCGTGGACTTGCAAATATAGCGCGCGCTTTACGGTTGATCCACATTCACCGCAACTCTCTTACTCCCCGCCGAGCTGCGCCTTCATGGCCGGCTGATGGTCCGGGTCCCGCCGGCCGGAACGATCTCGTAAGAGCTATCGTTGGAGGTAGCTCAGAACACCAATCGCGATGATCGTCTTGTGCTCCTTCCGATATACGTTTTGTCAAACGACAACTCCTATTTCCGCTCGCCTTCGGCATTGGGGCCGAGAGGGATGCGAGCATGCCAAAAGACGATATATCCTCACGTCATTTTCAACGAAAAATCTCAGACTTCTGCGACGTTCGAATTGCGCCGGTCGCATCGAAACAGGTCCTGGAGAATATCCGGCCGTATCTCATCAGTCTGATCATCTACCGCAAATCACCGCCTTTGCTCAACGGCCGCATTGACTGGACGACGATCGGTGAAGCCTGCGGGATCGAGGACGAGATGACACTGGAGCTCAAAAGCCAACTCCGCCCTGGCCTCGACGCCATCCTCCGATGGCTTCGTATGGCGCCCGCTGCGGAAGACGTTCGGCATTCAAAGCCGAAATCAAAACCGACCAAACCCAATCATCAGACGCCAGTACCGACCGCATCCTCCAACCGCAAGCCGCAACGGTTGGGCAGCGACAACACCCCGGCTCAACCCGCCTCAGCATCGCCAGGTCCGCAGCCAAAACCGATCCGGGAATTTCCCGAACCGCTCTTCGAGGCGGCGGACGATCCAGAGAGTTTTGACGACGCCCTCATCTACCAAATGCGCCGCTTCGGCGACAGTTACTGGCAACTCTATCGCGCGATCATTCGTCTCGGCGAGAATTTCGACCACAAGACGCTCTTGTCATGGATCCAGGGTGATCGCGCGCCGAGATCGATTGCCAGTTTCGATATCCTCGCCCGCATCGAGCGCCGCTACCGACTGCCGTCGGGATATTTCAAGGGGAAGCTTCCGCATCAGTCGCGCTCGCTCCATGGTCACGATCTTGGTGATATCAGTCCTGCCGAGCGGCGGCGATTGGCCTGGCATCTGCCGGATGACTTTGGCAGCCTGCCGTTCTTCAAGCGCGAGGAAATCCTCGACTGGGTGCGGCGGGTCATCATCTCCGGTTCCACCGATTATCGACCGATACCAGGCGGCGGCCAGCAAACAGCGCTATGCCATCCGCTTTCCCGGCATCACCTATGGCGGCGGATCGCTGTCTCCCCGATCGGCCGTGCTGACCAGTGGCACCAGTCCCAGTGCGGACGAATCCTTCGAGGATCCGGACCTTCTTTCCGGCGTAGTCGACGCGCCGCCGCGGTTGGCGATGGAGATGGCGGACCTGATCCGCTTCAAGACCTCGACACTGACGGCGATCGGCTTTCAGCGCAATGGCGTGTGGGGTGAGGAAACGGCATCCCAGAAGGTCGAGCATCTTGGACTAATGTTCGGGGCGCTGGCCGCCTCACCCGCCGGCATCGTCAAAGGCCGCGGCGTCCCGCTCAGCCAGCTGACCTTCGGCATGCTGATTTTCCCGGGTGTCTGGGATTGGTATTTGCAATGGCGTGAGCAGCGACGCGGCTTCTACACCAAGTGGGAAGAAGACATGCTGATGGTCGCCCAAGCCCTCACCCGTGCCGAGGTCGGCTGGATCCGGCAGCATCCGGAGCTTCTGAAGAACGTTCGCCCGATCGAAGGCTTGATCGCGCCAGAGGAGATCGAATTCGCTTCGCGCGACTGGCATGGCGCCTGCGACGCGTTTCATCGGCATGCTGCTAATCGCTCGAAGGAAGTGCAGCGGGTCATGCGGGTGCATCGCGATCCGTTCGAGCCGATCATGGTGATCCTCGAAGCGGACAGTCCGCTGGCGGAATACCGCAAGATCACCGACGAGATCCTGACGCGCATGCCGGACGAAGACCACTATCCACGGCAGGCGGCGGAAGCTGTCCGCTCCTTCCTGATGCTTCGGCTCGGACTTCATCTGGGGCTGCGGCAGAAGAACCTCCGGCAGCTGCGCGTCTGCCCGAGCGGTCATTTTCCGACGGCGGAGCGCCGGCTGGAAGGCATGAAGTGCGGCGAGCTGCGCTGGAGCGACCGCGAGCGTGGCTGGGAAGTGCTCATCCCGTCCGTCGCCTTCAAGAATTTCGGCTCGTCCTTCTTTGGCCAGAAACCGTTCCGGCTGATCCTGCCGGACCTTCTCGATCTCTATAAATACCTGGAAGCCTATATCGATCGACACCGCGGTGTGCTGCTCGCCGGCGCAAAGGATCCCGGCACCTTGTTCGTAAAGACGGTCAAGACGACCAGCCTCGACGCCGCTTACGACTCTACGACCTTCTACGAAGCCTGGCGGACCGTCATCCAACGATACGGGATCTACAATCCGTATACCGGTCGCGGCGCCATCAAGGGCCTGCTGCCGCACGGGCCGCACAACGTGCGGGATATTCTCGCGACCCATATCCTCAAGCAGACGGGCTCCTACGAACAGGCGAGCTACGCTATCCAAGATACTCCGGATGTTGTGCAGCAGCACTACAGTCGTTTCCTGCCGCAGGATAAGGCGGCGCTCGCGGCAAAAATCCTGAACCAGGTTTGGGAAGCGGCATAGGCCGGAACGAGCGATCGGCCGGAACTCCGCTTACATAGCAGTTCGGTCAGTGGTCTGCCGAGCTTACCGCCGCGTCGGGTGGCAGGTTCGGTCTGCCTCGATTGCCTATGGTCTCATTCTGCGGGGCCGTTTACCGCCAACTTCGCGGAAGCTGGTGGTGTTTGCGCCTCGTTAACCATATGAATTAACGTCGTCATTTCCTGTTGCGGAAACCAATGTCTCACTAACTTCCGTCACTATTCATGATGCTCCAGGCCACGTCTGGCCATCGATAACCAACGTTTATCGATGGTTATTGATCTGGAGCCGCAAATCAGCGAGAATCGGGGCAAATCACGGCCCTCAAGGCCGCCAAAACCCGCGACTTTTTGGGACGCCCGTGGCCAAAGCCAAGACATCACTGACCGCCGTCGAGCGCCGTGCCGAAGAGCTCGACACCATCGCCGCCGTGCTGCCGATCGAGCGCCGCGACGAACTCGCCGAACTGCTCACCGACGACGACGTCGAAACCCTGCGCCATCTCGTCAACCAGGGCATGGGCGACAACACGCTGCGGGCGCTGACCTCGGATCTCGCCTATCTGGAAGCCTGGGGATTGGCCGCCACCAAAAAGTCGCTGCCCTGGCCGGCGCCCGAAGCGCTGCTCTTAAAATTCGTCGCTCATCACCTCTGGGATCCGGAAAAGCGGGCTTCCGCACCCGATCACGGTATGCCGGCCGACGTCGACGAAAGCCTCAGGAGCCAAGGGTTTCTCAAATCCGTCGGTCCACACGCGCCAGCCACAGTGCGGCGGCGGCTGGCGAACTGGTCGACGCTGACCAAGTGGCGCGGCCTCGACGGCGCGTTCGCCTCCCCTGCCCTCAAATCAGCCATTCGGCTGGCGATCCGAGCCGCGCCAAGACAACGTCTTCGCAAGAGCGCCAAGGCGGTCACCGGCGACGTGCTGGCAAAGCTGCTGGCGACTTGCGCGACCGACAGCCTGCGCGATCTCCGCGACCGGGCGATCCTGATGGTCGCCTTTGCCTCCGGCGGCCGCCGGCGCAGCGAGATCGCCGGACTGCGCCGCGAGCAACTGACCGTCGAGGTGCCGATCCCAGTCGAGAATGGCGCCCCCCTCCCCTCTCTCGCCATCCATCTCGGTCGCACCAAGACCAGCTCCGGTGAGCAAGACGATGTCGTCTATCTGACCGGCCGGCCGGTGGAGGCGCTCAATGCCTGGATGGCGGCCGCCAAGATCGACAGCGGCAGCGTGTTTCGGGGGATCGGGCGCTGGGGGACTGTGTCGCGGCGGGCGATCGATCCGCAGTCGGTCAATGCCATTCTCAAGCAGCGGGCGGAGATGGCTGGGTTGGAGCCGGGGGAGTTTTCCGCTCATGGGCTGCGGTCAGGCTATCTGACAGAGGCCGCCATTCGGAACATCCCTCTTCTGGAAGCGATGGAGCAATCGCGACATCGATCCGTTCAGCAGGCTGCAGGCTACTACAACAACGTTACAAGGCGGAGCGGGCGTGCTGCACGGATGCTGTGAAAACAGCCGGCCCAAAGAGGACGCTGAGGCTCGCCGATGTAGAGTAAGACGGGGGCGTCGCCGTCAATCAGCCGCCCGCGGAGCTCCTCCCTCGCAAAACTCCAGAAACCGCGACGCCGGATCAGCGGTCTCCTCGAGTTCGACTAGAAGCAAATACGTGCAGCCCCTGTACCTTCACCCGCTTGGTGTCGGTCACGTTAATTGTCCCTCAGCGGGCGCAGATGGAGCATCACGAGGGAACCTAGTACTCGCGAAACGGGGATGCTGCTGATGTCTCTAAGCTTCTGGTCTGCATCCTCTCAGCCGCATCGAAATTAAATGCGTCGATGGCGTCCTTGGGGCCGGCCGGCCGGCTCTAAGAACAGATCCGTCAAGACAATTGGGGCGATCTCGTGAGTCCTTGATCGATAAAGATGGCAAAAATCGTAATGAGGGATGTGGCGGTCGTCCTGCTTGCGCAACGGAAAGCCCAGCACGGGATGAGAATCTGTGTTGGTTGTCAAGGCGGATTTGGTGTCCAGATGCGATCGTGAGCTAGGAGGCAGTTTGCCAAGACGAGCAGCTTGCGCATGATGGCGACCAGGATGACCTTGGCTGGTTTTCCTGCGGCTTTGAGCGTGTCTGCGAAACGAGCCAGGGCGGGATTGTATCGACGGGCCGACAAGGCGGCCATGTAGAGCGCGCGCCGGGGTGCTGGCCTGCCGGCGCGGATGGAACGACGTCCGGTTCGGGCACCGCTGTCGTTGGCGATTGGTGCAAGCCCTGCCAGCATGGCGGCCTGCTTGCCCGAACAACTGCCCAACTCGTCCATGCCGGCCATCAATGCCAGGGCCGTGACGCGGCCGATGCCGGGGATGGAGGTGAGGATCTCGGCCTTGCGGCAGAGCTGCGGGTCCTCGCCGACACATCGTTCGATCTCTTTGTCGAGACGTTCGACATGCTGTTCCAGCCGACGCACGAGGCGGTTGAGTTCGCCGCGCATAAGGGCGGTGGTGGCAGTCTTGCTGCGGTTCTGCAGGGCGGTGATGTCGCATTTGGCTGCCGATCGTGCATTGACCAGCTCCTGCAAGGCCTCGATGTGAGGACTTGGCGGCGTGTCGGCCGGCGGGCGCAGGCTCTCGGCCAGGAGCGCCAGGAAACGGGCATCGAGACGGTCGGTCTTGGCGAGATAGCCGCAGGCGCGGGCAAACATGCGGGCGCGCAGCGGATCGACCACGGCGACGGCAAAGCCATCGAGCCAAAGCGAGCGATGGGCGGGGCGATGGAACTTGCCGGTTGCCTCCATCACGATGCTTTTGGGCTGATGCCTGGCCAGCAGCCGTTTCAGCTGGCGGATGCCGGTCTTGTCATTGCTAAACCGCCGGCTTTCGCCCAGCGGATGCAGATGAACATCAAGCCACTCTTTACTCACGTCCACACCGGCATAAACTACCGGCATCGCGTCTTCTTGGAACGAAACCTTGCCTTGCATGCGGGACTTGCTCCCCATCATCTGTTCAGGACAAACGCGAGGACGGCCGGACCAATCTCATCCCCGGTTCAAGCCAAGGGGCCTGCGGTCCCGGCCGTCCGCACTCCGGCGGATGGCCATCCGCCGGAGTGCGCACCGATCATCCAACAATCAGCGCTAATTGAACATGCAAGGGGCGGAGGGGTCCGATAGAGACTGACAGCCTGCTGTCCGTCGGACCCAAGCGGTTCGGGAGGAGGTGAACCGCTTGAACACTCTGAGGGTAATACTGCCATGCAGAACATTTAAGTCCCGCGCTTGCACCGCGCACATATCTCGGCCTGCAAAAAAGGATAGTCCGGGCGAACCCGGCCTATCCGACCATTCACCTGCAGTTAGACTCAGGCCTGCAGGTTGTCCGCAGACATCTTGCCGGACTTGCGATCCTTTACCAGCTCATAGGTAATTTTCTGGCCGTCGTTGAGGCCGCGCATGCCGGCCCGCTCCACCTGGACGAACACATCGGCGCTGCCGTCGTCCGGCTCGATGAACCCGAAGCCCTTCGTTGCGTTGAACCACTTTACCGTACCGGTCGCCATGACGTCTTCCTTTGATCAATCGCATTTCCGAAGCGTGCTCGGCTGACACTTTTTTTGCGGGCAGCACTGATAGACGCTTCTTGCCGCGGGGAAAGCCCATACTCACCGTCGAGGTGTCCCGGTACTCCTCGCTCTATCGCCGCGACGATGGTGCTACTTGTTACCTCGTTGTTTCACCCGGATGCTGATCGGACCGCCCTCGGCCTGGCGAATCTCGAACTGGTTCGTCTTGCGGATAAGATCGCTGAGTTTTCGGAAGCCGAATGTACGCGGGTCGAAATCCGGCGCCAGGTTCAACAACTGCTTGCCGACGGTGCCCAGGTTGACCCAGCCGTCATCGCTATCCTCCTGGGACAGCACCTTCTTGATCAGCGGCACGGCCGATGTTGCCGGCTGCAGCGGCTTGTCGGTGGAAGCAGTATTCTGCTCGTCCTTGATCGCGCCAGGAAGCAGATTTTCGGTATAGACGAACCGCCGGCAGGCCTGGCGAAAACTTTCCGGTGTCTTCTGCTCGCCGAAGCCGAATACATCGACACCCTGCTCGCGGATCCGGGCGGCAAGCCGCGTGAAATCGCTGTCCGAGGACACTAGGCAGAAGCCGTCGAACCTCCCGCTGTGCAGCAAATCCATTGCATCGATGACCAAAGTGATATCGGAAGCATTCTTTCCCGTTGTATACGCAAATTGCTGCTGCGGGATAATCGCGTGCTTTGCGAGCACGTCCGCCCAACCCTTGGAGCGGGTGCCGGAAAAATCACCGTAGATGCGACGCACGCTCGCCTCCCCGATTTTGGCTACCTCTTCGAACAGCCCGTCGGCGATTTTAGCGGATGTATTGTCCGCATCAATCAGAACAGCGAGGCGCGGAGATCGAGTTTCAGACGGCATTGCTCTTCCTCACTTTTAAAACGGTTTCGAAGGCCAGCAGAGCACGGCTCGGACCAGGCAAGCAACTTCATTTAATTTGCCCATCGGACCGAGCGAAAACCTGCCTTGCCGGATGATGTCAGCATCCGCCGGCCGAGTTGATCTACCCTTCCCCGCTCCAGCATCCGCCGATCGCAAAACCCTGACAGCTGTCAGGGTTTTGACCAGCCGACCGCAAGCATAGGCAACCAACTATCCCGTCCTGCGATTGCTATCGCCATCGACCCGAAGCAGCGCCATAAGCGCCGGGCCAAGTGAAAATTCGCCCCGTGCCGCCTTCCGTGTCAGGTCTCGCAGATATCCGCCAGGCGAGTTGATGTGCCCTGCCCGCTCAAGGATGCAGGCGATCGCCGTGGCCGCATTCTCCGGCCCCATCACCTCGCAGGCCTCCTGATAGGCTGAGGGGCTGACGCCCAGCATCGACCGGACGACCACCGCTGCACCCATCATCTCGCGCCAACTTCCGATCGTACCGCCCGGGCCATATATCACGATCTCGGGGCAAGCCCGCATCACCATGCCAAGTGGAAAATTCCGGACTGGCTCCCGCTTCGGCCGATCATCGTCCACCGCCTTTGCGCCCTTCTCGTTTTCAGAGGTAGGTTCAAGTTCATTGATGGATTCGGTGTTTGAATTCTGTATGTGACGCTCACTTTGGTCACCATTGGTGCTACTATTTTCGTCTTTTTGCTGCACTTCCAGGATGTTGACCGCCTCCTGCAGCAGGAGCTCCATCTCGTCCAGGATTGAATTCACATCGCTGAGCGTCGGAGCGCGCGGAATCCTGCCTACGAGACCGACGTACATCGCTTCGATGTTTTCCCAGTTGCCTGACGCTCCTTCCTCGATCGCGGCAGAAATGAGCTTTCGAACGTCACGCCGGCATATTGTCAAATTCTCCTTCGCCCGACGGAGGGCGAAACGATCTGCAACGACCTGTTGCGCCATCATGGCAAGCTCATCTGTTCGCATGAGCAACGGTGACAGATCAAAGCCGAATGCGCTATCGATCGCACCCGCCTTGTCCTTCCGGGCGTAGCGCTTTCCATTCGCGCTGTCCTTCCGCACGATCAGTCCTGCCTCAACGAGAAGGGCCAGATGTCTGCGAAGGGTAGCGCCGGCGATACCGTGCGCCCGAAGTGTCAATTGTGTGTTGGACGGAAAAACGATGAGTTGCGCATCCTGGCGCAATTCGGTGTCTGGATGAAAGCTCAGGAGCGCGTCAAGGACGGCCAGGCTGCGATCCTGCAGGCCAAGCAGCTCCCTTGCTTCGGATGCGTCCCGAAAGACTTTCCATTTGTCCGCTGTCTTGCCCGGCTTAATCTTACTCGTCTCGATTTGCCGCTTCACCAGGGCAAGCGTCGCCGGCCGCCGCCCAAAGGGCGTCGTCACACTTCCAATCTGCATTTTCTTCACCTTCAAAAAGGCAAAAGAAACCTGCTCACCAAATTACGGTGCCAAAGACTCTTGACTGGGATTCGGGGAAATGCGATTCTCTAGTTGTCACACATTGAGAGAGGCTTCCACGACGGCAACGTTTGGGGGGCCTTTTTCTTTTGCAGTTCGTCCTTTTTTTATCTCCAAACCCTGACAGCTGTCAGGGTTTCTCGTCTTCTCGCAGGCGGACAAAGCGCTCCGTTAGCGCTGGGAGCTCCGCTTCAACAAACTTCAAAAAGTCGACCCCGAGTGAACCCTCAGCCGAAATTCGAACCTCTTTCGAGGATATCAACAGGGCGCCAAGCTTCGTTCCGCTCTTGTCTGTAATCGGGCTTGGCTCTCTCCGACCAGCCGATACTGGCTTGATGGCGTTCAATGCACGCTGAAACCTTTGATCGGACGTCTCAACCGCATCGCCCCTCCCAACCAGTGCTGCCCTTAGGGCATCGAGCGCTCCCGTGTCGCCCGCAACCGTCTTGGCAAGGTCGAGCCAACGTGGCCGCCCGATCTTCGGCGCCCGCCCAATGGCCTCGATGATATCCGCGGGAACGATCCTGTAGACATTCCGCATCCGAGCCAGTTCTGCGTCCTCGATCGAAAGCGCAGCGTAGATGTGCCGAGGCTTGATCCCCGCATCATCCATTCGGGAGGCAAACAGCGCGCGCTCGATCCAGGTGAGGTCTTGGCGACCCGCGTTTTCGATGCCTTGTGCAAGAACTAGGTCGAGGTCGGAAATCTCGACTTCGAGAGCGCGAACAGGCCTGTCAAGCTGCATGGCAGCGAGCCAGCGTCGATGACCGTAAACGATCTGATAGCGACCTGGGGACGAAGGGTGTTTGCGAACCTGGACGGGAACCTTTTGCCCCTCAGTCTCGATCGACCGTTTGAACGCCTCGAAGCTCGTTGCGTCATCGTCCGGCAGTCTGTCCGGATAGGGGGATGGGTCGATGAGCGACGGATCCAACTCGCGAACCGAACCACCGCCCGACTCCACGATAGCCTTCAAGCGATCTCGCTCTGTTCGAATGTCGTCGATTGCTCGGTGTGCAGCACCGATCACACCTGCTCCGACACGATTTCCCGGAACCGGGGCAGGGGCCTGCGACGGCTGCTGTTGATCCGCAGCCTGATCGCTTTCCAGCTCTGCGGAAAGCAACCCGAAGCTGGCGACAATCGACTTGCGAGGGGATTTGCTCATGTCCGCCCCCAGCTCTCATTGACGAGGCGAACAATCGCCTCGTTCACAGCATCTACCGCCTCGCGGGCACGCTTGTGAGTATCGCGTCCGATCTGTCCCAATTCGAGCTCGTATACCGAGCGCTTCGCCAAGCCGGCTGCTTCAACGGCGGTGCTTTCAATGGCGGTCGGCAATAATACATCGGAGCCGAACAGGTGCCGAAGCATCGCAACGACTTGCGACTGTGGCGCGTCATTGGGGTCGTGTCGTGTAACCAGATACCGGATGAAGTCCTGGTCCAACTGAGCGCCGCTCTCGTTCAGAACACTAATCAGATCACCCATCATGAGAAGGAACTGGCTCATTGACGCGACGTCCAGCATGGCAGGGTGGACCGTAATGATCATGCTAGTCGCTGCGTATATCGCGCTCAAGGTCAGAAAGCCGAGGGACGGCGGAGTGTCGAGAATCACGATGTCGTAGTCCGCCGCGACTTCCGAAAGGGCGAGTTTCAGCCGCTCAAAAAAGATTGCGCCGGAGTTGGCCTTGTTCGCCAAGATCCGTGGCGTTTCGTGCTCATACTCCATGACTTCAAGATTGCCCGGAATGAGGTCGATGCCATCGAAATATGTCCTGCGAATTATATCGCGGATGGGACGACGCTCGGCGTCATCGTAACGCAAAGCGGCATAGATCGTTTCATTCGACCCAACATCAACTTCTGGCTGAGCACCGAACAAAGCGGACAAGGATGCTTGCGGGTCCAGGTCGAGTGCGAGGACGCGATACCCATGAAGGGCGAGATAGTGGGCAAGGTGGACACAGGTTGTCGTCTTCGCGCTGCCGCCCTTGAAGTTGGCTATCGCAAGAACCTGGAGGTGCTCGCCGGCACGTCGACGAGGAAGGAATCGCAAGGCGTCTGCAGGTTTCTGAATCGCGAACAATTCACGCAGTTCATTGATCTGGTCCAGCGTGTAGACGCGATGGTTATTTTCCAGCCTACTGGGAATCGGCCCACGTCCTTCGGTGGACATGAGCTTCAGGGTGGAATCGGGTATAGACGTCAGCTTCGACACTTCGTTGGTCAGAAAGGGACGCAGGGTCTTTTCCGATTTTGGCGGATACATACGAGTTCTGAGCTGCTGCAATTGCCCGGACAGAAGCCCGGCATGGCGCATGATTTTGCTGCCGGCATCTTCCTTCGAGCCAACACTTGCTTCTACTCGGTTTGCTATCGCCATCTGTCCCTCTTGGCGGCTTTTCGCCGGTTTACCGGCCATTGCCCGCTAAAAATAGAACACGATTCTCCGAACTGGTCCAGAGGTTTAGGGTTAACAAAAGGTTAACGACCGGGGGCAATCTGCATAAGGCTGTTCGGTTTTTTGCTTTTCCGCTCCGGGAGTTAGCCACAAATGCCCGGCTCCCTGATCCCGGAATGTTCTCCTGTGAATCCTACAAATCCGAACAGTGTAGCAGCAAGTAGATTAGGCGGCTCTGTAGCGCCACACCCCTCATGAGCCACGACTCACCTCGCTACGTGCATGTTGAATCCTACAACTGCCCTCCGATTCCAAACTGTGCTGATTTCCCGCCGACCAACAACGACGGAGAAAGATCATGCGGGCTCTCGCGCTCTCAACACCCCGGACGATCCAAGAGGCGCATCTCCTACACATCCACTATCAGCTTCGTGCTCGGGTCTTTTCCGATCGCCTGGGCTGGGAAGTCGATGTAACGGCGGGGTGCGAGTCCGATCGTTTCGACGCGCTTCGGCCGACCTATATTCTCGCCATCGCAGAGACCGGCGAATTGGCGGGGTGCGCGAGGCTTCTTCCTGCGCTCGGACCGACAATGGTGGCCGACGTTTTCCCGTCGCTGCTCCCCGACGGCCAACTCAAGGGGCATGCCGCGATGATCGAGAGTTCTCGCTTCTGTGTCGACACGGCTCTCGCGGAGGGGAGGGGCGTCGGCTCGGTCCATGAAGCGACGCTGACCATGTTCGCTGGCATCATCGAATGGTGCCTGGCAAACGGGTACACTGAGATTGTTACGGTGACCGATCTTCGGTTTGAGCGCATCCTCGCCCGCGTGGGGTGGCAGCTGCATCGTTTAGGCGAACCCAAGAAGATCGGCGTGACGACGGCCGTAGCGGGCACGCTGGCCGCCAATGCGGCCACGTTCCTCAGGCTTCGCCCCTCCAACTACCGTTCTGAACTCGCCCCCTGTCAGCCAGGCAGCGTAAGGAGAAATCCGTGAACCAGCTTCGCTCTCACCCTCGGCTCGTCCGCAAACTTCAGGAGGCGCTCGGCGACCAGCTTTGTGTTGCCCTGGACGACGCGAACGTCGTCGAGATCATGCTTAATCCGGACGGAAAGTTGTTCATCGAACGGCTCGGTCACGGCGTTACGCCCGCCGGCGAGATGTCGTCGGCTGCAGCGGAGATGGTGATCGGTACAGTGGCGCACGCGCTTCAGTCAGAGGTCGACACGGAACAGCCAATCATCTCCGGCGAGCTGCCAATCGGTGGCCACCGCTTCGAGGGACTGTTGCCGCCCGTTGTCACCAAGCCTGCCTTCACGATTCGTCGCCGGGTATCGCGCCTCATTCCGCTCGAAGACTATATTCGCGCCGGCGTGATGACAGAATACCAAGCCGCCACGATCCGCAGCGCCATTTCCACGAGGCTGAACATCATCATTTCCGGCGGAACGGGCTCGGGCAAGACGACGCTAGCGAACGCGGTCATCCACGAGATCGTCAAATCTGCGCCGCAGGATCGTCTCGTCATTCTTGAGGATACCGCGGAAATCCAATGCGCGGCCGAAAACGCCGTTCTCCTGCATACCAGCGATTCGATCGACATGGCGCGGCTCTTGAAGAGCACAATGCGCTTGCGCCCCGACCGGATCGTCGTTGGCGAAGTTCGCGACGGCGCGGCCCTGACGTTGCTCAAGGCCTGGAACACCGGTCACCCAGGCGGCGTGGCGACCATTCACTCGAACTCCGCCATGTCAGCGCTGCGTCGGCTTGAACAGCTGACCGCCGAAGCAAGCCAGCAGCCGATGCACGAGGTGATCGGAGAGGCCGTCGACTTGGTCATCTCGATCGAGCGGACGCCGCGTGGGCGGCTTGTTCGCGACATCATTCAAGTCGAGCGGTTCATCAACGGACAGTACGAGATCGAATCCGATCAGCTCACCGAAGAACAGGAGGCGCGCCATGTCGCGTAAGCATACCCTCATCGCCGCCGCGCTCGTGGCGGCGCAAATCGTTCTTGCCTCTGTCGCGCCGGCGCTCGCCAGTTCCGGCGGCAGCCTCCCATGGGAAGGGCCACTGCAGCAGATTCAGGAGTCGATCACCGGCCCGGTCGCGGGTGCGATCGCGCTTGCAGCCGTGGCCATTGCCGGCGGCATGCTCATCTTCGGCGGCGAGCTCAACGATTTCGCACGGCGCCTTGTGTACGTCGTTCTCGTCGCCGGCATCCTGCTCGGCGCCACCAACATCGTCGGCCTGTTCGGTGCGACCGGCGCTTCGATCGGGCTAACCGACGAGCAGGTCACGTCAATTGGTTCGAACGGGGGAGGGGAGGGAGATGATGGCTGAGTCCGTGTCCGGCTTGCGACGCAATCGCATCCATCGTGCCCTCTCGCGCCCGAACCTTCTGATGGGCGCGGACCGCGAATTGGTGCTGATCACCGGCCTTGCGGCCGTCATTCTCATCTTCGTGGTTCTCACGGTCTATTCGGCGCTCTTCGGCATCGCCGTCTGGATCGTCATCGTCGGGGCGCTCAGGATGATGGCGAAGTCGGATCCGATCATGCGCCAAGTCTATATCAGGCACATTTCTTACAAGCCCTACTACAAGGCAACCACTTCGCCGTGGCGCCGGTATTGAGGAGGCGGCCATGGTAGCTCTCAAACGCTTCCGGGTAACCGGCCCGTCCTTCGCCGATCTCGTTCCCTATGCCGGCCTCGTCGACAATGGTGTTCTCCTCTTGAAGGACGGAAGCCTGATGGCCGGCTGGTACTTCGCGGGACCGGACTCGGAAAGTGCGACCGACCTCGAGCGCAACGAGTTGTCGCGGCAGATCAATGCCGTTCTGTCACGGCTCGGAAGCGGCTGGATGATCCAGGTCGAGGCCATCCGTATTCCAACAGTCGACTATCCATCAGAGGATCGATGCCATTTCCCCGACCCCGTGACCCGCGCAATCGATGCCGAGCGTCGGGCGCATTTCGCGCGCGAGCAGGGGCATTTCGAGAGCAAGCATGCGCTGATCCTGACCTACCGGCCACTTGAGTCCAAGAAGACTGCACTCAGCAAATACGTCTATTCGGATGAGGAGAGCCGGAAGAAGTCCTACGCGGACACGGTGCTCTTCGTGTTCAAGAACGCGGTGCGTGAGCTTGAGCAGTATTTTGCCAACACACTTACGATCCGGCGAATGGAAACCCGCGAAACACTTGAGAGGGGAGGGGAGCGAATTGCCCGGTATGACGAGTTGCTCCAGTTCGCCCGATTCTGCACCACTGGGGAAAGCCATCCAATCCGGCTTCCCGATATTCCGATGTATCTCGACTGGATTGCCACGGCGGAGCTTGAGCACGGACTGACGCCAAAGGTCGAAAACCGTTTCCTCGGCGTCATCGCGATCGACGGTCTGCCGGCCGAAAGCTGGCCGGGGATTTTGAACAGCCTTGATATGATGCCGCTGACCTATCGGTGGTCGTCACGTTTCATCTTTCTCGATGCCGAGGAGGCTCGACAGAAGCTCGAACGCACACGCAAGAAATGGCAGCAGAAGGTCCGGCCGTTCTTCGACCAGATATTCCAGACACAAAGTCGATCCGTCGACCAGGACGCGATGACCATGGTGGTCGAGACGGAGGATGCCATCGCGCAGGCCTCGTCACAGCTGGTTGCCTATGGCTATTACACACCGGTCGTCGTGCTGTTCGACAGCAATCGCGAAGCACTCCAGGAAAAGGCCGAAGCGATCCGGCGGTTGATCCAGGCGGAAGGTTTCGGTGCGCGGATCGAAACGCTCAATGCCACCGACGCCTATCTCGGCAGCTTGCCGGGCAACTGGTATTGCAACATCCGTGAGCCGCTGATCAACACCAGCAATCTCGCCGACTTGATTCCGCTGAACTCGGTCTGGTCGGGAAACCCGGTCGCGCCATGCCCCTTTTACGCAGCGAATTCCCCGCCGTTGATGCAGGTTGCGAGCGGATCGACATCGTTTCGTCTGAACCTGCACGTCGATGATGTCGGCCACACACTGATCTTCGGTCCAACGGGTTCGGGCAAGTCGACGCTTCTCGCCCTGATAGCCGCGCAGTTTCGCCGGTACGAAAATGCGCAGATCTTCGCCTTTGACAAAGGCAGTTCACTTCAACCCCTGACGCTCGCTGCTGGCGGCGATCATTATGAGATCGGCGGCGACAATGCGGAAGAGGGGAGGGCCTTGGCCTTCTGCCCACTCTCCGAACTCAAGAGTGACGCCGACCGGGCTTGGGCGACGGAATGGATCGAGATGCTGATCGGCCTGCAGGGCGTCACCATCACACCCGATCATCGTAACGCCATCTCTCGGCAGGTCGGACTGATGGCGAGCGCCTCTGGTCGCTCGCTCTCGGATTTCGTCAGCGGCGTGCAATTGCGCGAGATCAAGGACGCGCTGCATCACTATACCGTCGATGGTCCAATGGGTCAGTTCCTTGATGCGGAAGAGGATGGCCTCACGCTTGGCGCCTTCCAGACCTTCGAGATCGAGCAACTGATGAATATGGGCGAGCGTAACCTCGTGCCAGTATTGACCTACCTGTTCCGCCGGATCGAAAAGCGCCTGGACGGATCGCCAAGTCTGATCGTGCTTGACGAGGCGTGGCTGATGCTCGGCCACCCTGTGTTCCGCGACAAAATTCGCGAGTGGCTGAAGGTGCTGCGCAAGGCGAACTGCGCTGTCGTTCTTGCCACCCAATCGATCTCCGATGCCGAACGGTCCGGCATTGTCGACGTGCTGAAGGAATCCTGCCCCACCAAGATTTGCCTTCCGAATGGCGCCGCCCGGGAGTCGGGAACGCGCGAATTCTACGAGCGCATCGGCTTCAACGAGCGGCAGATCGAGATCGTCGCTACCGCCATGCCGAAGCGCGAATACTACGTCGCCACGCCGGAAGGCCGGCGGCTCTTCAACATGTCGCTTGGGCCAGTCGCGCTGAGCTTTGTCGGCGCGTCGGGCAAAGAGGACCTCAAACGCATCCGCACACTGAAATCCGAACATGGCCACGACTGGCCGATCCACTGGCTTGAAACGAGAGGAGTTCAAGATGCCGCATCGCTGCTCAAATAGATGGTTCGCCGGCTTGGCGGCCGCCGCTCTTACGATTGGACGCGCAGGCTCAGTGCAAGCCGGTACAGCCACCGGCGCCGCGACCGAATGGACGCAGCTCGCCAACAATGCGCAGCTCGTGGACCTCATGAAAAGCTCCGGCATCCAGGTCGACAATCAACTGACCCAGATCAGCCAGCTTGCAGAGCAGATTCAGAACCAGCTGAAGATCTACGAGAACATGCTGCAAAACACCGCGCAGCTTCCTGACCATGTCTGGGGGCAGGTCGAAAGCGATCTCAACCAGCTACGCACTATCATCGACCAGGGACAGGGCATCGCTTTTTCGATGGGAAATGCGGACGACGTTCTTCAGCAACGCTTTCAAAGCTATGCCGATCTCAAGACGAATTTGCCGGACAACACGACGTTCTCCTCGACCTATCAGTCCTGGTCAAACACCAACCGTGACACGATCGCCAGCTCGCTGAAGGCGGCGAGCCTCACGGCCGACCAGTTCGACAGCGAGGAGGATACGATGTCCTCGCTGCGGTCGATGTCCGAAACGGCTGACGGGCAGATGAAGGCTTTGCAGGTCGGCCACGAGATCGCCGCTCAGCAAGTCGCGCAAATGCAGAAGCTTCGCGGTCTCGTCTCCCAACAGATGACCATGATGGGAACCTGGCTGCAGACCGAACAGACCGACAAGGATCTGGCACAGGCGCGGCGGGAAAAATTCTTCAGTGCGACGGCTCCTTCCACCTCAGGTGGCGAAAAGATGAAGGTGGAGTGGTGAAAACGAAACTGATCCTAGTCGCGATCGCGACGAGTCTCGCTGTCGGCAGCACCGGCCTATGGTTGCTCATCTCGGAAAAACAGGCCGCATGGGAGCGCCGGGAGAAGTTTTTTGGTTCATCGAAGGAGTATCCCACATCGGGCGGCGAAAAGATGAAGGTCGAATGGTGATCGCATGCCAACCATGACGAGACTTCATCAGCTACGGGTCGCCATGCTCGTTGCCGCGTTCGCGGTGATGGCGACCCAGCCGGCGCTTGCGCAAGAAGGGTCAGTTTTGACCTCCCTCCAGAGCCAGATCACTACCGCCGCGAAGGGGTGGGAAAGCACCGTCATGGACGCTGCGAGATCTCTGTTCTGGATCCTCGCAACGATCGAGATCGGCATAGCGGCCGTCTGGCTGGCCATCCAGTCGGCCTCGCTGGATAGCTGGTTCGCCGAACTGGTGCGGCGGATCATGTTTGTGGGCTTCTTCGCGTTTGTGCTAGCGCAGGGACCCACCTTCGCCAAGGCGGTCGCAGACAGTCTCTTCCAAATCGGCGCCGGAGGAGGGACGGCATCACCAGCTGACGTGTTCAACGCCGGGCTCGCAGTTGCAACGAAAATGTCGGAAAAGGTACAGTTCGGCCTCTTCGAAGACAATGCTCTCGCAATCTCGGCAGCGTTCGCGATGGTCGTGACAGTCATCGCATTTTCTCTGGTCGCAGCGATTTTCGTGTCGGTCATGGTCGAAATGTATATCGGGCTGCTGGCCGGCATGATCATGCTCGGCCTTGGTGGATCGTCGTTCACCAAGGATTTTGCAGTCCGCTACCTGGTCTACGCCTTCTCCGTCGGGATGAAGCTCATGGGCCTTGTGATGATCTCTCGCATTGGTTCGGAAGTGTTGATCGGCCTCGCCAACCAGCCCGATATCGGCGACCAGTTTCAAACCGCTCTTGCCATCGCTGGAATTGCCGTCGTTGTTTTCATCATCGCCATGTACGTCCCGAACATCATCCAGGGCGTCGTCCAGGGCGCGTCGGTCTCCGGTGGCATGGAGGCAATCCGGCACGGCGGGCAAGCGGCGTCCTTCGCCGCCGGTGCTGGTTTCCTCGCCGCCGGCGCTGCCGGCGCGGGGTTTGCGGCGGCTCAAGCCGCACGAGCTGGCGGTTCATCCGTTGCAGGTGCTGCTCTTCGCGGCATGGCCGCGAGCTTCAGTTCCGGCGCGCAAGCAGCCGGATCCGCCGCGAAGGAAAAGGCAATCGGCTCTCCGGGCGCTTATGCCGGGTCCATTCTCGGACTGGCCAATGCCAAGCTCGATCAACAGCGCGGCGGTCATAGCGGACCGAAGCCTCCTCCCGAACGCAACGACAAACCGTAATCGAGACAAGGGAAGAATAAATGGCAGCGAACCGCGCCCCGGAAAACCCGTATCTTGCCGCCCGCCAGGAATGGAGCGAACGCTATGGCTCCTATGTGAAAGCCGCCGCCGCATGGCGCGTCGTTGGTGTCCTCGGTCTGGTCATGGCCGTCATCGGCTTCAGCTACTCGATGTATCTGAGCACGCAGGTGAGGCTCGTGCCTTACATCGTCGAGGTCGACAAGCTCGGAACCGCGGTCACGGCAGGCTTTCCGGAGCAAATAGAATATGCCGATGTCCGCGTGGTGCGCGCCACACTCGGTAGCTTCGTCACGAGCTTTCGCTCGATCACTCCAGATGCGGTGGTGCAGAAGCAATATATCGACCGCACCTACGCCCTTCTTCGCACGTCCGATCCGTCGACGGAGAAGGTCAACGCCTGGTTCCGAGGCAATTCTCCGTTCGAGAAGGCGAAGTCTTCGACAGTTGCCATCGAGGTCAACAACATCGTGGCGCTTTCGAACCAGACCTATCAGATCGACTGGACGGAATACGAGCGGGATCGCAAGGGCAAAGAGATCGGCACGCGGCGGTTCCGCGGCATCGCAACTGTGACACTCACCGCGCCACAGGATGAGGCGACGATCCGCCTCAATCCGATCGGCCTCTATGTCCGGGATTTCGACTGGACGGCACAGCTTTAATGGCAGGGATTCTTTCAATGAAAAAAACGGAATTGATCGCAGCCGCCGGCTGCATAGCCGGACTCTTGCTTGCGGCGGGCGCGCAGGCGCAAAGCATGACAAGCAACGAGGTGAAGGGAACAAATCTTTCCAGAAAGTGGCGCGGTACGGCGGGACTGGTGACGACGGGTCCGGATGGAAAGGTCATCTTTCTGTTCGGCGAGACCCAACCCTCCGTCGTCTGCTCGCCGCTACAGGTCTGCGACATCGAACTTCAGGGTGGCGAGATCGTCCGCGATGTGCTCGTCGGCGACACCGTACGCTGGAAGGTGGAGCCGGCCACCTCGGGGGCGACAGGCGGGCAGGCGATCCATCTCATCGTCAAACCGTCGGAGCCCGGCCTTCTCACCTCGATGGTCGTCACCACCTCACGGCGAACCTATCATATCCAGCTTAAGTCCCATCCCAGCCAGTACATGGCACGTGTCGGGTTCGAATATCCGGAAGACGTGTCGCCCAAACTCGCCGACATCAACGCCCGTATCGAAACCGGCGGCATTCCGGGCGCGGCGCCGGACAAGCTGAACTTTTCTTATTCGATCAGCGGCGGGGCTTCGTGGAGGCCGAAGCGGGTCTATTCGGACGGGGTCAAGACCTACATCCAGTTCCCGAAGTCTATCTCCGGCCAGGACGCGCCGGTGCTGTTTGTCGTCTCTGGCGGCCAGAACCGCATCGTCAATTACCGGATGAAGAACGACATGATGACCGTCGACTATGCGATCGACAAGGCGATCCTCATTTCCGGTGTCGGTTGGCAGCAGCAGAAGATCACCATCCGGCGGGGAGGCTGAACCATGCGGAAGCTTCTCGCATTCTTCATCGCGGCCGCGCTGCTCTCCAGCTGCCAAACGGCCGACGACGCACTGACGACCAGCTCGACCCCGGTGGCCGTCACCGGACCGGCTGCAAGCGCCATCGCCGGCGACATGGCAAGCCGCCTGGCTGAACAGATCGGCCCGGCAGGTGCTACGACAACGATCAAAATGGGGACGGACACATCGGAGTTCGCATCCGCCCTCGAGGTGGCGCTGAAGGGGTGGGGCTACACAGTGGTCACGGACGGCAAAGTCGCCAAAGACGTCAAGCCGGTCGAGCTTGCTTATGCAATCGAGGGCTTCGACGGACAGGTGCTAGTGCAGGTCTCGACGCCTTCCATCGCTCTTGGCCGCGCTTACACACCGACGGCGGCCGGCGCCGCGCCGGCCGGTCCGCTTTCGATCATGCAGCGCAACTGACGGAGATTAACATGGTCCAGTCGCTCCAGCTTGGCACATCGAGCCAAGCCGACGATCAGCAGGTCATGCGCCGGCTCAACCGCCTGCCGATCATCATCGCCATCATCGTCATCGTGCTGTTCGTCGGCGTCGTTGTGATTGGTCTCTCGCTTCGTGGGCTTTCCTTCAATCGTGGTGACATCGAGGGTGCTTCCAACAGCCCTGCGACCAGTTTTGGCGACCAGCTGAAGCGGGGTGTCACGGATGGCATTATCGGTGACCCAGACAAGCAGGAGGTGTTTCAACCGACACCCGTCGTCGCGGAGAAAAAGGAGAAGCAGGAACAGGTCGTCGAGCGCCAACCAGCAGATAGACAAGATCGCCGACAAAGGCTCGAATCCGAAGAGGAGTGGAAGGCTCGCCTGAAGCGAGAGCAGGATGAACAATATATGCGCGAGGCCCAGCGGCAACGGATGGCGCGCCTCCAGGCTCGTTCTACGGCGCTCGATTCGCCGCTGAAGGTAGACATCTCCGATGTCGAGAACGCTGCAAGTTCCACCAATGACATCGGCCGCCAGCCGACAAATGCCGTGGCGAACAGCGCCTCAGACCTTTATGCCGCGGCCATGAAATCCGGACTGATGGGTCAGAACGTCGATCAGAACGGCCAGACGTCGAAGGAGGACTTCTTCAATCAGGACATCAAGAATCTTGGCTACCTGCCAAACCAGGTGGTGCCGCAGATGTCACCCAATGAATTGAAGCGCGGCTCAGTCATTCCCGCCACCTTGATCACCGGCCTGAATTCCGATTTGCCAGGGCGGATCACGGCTCAGGTCAGCCAGAATGTCTACGACAGCGCGACCGGCTATCGCCTTCTCATCCCCCAGGGCGCAAAGCTGTTCGGTCGCTACGATTCCAAGGTTTCATTCGGCCAGGAGCGGGTACTCGTTGTCTGGACGGACCTCATTTTCCCGAATGGGTCTACCCTGCAGATCGGCGGCATGGCTGGCACAGACGCAGAAGGATATGGGGGCTTCAAGGATAAGGTCGACCGCCATCTCTGGAGGACTTTCCGTTCGGCTGCGCTGGTGGCAATCATCGGAACTGGTATCGATATGTCGATGCCTGAGAGTTCGACGCTCGCGATGCAGGACACGGCCTCGGATGCAGCACGACGTAATTTTGCCGAATCATTCGGCCGGGTAGCGGAAGAGACGATCTCGAAGAATCTGAACGTTCAGCCGACAATTCGCATCCGGCCGGGCTACAAGTTCAACGTCCTGGTCGATCAGGATATTGTTTTTCCGTCAGTCTATAGCGGCCGCTAACCAGCTAATGGACCCTCAGATTTTCGCTTATCGCTGAACATCGCAAGGTCATTCCGCGCGGCGGCGCAGGTGTGACTAAAAATCTCTACAAAAATCATCGTCTTTAGATCAGAAAGAGTTGAATACTCGGCAGAGGTGAATAGACCTAAGGGATGCAACGAACGTGGATCTGCTTCGCGTAAAAGCAACCGCCGTATGGTCCAATGTCCCATGTGGCTCCGGCTAGCCGAACGGTGCCAACCGGTACCTCGCGGCGTCAGAACGGCGCCACGAGTGGGAGGCTTGCACCGTCGCAAAAGGAGAAAAGTTAGTGGACGGTGACCTTCGCTCTCTCATCGATATGACAGAAGCCGCGCATGATGAACGTATGATCAAAAGTGCTTTGAAGACATTTGCGCACGCATGTGGCTTCGACCGTTTTGCTTATCTGCAGACCGAGGGGTTGGAAATCCGCACATTCAACTCCTATCCGGAGGAATGGCAGGGCGTTTATCTCGAAGGCCAGTACTCCCGCATCGACCCGGTCGTTACTGAAGCCAAGCGTCGCATGGAAATGTTTTCCTGGACGGCCGACGATTGGCCCGCTCGTGGAACCTCCGAACTCAGGCGTTTTCGGGACCAGGCGATCGATTACGGCATTCGGAGTGGGGTGACGATTCCCGTCGAAGGAAGTTTCGGGTCAACGATGATGCTGACCTTTGCATCCTCAGCGCAGACGGCTGACGTTTCAAAACTGCGGGATGCGCAAAAAGCGATCCGGGCGGTTCTGGCGATCCATTACCGCCTGAAGATCATCGCTGCGACGACGATTGTCGCTCCGAAACGGTTGCTTTCACCAAGAGAAGCAATGTGCCTCATGTGGGCGGCAAAGGGCAAAAGCGCTCCGGAAACGGCAATGTTGACAGGGATCAATCCGAGGACAGTGCAGCACTACCTGGATAAAGCGCGCGAAAAGCTCGACGCAGCGACCGTTCCGCAACTTGTCGCGATCGCCAAAGACCACGGTCTGGTATGAGCGTCACTCTTCGCAATCTGGGGCAACTTCAGGGATGTAACCAAGCGCATCGATGATTTCCGACAGCACCTCCTGCTGGGCCTCAGATTTGTTCTGACGCGCGACGTACTCATCCTGCAGACTTTTTAGTACGGCACCGGAAACGGACGGATCGCCGCTCGCGCGAGTCCATTCCTCGTAGACAGCTTCGTCGGCGGCAATCAGGCGGCGGTGTTCGAGAATTGCCGAGACAGCCAACGCCTCCAGCTCCGGCTGTTGCATCGAGCTGAAGCGCGATTCTCTTTCATTTTCTTGACCATTTGCATCGGATGAGCTCGCTTTGTTCACCCGCTTCTCCCAAACTTTCATTTTCTCACCAAGTGGCCCGAAGGTTCGCCTACATCAAATCCGGCACCGTTACGTCCGAAATCTCTGGGTTGCTGGCAAAGCGCTGATGCTTATATCGACCCTAAACCCATTACCCGCCCCGCATTGGCGGGCATTTATAGGAAAGGCTTTTACATACTTTAGTTGATAAACTCAAAGTGTGTAAACGGCGATCTTTCGGCGCATGGACATGCGCAAACTGGTCGGCTCGAATTTTGCCCGCCTGCGTCGGGAGAAAGGCCTGACACAGGAAGAGGTCGAGGCGCGTTCCGGATTCAGTCAGCAATATCTTAGTAGCCTGGAGCGAGGTCGTCGCAACCCAACTGTAATTACGCTTTATGAACTGGCTCAAGCCTTAGATGTCAGCCACGTCGAATTAGTTCGACCAATTGGTGAGACCCAGGTTGGTGCGAAAGCAGGTGCATAACCTTGTAACACCTCCGGCCTGGGACAGCGAGAATCGTCTTCGCAAGCCGGCGGCATTGAGACTGTTCGCTTCTCGTATATACTCTCTCTAAAAGGAATGATTATTAGCAACGCTCTTCGTGAATGTATGGCTGCCGAAGCCGCAGCCGTCAGCGAGATCGCTGTGAAGGCGGTACACAATGCCATCGATAAGCGCATCCTCTCAACCCGACTGTCGCGCAGTTCCGCCCGAGCGCTGGCAGACGAAGATCTGCTTCGTTGAAACTCTCGTACGGTGTCGGTTCGATCCTGTCGGCAGAGCGTCGCAAGCGTTTGTTCGTATCATTGACCAGAACCCCTATGCAGAAGAAACTGTTAGAGCGGACGACTATCTGATCATCGACGTCGCGAGAGCGAGGGAGCACTGGGCCGCGCGCGGCGAAGTGCTCTGGAGTGGACTAGATCATCCACTGCGTGAAAGGTTAGTTGGCGGCGAGCCGGTTTTCAAAGGCAAGGGTATGCGCGTCCCAGTCCGAACAATCGCTGGATGAAATTCCAAGAGCGAGGGCTTTCTCCACCTCAGGGACTGTGATACAAATCCTAGGATAATAGATCCACTTTCCGAGCTTTTATATCAATGCCCGGTTCCGTCACGCAACGCCAGATCGCCCGAACCGTGCTAACTGAGCGCGGAATAGCACGTTTGGTGGAACTGCGGAACGCAGGTGTGACGGCTGCCACCATGAGCCGAATGGAACGAGATGGTGAAGTGCTCCGGCTTGCCCGCGGTCTTTATCAACTTCCTGATGCGCAGCTCGACGTCAACCACAGCCTGGCGGAGGTTGCCAAACGCGCACCCAAAGGCGTTATCTGCCTCGTTTCGGCACTGGCGTTCCACGGCCTGACAGATCAGCTCCCAGGACAAATCTGGCTTGCCATAGGCCGTAAGGACTGGGCTCCGAAACTGGACGGCCCCGCTATGCGCATCGTGCGTTTCACAGACGGCCTTCTCAACGAAAGCGTCGAACCCCATGTCATTGAAGGCGTTCCCGTGAGGGTCTTTGGAATTGCCAAGACAATTGCCGATTGCTTTCGCTATCGCAACAAGATCGGCCTTTCGGTAGCGATAGAAGGGCTGCAGGAGGCGCTGCGGCAACGAAGGGCTACTCCTGGCGAAATCGCCAACCAGGCCGAACGCGGTGGCGTCGGATCGGTGATCCGGCCGTATCTCGAGGCGCTGACCGCCAATGGCTAAAGAAATCAGAAACGTCGGCGCCTCGGTGCGCGCCCGCCTATTGCAACTCGCCAAGGCAAGCGGGCAAAGCTTCGATCTGGTCCTGACGCGTTTTGCTCTTGAACGGTTATTGTTCCGGCTTAGCCAGTCGCCCCACGCCGGTCGCTTCGTTCTAAAAGGGGCGATGTTGATGATGAGTTGGTTCGACAATCCGCACCGAGGCACGCGCGACCTCGACCTTTTGGGTTTCGGTGATCCGAGTCCGGACCCGATGCTTGAGACATTTCGGGAAATTCTGGCGCAAGAGGCCGACGATGGCGTTACGTTCGACGCTGATACGCTGCATGTGGATCGTATTCGCGAGGCATTGGATTATGGTGGGCTCAGGCTGCGGGTGATCGCTTCGATCAGCGGAGCCCGGATTAACCTGACGATCGACATCGGTTTTGGCGATGCGCTTGAGCCTGGGGTGGAGGTTTTGGATTATCCTTCCATGCTCGATTTTCCGATGCCGCGGCTTCGGGCCTATGCGCGAGAAACGGTCATTGCCGAGAAGTTCCAGGCAATGGTGATGCTGGGGCGAGTAAACAGCCGTATGAAGGATTTCTACGACATCTGGATCCTCAGCAGGTCTTTCGACTTCGGCGATGATCGGCTGGCGCGCGCAATAGCCGCTACCTTTGATCGCCGCGAGACATCGATCCCCATTGACCTCCCCGACGCCCTAACGGACGCCTTTGCCAAGGACCAGCAAAAGCAGCGGCAATGGCGAGCTTTCGTTGAAGGCGTTGCACACAATCCTGGCGATCTGACAGACGTCATCGCGGAGATTGCCACATTCCTGATGCCGCACGCGGTTGCGGCTGCGAGGCTGGACGAATGAGCGGTTTGGTCGCAACCACGCGAGTTCATGGCTCAGCGAACAGAAATCAGATCCTGTCGGGTTTTTTATCGGGCAACTCCATAGCTGGAACCCGTCAGTATGCGGTTTCTTACTGGCTCGCCGCCATTACAACCACGGACCAGGCATCTGGAAGCACAGTAATTTCATGCTTTGGAGTCGCCTAGACTTTGGGTTGGCCGGAACATGCCTCGCCAATGCGAGGTGAACTCAACGCTATTGCTGACCACCGATGCGGGAAAGATCGATCCGTATCCCCGCATGCCTAACATCCTGCATCGTCTCTGGCTGTACGTGTTTTGGCGTCGCTTCCTCGCCATCCACTGACTCGGCGGGACGAGTCTCATCGCTTTGCTGCGGCGCTTCGATGGGTATTCCAGGATCCTCCGCCTGAAACACACTCACGCCCTCGAACTCGCCGGTTTTCCATGCGTAGACTGCATCATCAAAAATCTGCGGGAAGACATCTTTGCTCGTGGGGTTGCCATACCATTTCGCAACGATCCTCAGGACCTTGGCGAACATCGCCGTGCCTTTGCGGAGGTTCTGGCAAGGATCGACGAGATCAGGCTTCAAATCGGCGGGCTCCTTGACTCCAACCTCAGCAGGAAACTGGGTCAGGCCGACTCGGACGACCGCCTGACCAGCGTATTGGCGCATGATCGCCATCGCCTCCTCAGTCGATGTGGCTTTCGGAACGAGTATTAACCGGCCGCCCGATTTAACAGTGACGGCGAGGGGATCACCCGAGCCCGCTGCCATCACGAACTGCTCCACGATCGCGGGCTTGAGGGAAGGGTCTGCGCATTCTTTTATCAGGGCGGCGTCGAGCATGATGTCTCCTGGGCAGTCAGGTGTTGAAGGCAATGACAAGCGGTTTTGCGAAGAGCTTTGCCCATGCGGTGGCAGCGGCGCGCTGAATGGCAACGATCGACGTCCCTTCGGTCCACCATCCGTTTCCGACGGCAACGACGAGATCGGGATCGTGGAGCATGGACTGAAGCACCGGCCAAACGATCAGTTGCTCGTAGCAGATCAATGGCGCCGCGCGGCCGGCACCGATCGGGACGACCGGGTTCGCAAAAAAATCCACGCTGGCACCGCCACTCTCCCCGAACAAGAAACGCCACGGCTGCCACATCGAGCCGGGAACCGGCATGCGTTCGCGATAGAGGATGCGGCTGCCCTTCCTGTCGATCGCGACCAGAACATTGTTGTAGCCCCTGGGATCGACCACCGCGGCCCCGGCCATCACTGTGGCATTGCTATCGCTGAGGGCGCCTGTCCAAAGCCGCGCCACGGTCGGGGTCCAGAAGCCAAGCGCACTTTCCGGCAGCACGACATAGCGGGCACCGTCGCTGGCGGCGTTCCGCACCGTTGCGATTATGTCACGCTGGCGTTGAAGACCGGCCTCTCGGCCGAGCGAAGCGCTCAACTCCAGATCGACGCCGCGCCAGCCTTCCGGTAGTTTCGGATCGGTCCAGATCGCGGCGGACCACAGCCAAAGGCCTGCAAAGGCGGTGGCGACAGCTGGCCAAATGCGTGTTGCGAGGCCCGCAAGGCCGGCTGTCATGAAGCCAAGGCCCCACCATCCCCATCCCGGGAACAGAACACCCGCCGCCGTGACAGGATGTGCCCAGCCCGTGATGCCGAATGGTGGGATGGCCATGATGACGGCCGCAAGGAGATAGCGAGAAGGACGAACGCGCGTGTTCTTTGACCAGAGGACAGCATGCACCACCACAAAGCTCAAAGAGGCGCACAGCCAGAGCAACAAGCCCGGCCAGATATCCGACGAATAGAAGGCGGCCACGCCTTGCGGCAAACCACGTGATGCGGCCAGAAAATATCCGGCGGAGACAAGTGCCGCCACTGATCTCGTTCGCGCGAGCGACCAAAGAACCGGAAACCCCAGCGCGACAGGAAGGAGCAACATATAGCCGCTCCAGCCCACCACGCCGACCGCAATCGAAGCGAATATCAGCAGCAACGGCCGAAGGTAATCACGGCACATAGGTGAACACCTCCTGCGCCAGGCCGAGGATGCCGGAAGCTGGCACCGGACCAAAATATCGGGAGTCATAGGAGCCGGGGAATGCGGAATGCAGGAAGACATATCCTGGCGGTACGATGCCGCTCGGAGAGGGCGTCAACGGCCGGCCTTTTCCATCTCGTAGTGCGAGACTGGAAGAGGAAACCCTCCACCCATCCACGCTCACGCTGACGCTGATTTCGACATTTTGTCCTCCTACGGCGATCACTGTCTTGATCAACGGTGCGACGCCGCCCGGGCAGGAACCAGAACGAAAATAGCCACGCGCTCGTGCCTCCCGCATTTCCGCGGTAGCCGGTGGGCAGATGAACACCAGATCATTGACAGTAACGGGGCGATGGAGCGGAACGATACGCCATACGCCGAGTGGCTCGCTCGGCGTCAGATTGATGCGGTAGCCGCCGGCGAGGCCGGTGCCGATCGCCAGTATGACCACCAATGCGGCCATAAAAATGATTCCAGCCGCTCGTCGTTGTTCCGCGGTCATCGCCCGCCGCGTTCCAGCTCCCGCGGTCATTTCAGCGAAAGCCCCTGGCTCTTCGTCTGACGCATCGTCTCAGCCTGCTTGGCCGCTTCCGTCGTTCGTTCATGAGAGCCAAGTTGCTGGACCGTCCGCATGGAATTCCACGCGGACCGGACCTCGGCCTTCTGGCCGGCCGTCATGCCCGATGTGACGGTCTCGAAAGTCTTGCCATCAGTGTCTTTCGCAGCCAAAGGCAGGAAGGTCCTTTCCCCGAAACGCTCGGAAACCGCCTTGGCAAAACCTTCGAGTTCGGCCTTCACCATCTTGTCGGCGAGCGCGTATTCGAGGCCGGACGGAAGATCGTTGCGATCGATCGCATCGCGCACGCGTTCGAGCGTTCGCTTGGCAGATGGGGAGAGCGCCGGGATGTCTACCGAAACCTTGAGCCGGACCGCGCGCTCCTCCGTCTCGTGTTTGAATTCGGCCTCGGCCCGCTCACGAAGGTAGCGTTCAAGATTTCGGGCGAGCGCCGGCACATTGGCGACCGCTTTTTCCCGGTCCTGCTTGTCGACACGGCTCGCGAGAAGACCGGTCTTGCCCTTGAGCGCGCCAAAGCTCTCCGGCTCGCCGGCAATCTTTGCCAGGGTGGACTGCGCGACCGACTGGTCCTTCAACATCGTATCGACATTGATCGCCTTGAAGGCAGCTTCCGGCTTCGCGTAGACGAGCTGGAAGCGGGTCGAGACGTCCTCCCATTGCTTCTTGAGCCCGGGATCGGCGGCGAGCTTGTCTTCGACAGCCTGGTCGAGCGATTTCGGGAAGGTGGTGATGCCTGATACCATGGGCTTGGCCTCCTTGATTGTGTCCGGGATGGAGTGTTTGTTGCTGTCGCGGACCAGTCCAAGTGCCGCACCGATGGCGGCTAGACGGGCGCCGAGGTCGGCGAGCCTCGAGCTTTGCCGGACGGCCCATTGGAGGCGATCGTGTGCGATCGTGCGGGCGACGTTGACAAGATGAAGGCCCCGCGCTTCCGCGAAGCGCAGCGCTTGGCCGTAGAACGACGCCTTCTCGTAATCGAGGGTCGTCTCCTTGGCGTTTCGGCGCGACAAGATCGGGATGAGGCCGCCGGATTTCGCGAAGGAGCGACTGCCGTAATAGACGGCGAGATCCTCACGATGGCGAGTCATAGCCACATAGGTCAGATGCCGGTCCAACGACAGGGAAGCAAGTACCTTCACCCGGTCGACGGTCGCGCCTTGGCTCTTGTGGATCGTCGTCGCATAGCCGTGATCGAGATTGTTGTAGAAGCGCTGCTCGATCGTAACCTGACGGCGGTGCTCGCCGTCACCAATCTCCGCAACGATCCGGCCAGCTACGGCTTCAAGCACCTTTGCGAGCATGCCGTTCTTGACGCCAAGGCTGCCCTCGTTCTTGAGGAACACAATCTGATCGCCGGTCGCAAACATGCGGGTTCCGTCCTCTGTCTTGAACGCAAATCCGTGTGCGACGACGCCACGCTCGACCAGCTTGGCGCGGGCCATATCATTGAGCTTTCGGACGTCGCGGCGAAGGTGTGCGAGGATCAGGCTGGTCTTCGAAGGGTCGTAGTCCCGGTCCCAAGCTGCGATCAGGCTTTCGACGGCCTCGTCCTTCAGTCTCAAACCAATCATTCGACCATGGGCGGTGTAGGCATCGACAGCCTTGCGGACCTTGCCACGCGCCAGATCGAGCGAGGCGTCGCGCATCCATTGCTGGCGCTGGCGGTAGATAGTCTCGAGTTCGGCATAGCCGATGCGATCGACGATCGCACGGAAGGCGGCGCCCGCTTCGATCGGCTGCAGTTGTTCCGGATCGCCGACAAGGACGAGCTTGGCGCCGGCCTTGGTCGCAGTTTCGACCAACAGCGCCATCTGCCGTGACGACACCATGCCCGCCTCGTCGAGTACGAAAACAGTCTTGTCGTCGAGCTGGTTGCGACCCTGGTTCCAGCGAAGCTCCCACGACGACACCGTGCGGGAAACAATGCCGGCTTCCTTCTCCAATCCCTCGGCGGCTTTGCCCGCCAAGGCGCCGCCGACGACACGATAGCCGGCCGCTTCCCATGCCTCGCGCGCAGCCTTCATCATCGTCGTCTTGCCGGCGCCGGCGCGGCCGATGACAGCGGCGATCCGCGCGGCCCCGGCGACATGCTCGATCGCCGTTCGCTGCTCATCCGACAGACGGGAATGGCGCGCAAATGTCGCTTGCAGCACCGTCTCACGGACCCCACGGGAGGCGCGGCCGGAGAGCCAGATCGCACGGTTGGCCATCTCGGCTTCGAGCCGGATCATCTCGCGCGTGGTGTATTTCGCCGCCTCCCGGACCCCGGTCGCAAGATTAATCCGCTCGCGTTCGAGCCGGAGCGCTTCCGGCCTCTGCAGTATCCTCACCATCAGGCTTTGGAAAAGCCGGGCATCGTCGATGTACCGGTACAGGACCTTCGCTACATCGCGCTCGTCAAAGACGCTCTTCTCCCGCGTGATCAGCTCAAGCACGATCTCGGGACGACGCCGGATGCGTCGAGCATTCTCACTGCGGCGCTCCTCCTGAAGCTCGATGCGTTCGAGTTTGGGAGTCGAGGTCTCCGACTTGTGGTCGGATTGCTCGGCCTTGCGCTCGATGGCTTTGGCGCCGACGCCGAGGTGAATGGTTGGCTCGAGGTCAATACCCTGCTTTTCGAAGGAACGGCCATCGATGCGGATATCGAGGCCGGCAAGCGCCAGATGTTTGTTCTGGCAGGCAAACCAACCGTCGCGAAACGCGTTGAAATCCTCAGTGCTACCGGCCCACAGCTGATAGACGATTTTACCGGCGTCATTTCGGATTGGCTTGCCATCCGGGCCGAGCACCGCGACCTTCTTCGAACCGAAACCGTCTTCGGTCAGCGGGCGCAATGTGGTCATGAGGTGGACGTGAGGATTGCCGGGGGCGTCGTGATAGACCCAGTCCGCGACCATGCCCTGCGCAGTGATGTGGCCCGCCACAAAGTCGTGCATGAGCGCGATGTTCTGCACGGCCGTCAGCTCGAGCGGCAGAGCTATGGTGACGTCCTTGGCGAGCTGCGCGTCGGATCGCTTCTCGAAGCCCTCCACCTTGTTCCAGAAGGACTCGGATGCGCCGGCGACCGAGCGATCGGCAGTCATGCTGCACACCCATTCAGGCGCGTCGGCAGGGATCACGAACTCCTCATGCAGGAGCCCCTGCTTTCGCGTGTAGTCGATCGTCCGGGCTTCCCGCTCGAACTCCATCTTAGCGCAGTGCCGGTAGGCCGCCGACAGCACGGCACTGCGGCCGGAGCCACGGGCGACGACGCTGACGGAGAAGTGAGGGACGGCCACGGCGGAGTTCTCTCCCGGTTGCGAATGAAATCAAAAGGTTCGTCGGGAGCTGCCGCCCCACGAGGCTCTCTCAGCAACACGTCGCGCCAGCGACGTATAATTGCGCCCTTGGAAGCCGCTCCTTCGGAACGGCCGGGATCATTCCCGAAAGCATCGCCCTTGGCGATTGTAGGATTCACAGTAGTGCGTTCCGCACTCCGGTCCGAAAAACTGGGTTCGAAAGACAAGCTTTCGCACCCAGGGAGACAGACGGACATGAAGAAGCCATCCGCGAAACTTCGCGACGAAATCGCCAAGCTGCAGGAACAGCTCAAGATCGCCGAGACCCGGGAAGCGGAACGCATCGGACGGATCGCGCTCAAGGCGGGCCTTGGCGAGATCGAGATCGACGAGGCGGAGCTTCAGGCAGCGTTTGAGCAACTGACCAAGCGATTTCGCGGAGGGCAGGGCGCTACGGCCGGAAAAGAAAGGGGAGGGGCAGCCGTCGTCTCGCAGCAAACCGCGCCGGTCACGTCTGGCGCGGGCGCGGGCAGCGCTGGCGAGGCTTGAACGCATGGCGAGGACGATGACATCCGACGCCCGCAAGAAGGACACGCGGGAAAAGATCGAGCTCGGCGGACTGATCGTCAAGGCCGGTCTGCGCTACGAGAAGCGAGCGCTGTTGCTGGGCGCGCTGGTCGATGCAGCGCGCCGCATCAAGAGTGACGATACCGAGCGGTCCAGGCTCACGGCAATCGGCGTGGAGGCCTTCGGCAATGACGATCAATAGGATTGCGCTCGTCGTCATGCCAGGGACGTTGATGATCCTGGTCGTCATCGGGATGACAGGGGTAGAGCAGTGGCTTTCCGGTTTTGGCAAGACCGAGGCCGCGCGACTGGCATGGGGGCGGGCGGGCATCGCATTGCCCTATGTGGCCAGTGCGGCGATCGGAATTCTGTTGCTGTTTTCGAGCGCGGGTTCGATCAATATCAAGCAGGCAGGTTGGGGCGTCGTCGCGGGATGCAGTGGGACGATCTTGATCGCAGCCATTCGCGAAACAATGCGCCTTTCCGCTTTCATGACAGTACCCGCCGACAAGACGGTCTGGGCCTTTCTCGATCCGGCGACGTCGATCGGCGCGAGTGCGGCGCTCTTATGTGCCTGCTTCGCGCTTCGCGTCGCGCTCATCGGCAATGCGGCATTCGCAAGGGCCGAGCCAAAACGCATTCAGGGCAAGCGGGCGCTCCATGGCGAAGCGGATTGGATGAAACTGACGGAGGCAGCAAAGCTGTTTCCCGATGCCGGTGGTATCGTCATCGGCGAGCGCTATCGGGTCGACAAGGACAGTGTCGGGAGCCAAGCGTTTCGCGCCGACAGCGCTGAGACGTGGGGCGCCGGCGGCAAGTCGCCGTTGCTGTGCTTCGATGGCTCGTTCGGCTCGTCGCACGGGATCGTCTTTGCCGGTTCCGGTGGCTTCAAGACGACGTCGGTGACGATCCCGACGGCACTGAAATGGGGCGGCACGCTGATCGTGCTCGATCCTTCGAACGAGGTCGCACCGATGGTCTCCGTGCATCGCGGCGGAGCCGGAAGGGATGTATTCGTCCTCGATCCAAGGAAGCCTGACATCGGTTTTAACGTGCTGGACTGGGTTGGTCGTTTCGGCGGGACGAAGGAAGAGGATATTGCCTCGGTCGCCTCATGGATCATGAGCGACGGCGGAGGCGTGCGTGGTGTCCGTGACGACTTCTTTCGCGCATCGGCGCTGCAACTGCTGACGGCGCTGATCGCCGATGTCTGCCTGTCCGGCCGCACGGACGAGCACGACCAGACGCTTCGGCAGGTGCGCATGAACCTCTCGGAGCCGGAGCCGACATTGCGCAAACGACTGCAAGACATCTACGACAATTCGGGCTCGGATTTTGTGAAGGAAAACGTCGCAGCCTTCGTCAACATGACGCCGGAAACTTTCTCCGGCGTCTACGCCAACGCGGTCAAGGAAACACACTGGCTTTCCTATCCGAACTACGCAGCACTCGTGTCTGGAAAGAAGTTCGCGACCAACGACATCGCGGCCGGCAATACGGACGTCTTCATCAACATAGACCTCAAGACCTTGGAGACCCATTCCGGTCTTGCCCGCGTCATCATCGGGTCCTTCCTGAACGCGATCTACAATCGTGATGGCGCCTTGAAGGGCAGGGCGCTGTTCCTTTTGGACGAGGTGGCACGCCTGGGCTACATGCGGATTCTCGAAACGGCTCGTGACGCCGGCCGAAAATACGGCATCACGCTGACAATGATCTACCAGTCGATCGGCCAGATGCGAGAAACCTATGGCGGCCGCGACGCGGCGAGCAAATGGTTTGAGAGTGCGAGCTGGATCTCGTTTGCTGCCATCAACGATCCGGAAACGGCCGACTACATCTCGCGACGCTGCGGCATGACGACTGTCGAGAGCGATCAGGTCAGTCGCAGTGTCCAGTCGAAGGGTTCATCGCGCACGCGCTCGAAACAGCTTGCCGCCAGACCGCTCATCCAGCCGCATGAAGTTTTGCGCATGCGCGCCGACGAACAGATCGTCTTCACCGCAGGAAACGCCCCACTCCGATGCGGACGAGCCATCTGGTTCCGTCGTAACGACATGAAAGCATGCGTCGGCACAAACAGGTTTCACATGGTCGGGGATACGCCAAAGCCTGCATGATCCAAGCCGGCGCGCGGTGCAACCGAGCAAGGCTGATCCAGAAAAATGAAGAGTATCGGAGAAATCAGCATAGCGACGCCCGGCGGGCGGGATTTCGGGAATTCTCGTCGTGCGATGGGTGGGAAACAGGGCAGCCGCAGGAGCCTCAACATAGTGGCCCGAAGGGGAGGCGGGATCGACTGCCCCCGCCCGTCGCGCACCATTTTGCAGGCCACACCGCAGCCCGGAGCCAAGCTCCTCCGTAAACGCAGATGAAACCGGGTCCGACATAGGCTGAGGCGAAACGAGGGGATCGGAAAGTGGCGAAATCAAATGTGGTTCCGTTCAGAAAGCCGCCGAAGGCCGGAGGCGGCCGCGATCGGCAGCGCGCGGGTGGAGGATTGCTGAGATCTCGCCGGAACAGATGGCGTAAACGCTCGACGGCAGTTCTATGCACCGTGATCATTGCTTTTGGAGGTTGGCTTGCCTATGGCGGCGCCGACGCTCTCCCCGGTTTCGCCACTTTGGCCAAGACACCGACGACGGATTCATTGTCGGCCGCATTTTCGATCTGCGACGGAAGCCATCGAGCAAACTGCGTCGTCGACGGCGACACCTTCTGGTTCGAGGGCCAGAAAATCCGCATCGCCGATATCGATACGCCCGAACTCAGCCCGCCCCGCTGCGAGGCGGAACGGATAAAGGGTGAGGCGGCAAAATCCCGCCTGCTGACGCTGCTCAACGCTGGAAAATTCTCGCTAGCGGCCGGGTTCCGTGACGAAGACAAATATGGACGCAAACTGCGAACCGTATTTCGTGCAGGCAATTCGCTGGGCGATGTCTTGATCAAGGAAGGGCTTGCCCGATCATGGGATGGTGCCCGACACGGCTGGTGCCAGGGCGGGTGACAGCCATCATCACCTTCCCTGCACGGGAGAGGGATAGGGGCTTGGGGAAAGGGAGGAGGGAACCGTCCCCTTTCTCCATGGGAGGAAGTTTGAAGGAGGGGCATTGCCCTTCCTTCATGGGGTGAGATTGAGAGGGGCGGCAGAGCCCCCCTTTCATAGCCGCTCGGCTCGGTCGATCCGGCTGGAAGGGCTCATGTGAATAGGCAAAGACCAGAGGCGAAAAGCCGCCTCTGGTCTCGACCTCAGTCGCTCGGATCGAAAGGCTCTTTGTCCTCAAGGCCGATGTGCCATCGTTTGTCGGACCACCGCGACGGGAGGTAGATCTCATCACCGCCGAAGTGCGCAATGATGATCTCGCTGGCCTCGTGGAACAAAGCGAAATCGACCTTGTTGTCGACTGCCCAAAGCAGCGCTGCAGACAGAAACTCCCGCGAGATATCGGCGGGAAGATGCACTTCCGCATCAAAATTTCGGCGCAGTCGTTCAAGCCAATCCGGCTGTTGATCCGGCCGCTTCTGATCTCCTTCCACCACACGAGCCAATTGATGCTTTGTCATCAGAGTCTCCTTTTCGTTTTCTGACGAAAGGTGTCGGCACCGTAGTCCGTGAGGGGTCAGGGACCGCGGAACGCGGCCGCCCTGCGGCGAGCGGAGGAACCGATTTTCTCTGTGCCGCTTGCGGCGTTGGGAAAATTGGAGGGGCCGCGATGTCCTTGACGCCGGAACGGCGGGTGCAAAATGGGACGTCAGAGAGAGATAGAACCGCGTCCTGAAGGGACGCGACCGCTTGCCATCTCCGATGGCGACGGGAGGCTCCGGCTGTCTCCGGACAATGAGATTTCGCAGAGGCATGCTTCTTGCTGCGAGAGGATCGTAACCCGGCGGCGCGGAGGCCGCGTGCGGGCTCCGGTCGCGGTGCGACCAGAGCCGTGCGCCATCGGCGCCTCGCCCAAGCCCCATTCTTCACGAAAATGAATCGGTCGCATCTGTGGGATTCACATATGTCGTTGGACGTAGCGGCGCCGTGTGACGATCATGCCGGCATGATTTCGCAACCATACCAGCTCTATGTCGAACGAACGGATCCAGCCAAGAACATGGCGCGGTATTATGCCATGGAGATTGAGCAGACGATGTTCGGAGAGGCCTGCCTGACTCGGCGATGGGGACGGATCGGCAAGCGTGGACAGGAAAAACAGCATGTGTTCGAACGGGAGGAGGAAGCGGTTCGCTTGTTCCTTGAGCTGTTGAAGCAAAAACGTGGTCGCGGCTATCGCCCAAAAACAACCTGCCGATATTCGCCGAGCTGACGATGATTGTGTTCCGCGTTCCAGCTGGTAGAGGAGGGGCCGCTGAAGCGGCCCACGGCGTGTTATTCGCGCCGGTTCCAGTCGGTCTCGAACGACGCCTCGATCTCGACGAAGAACGGAATCTTGATGGCCAGTTTCAGGCCGAGTTTCCCCTTGCGGAAGTAGTGACAGATCACCTTGCCGAGGGTGCGGAGCCGACGGCCGGTGGCGGTGAGGAACTGAGCGAGCTGTTGCACGGTATTTTCTCCTTTCGAAATGCGGATATCGCGGGGATAGGCCGCATGGCGGACAAGGAGGGACGCACCTGAAAGGACGAAACGAGAGTGAAGGACCTGCCGGCGCCAAGAATTTAGCACGCGAGGAGCCGCAATACGGCGGGGAAAATTCTGGCGCCGGCTGGTTGCGGGCGACGGACGGGATGCAACATCCCCGATGTCGATGACGGTAGATCGAAAGGAGAGTCGCAGCGGATCGCCCCTCTCGGGATCCTGGATGCCGGCGGTCCCCCAGTGCTGGTGGTATGCCGCCCTCAGAAGGGCGGCTCGGCGTCGATGGAACCATCCTGTTCGCCAAGCATCATGATCAGCTCGGCCTGGGCGATTTCGAGCTCGGCTTCGATCTCGCGACGCTCGGCGGGCTCGATGCAAGCGTTCAGCTCGGCGCGCAGTTCTTCGATTTGTTGTTCGATCATCGTCATCTCCTTGATGTTTGAGAAAGATGACGCCCTCCGGCGTGGCGGTGGGTCAGGGTCAAGGATCGCGCATGCGACCGCCAGCGGCGGTGAGTGGGGGAGCCGAAATGCGCCGGCATTTTGGGGGGGGAACCGCTCGTCCTTGAGGCTGTCCCGGCTCCACGGCACGATAGGCCCGATATGAGCAGACCCCCACCTCTCCGTATGGCACCCTAAAAGTCGGGAGCGGGCTCGATGTCCGTTGCCGGCTTTCTCAAAGCGGCCAGTTGGCCCCGCCTCGGTGGCGGGGCCTTGTTGGGATCTCAATCCCGATTGGGGCGGGACCAGATCAACTGGTAGCCGTCCTCGCCATCGACCTCGGAGAGCGTTGCGTAGATCGGGGCGGGGAAGCTCGGGTCGTCCAGCTTGACCGAGAGATAATCGCGGTCGCTCTCGCCGGAGCGCTTCTGCCAAGCCGCACCCAGCTCGACATTGCCGGCGTAGATGCGGAAGTGCGGGCCCTTGTCGGAGGGGCTGTCGACGCGGGCGATGCGGGCCTTGACGTTGAGTGCGAGGGTGCGGATCGAGCCGGTGAAGCCGTTTTCGTTTGCGGTGAAAGTGCCGATGGTAGCCATTGTCTGTTCCTTTCGGTTGTTTCGAGCCGCGCCCTTCGCGGCCTCGATGGCTGTCGTAAGGATCGGGGACGATCGGACCGCACCTGGAAGGCCGTAATGAAATGGAGGGCGGTCGGGAGAAACTTTGTTGTCGCGCGAGGAATGCGAACGCAGTTCGCTGGGGAAGAAAGTTGCGGACGGCCGTTGCGGGAGAACGATCGAGGCGAAGCCGGTCTCCGATCAGACATGCCTCATCGAGCCCGCGGAGGGCGTGGCCTATGACAGCGGTGGAGGGAACTTGGTCATGGCCCTCGCCGTGCGTTGCCCCGGCAGAACAGCCCGGCCGCAAAGCCGTTCCCCAGTCTCTAAAGCATAGCGTCGGCTTCCGATGCGACAAACTCGGCCGCCCGGGCAGTTGTCTCCTCTCATCACGCAATATTGTCGGGCCGCGATTCGTCGCCTGGAGGATCTATGCGTCAGCAGACAAAGCCGTTTACCGTCGAAATCAAGCAGTCCCGAAAGCTGAAAGCCAACGATCGGAAACCATCGATCTGGGGGAGGCTGGACCTCACGCCCGATGAGCACGCGCTCGCGGAGAGAGCGCCGAAAGAGCTGTCGGCCGTTGCGGGTGACAACGACCGACCTTGACGTCTCCTACGCGGCCGCTCTCTCGTCGGCCTGAATGGGCTGGAGACCGTGCAGGAAGCTGACGGCACGCTGGGCATGCGCCGCGGCTTGGAAGATGGCCCGCTTGTCGTCGGATAGAACCTTCAGCCACGAGCGGAGGTACGACGCATGGTCCGGCCGGGGCTCCAGCTCCGGTGCGATCCCGAGATCGGCGCATAGGAAGCAACTCCCGAGCTCCGCAATCAGCTCTTCGCGAGCCCGCTCGGTCTTGTCCTTCGTATAGCGGCTAAGATCGCGATCGACGCGATCGGGGCGCGCAGTCCAATGGCAACTTTCGTGACTGAGCGTGGCCACGTAGGACGCCGCGTCTCGGAATGTCTCGAACGGCGGCATCTGGATGTGGTCCGTGACCGGCGAATAATAGGCCTGCGCGCCACCATGCCGAATGACAGCGCCCGTGTTGCGGAAAAAGCGATCGGCGTGCTCGATGTGCTCGATCGCATCGAGCACCGGGGTCGGTGGGTGATGATAGTGTTCGGGCAGTCCGTCGATCTGCTCGATGTTGAACACTGTGTAAGCCTTCAAGAATGGGATTTCCCGATCGACTTCTCCACCACTACCGTCCGCCTCGGGCTTGGTGAACCGGCTGGCGAAGACGACCGTCGAGCCGGTCTCGCCCTTTCGCACCGCCGCCCCCAGTTCAAGCGCCTGCTTGAAGGTCATCCACATGGGTGAAGTGAAGCCGCGCGCCATCCCCTCCGACCATAACAAGAGAATGTTCATGCCCGAATAGGGCTGACCGTTGTGGCGCAGCGGCCGGGTAATCCGGCCATTGATGTTGGCCGCATGCCATGGCTTCATCCAGAGTTTTACGCCCTTTTCAAGGTCGGCTACGATTCTATCCGTGATCCGCGCATAGATGTCGGCGCGTTCGCCTTCGGCTTTCCTGCTCATGTCCTTATCCTTCGTTTGAGGCCGCGCCATCGCGACCCCGTCGCGGAGGTCCGAAGGCAGGAGGATCAGGCGGCTCGCGGCACCGGAACGGCCAGAACGGAGTGGAGGACGGCAAAGCCGTTGCGGCTGACCGCCGGCTCCTGCAGGACCGCCGACCGGGACGGGGCCGGCGTGGCGGGCTGGGTCCTTGTCCTTCCTTTCCTTCCCCTGACACGGAAAAGGCCGGTCCCAAAGGAACCGGCCCGAGAATTAAGAGAGAGGGAAATGGGCGAGCCGAAGCTCCGCCAAACGCGGCTCAACCGAGAGCCGCCAGCTGCGCCTCGGCCGCCTTGCGGTCGAGCGAGTGGCCCGCGTTTTCGACCGGGCGGTCGAAAGGCTTCCAGGCTTCGCCGATGACTTGGCCGTAGGCTGCGACGGCACCCTCAGCGGCCATCCGCAGCGCGTGGGACTGAATGCCCATGTCGGCCGCGAACTCGCGTTTTCGCTGGGCGGCGCTGTCGTAGCCGACCGGGCCATCGAGATCCTCGTCACGGGCATCGTTTGCCGACTTGGCGGTGGCGTCTCGCGCCTCGGAGACTGCCCGGCTGTAGAACTGGCCGGCTCCGTGCGCCGAGCCGACATAGGCTCCGACGATGCGCTGGAGATGGATCTGCATCGCCTTCTCGCCGAGGCCGTTCGAGAGGCTGTCGGCGGTTTCGATTATCAGGCGCTCGTGGAGTTCACGGATGCCATCGCTGTCGACCACCGCGGTCCCGAAACTCTCGGCGATCAGCATTGCCTGCGCGGTGTCCGGGCAAGTGAACCTGACCATTTCGAGGGTGGCGCCCTTGCGGAGTGGCACGACGCGGGCTGCGGATCGAGTCGTTACGGGCTTGGCCATGGGATCTTCCTTTCGTGGTTTCCACCGAAGCGGCTCCGGCCCCTGCCGGTCTGCCCTTCGATGCGGTCGACAGGAACCGGCTGAGGACGGGCGCTTTCACAGGTCCGGGACGGCTGGAAGAGCGAAACGGGTTTGCGGACAAGCGGGGTAAAGCCCTGCGAAGGGCGCGAACCCGTTTTGCGAGGAAGGCTGCACCGGCCGCTCCGCGGCGCGCCAGCGGCCTTGAAACGACCGGCCGCCGGTTCAGACCGCAGCGAAAACGAAGGGCAGACCGGCGGGAGCCGGGCTATGACTCCGAAACCCCGGGGAGAGAACCCCTTGCGACCGACAGCCCGCATTCCTCCTCCAGCACATCAGCTCGCACCAAAAACGCGCCCCCCTGGCCAGGCTCACGCCGCCGCGCTGTCTGCGTCATCGCACGGCGCACGCGCCCGGCTCCGTCAGGATCAGGTTCCAGCCTTCGGAAAGTAGACTTTCCTCGGCACCGATGCTTGCCAAACGCCCCCCGCATGGTCAGATCTCCGGCCTCAGATTCGCCCCGCAAGCGACGCCATCATGGAATCCCATGCATCGGCGGCCGGATCAAGTGCTGCCTGCAACGGCTCGAACTTCCTGCGGGTGACGGCGCGAGCAAGCTGGAACTGCACCGATTTCGCCACCTCCGAAATACGCCTGGCATGCTCGGCGGCAGCGGCGAATTCACCAGGGGAAAGCCAGGCGAGGTAATCGGCCGCCAACTCGAAATTGGCGCCCACCTGGCGAAGCGTGTTGAAGGCGTATTTGTGGAAGAAGCCGAACGGCCGTTCCGCCAGCGATTCGACCTGTTGCGGAAAGACGCTTGCAAAGGCGCGGATCGGGTTTTCGCGGGGACGCCGGGCGAAGTGAAAGCCGGCAAGCTGCCATGCGGTCGCGCGCAGATGCGCTTCGTCTGCCGGCCTTTCCGGGAACCGCGCAAATTCCGTGTAGGGCAGGAACGGCGGGTCGTTTTCCATCAGCAGCTGGAACAGCCCGTCGAAATCCTCGCCTTCGAGCCGGAAATAACCGGCATTGTGGAAATAATCGACGCGCTTGGCCGCAACGTCCAGCCGGTTGATCGCAACCGTCGTCTTGCCGTGCTCCTGCCGGTAAGCAGTGCCGCGCGTATCCGGCATGTAGAAGGAATCCATTTCGATCAGGCAGAGACGAGCCCGCGCGATCTGAACCTCGACATGGCGTTCGACACGGTCGTAGATGGCAAGCTCGGTCGCACGAATGCCGTAGAGCGCTTCGAGATCCTCGAGCGGCACTTTGAAGAAAGTGAACTGGTCGCCCTCGAAATCCTGCGTCAGGGTAAAGCCCAGCATCGCCTCCGGCGCAACGCCTGATGTTGCCAGAACCTCGATCCAGAGATCGACATAGCAATTGGTTTCCGGCCAGGCGCGCTCGCCGGAATGTAGCGCATGCGCCCGGTAGGTTTCCGGGTCGATTCCAAGGACGCAGACATCTTCGTTCTCCTGTTTTGAGTGTGGAAACAAAGCCGCCGCCGGCGATGGCCGGCGGCCGTATTGGTCGAAATGAAGTGAGGAGATTGCTACTCGGCGGCGATCCCGTAAGCGGTCTCGAGGCCATTGGCGCTGGCGTCAGCGTCGGCTTCGTCCAACTCTTCGTGCTCGGCGTCCGCCGCGTTGCCGTCGTCCTCGCTGCCGCCGACCGGCCCGTCGGCGGGGGCTTCGCCGTCCTCGCCACCATGTTCCCTGTTCTTGGCAAGCCACTCGGCCAGCTTCGCGTCATCGGGCGCGAAGAGGGCAGACTGATGCACGAAGCGCTCTTCCTTGAAGTGCTCGACAAGGGCAGCGCGGGTGTCCCGGACGCGCGGGCAGGGAACGACACTCGTGCCGCCGCAGGACGCTTCCAATGCCGGGCGAGAGAGGCACGTGAGGAACTCCTCCGTACCCATGTTCGGAAGATAAGCGTCGGCACCGATGGCATCGCCGGCGACCCGGACAACGACGCCGCTATCCGAACGATTGGTGCGGGCCGACAGCGCGTCTATCAGGGTCAACCTAGCCACGACGCGAAGCGTATCCATGTCGAACTCCAGCTTGCCGCTTTCACCGATCAGCCGGACGACGTGCCGGACGAACCGCCTGGACCCATAGAGATGCCCGGAGACTTCGGAGCCGGAGTCGACCGAGACGTTCTGCCCGGCAAACGCGAGCACCAGCATTGCCATGAGCGTATCGTCCTCGATCGGAGCCCGTGCCAGCGCCTCGTGCAGCGCGTCGGTGCGGAAATCGCCGATCATGTCGATGCCGTTTCGGGTCACGTCCGGCCGGGTCTTGGCTGAAACGTCGATGGCCTCGTTTCCGTCCTCGACGCCGGGCGCGGTCGGATCGCCCTTGCCTTTCGCTTGTCTGGCTTCCGGCATCCGAAAATGGGCAGACTGCACCTTGCCCTCACGATCGAGAAACATGGCGGTGCAATCGCCCTTGCCGGACTTGCCGTAGACACGCTCCGCCTTCGGCGGCAATTGCGGCTGGCCCCAATTGTTGACCTCGACGATGGAACCCTTCTTGGGAAGATTGCTACTCATCCATTCTTGCTGCGCACCGAGGAATGCTTCGACGTTGGTGGTGTAGCGGTTATCCTCGTCGGCTGGTCCGAACAGGTCTTCCGCCCACTCGATGCCGTAGGCCTGGCGAAGATCGTCGCCGAAACTCGCATCGCGCGCGAACATGCGGGTCTTGGTGAGGCCGTTGGCGATCGCCCACCATGATGCTGTGTCACCCTTCTTCGGCTTGTGGGCCTTCCAGACTTCCTTTTGCTCGTCGAGCGACGCCGCGGAAATCGTGCGAAGCTGCTGCTCGTTCGGCATGTCGCCCTTGGCCATGTGGTCGAGCATCGCCGGCAGGACGTTGGCGAGCAGTCGAAGCTTGCGGATCTGTCTGACCGGCAATGCCAGCGCAATCGCGATCGCCTCCTCGGTCCAGCCGAGAGCAACGAGGCGCTCGATGCCGCGCCATTGGTCGACTGGGTTGAGCGGTTCGCGCGCGATGTTTTCGATCATCGAGCGCATGGCGCCGTTGTCGTTGGCCGCCTCGACGACGATGACATCGATTTCCTCGATGCCGGCGGCGATGGCCATGCGGGTGCGTCGGTGACCGGCTTCGATGACATAGCCGTTGCCGCCAGTTTCCGCAAAAATCACGGGCGGCTGGATCACGCCGACCGCCTTAATGGTCGCAAGCAGCAGCGCGTCGGCCTGGGGCGTCGACTTCGACTGGCGCGTATTGTCGGGATTGTCCTTCAGCGCACGCGGATCGACCTTCATGAGTTGCATGGGAGTGTTCCTTTTCGGGGATGCGGACGCGGCCCTCTGCCGGTCCTTCCTGTCCTCATTTTTTCCTGAAGACACCTCCCGGACCGCAAAGCGGTCCGACCAGCGCAACTGCGGGCGAGCGGCCCTGCCGCGAAGGATAAGCGGGGCTAACAGCCTTGCGAAGGACGAGTGGCCGGGATGCGTAGGCCGCGGTTGAGCGCCAGCGGCGACGGGAGGACCGATCTGCGACCGGTTTCCTTTCACCCTCTTTTCCTGTTTTTTCAGACGGGCGATCCCATGCGAAGGTCAGAATTCGGGTCGAGCGGGAACAAAAAAATGGGCCGCCGGAAGAACCGAGGCCCATGAAGTGTGAAGGTTATTTAACCTCCAGAGGGGAACAGCTGTTGCGGCGGCACTGGGAGGAGACCGCCATGTGCATCAGCTGTGTGCACTATGATGATATTTTGATCAGATGGAAAACATTTATTGTGCAATGCACCTATGCACATGCTGCACTGCTTCCAAAATCAGGCTGCCTCCCTGGCAGACGCCCCTGCCTCGCGCGCCTCGGCCGCGAGCTCCGCCTCAACCTCCTGGAACTGGCGACGCTTTTCGGCCAGTTCACTTGCGAAGGCAAAATCGCCACCTTGACGGGACTGGTAGGAAGCAAGACGCCGGCGCGCTTCCTCCAGCCGTTGGCGATAGCGTTCCCGCTCCCCGTCGAAATCATCGAGCGTATGCTCGAGGCGGGAGACGGCGCCGAGCGGTGTCACCGTGACGGCGAGATCGATCTCGTAGTCCGCGCCCGTGCGCTGAAGCATGGTGGTGTAGCGATATCCGTCAGACTTGCCGAAGCGCTCGCCATCGTAGAGGAGATCGAAGCCACCAATGGAGGCGGTGACGATCTCACCCTCCTGTTGAAGCTGAACGAGAGTGAGGATTTCCTTCATCAGCGCGCGGCCGGCATCCTTTCGCTCATCATATGAAACACCCGTGACAGTCATTGTGAAAGCCTCTCCCGCAGTCGGAACCAGCCGCGCGATGTCCTTGCCAATCTCGCCGATCCGCCGGATTGATATCTCGATGTCGCGTTCGGCGTCCCGGACCTGTCGGCGCACGGCGAACAGGTCGTCATCATGGGCGGCGCGTAGCCGCTTGAGACGAGCGATATCCGCTTCGAGCCCTGCCTTCTGCATCAGGCGCTCGTCGCCCGAGGCAATCGCTTTGGCCATGGCGAACTGGTTGGCCTGGCCGTCACCGAGGTCGTCCAGCCGACGGATCGAGGTGTCGCCGGAAAGGGCCGCCGCAATGAAGCGGGCCTTGCGCTCGTTGTTCTGCCACATGGCAGCATCAAGTGACCCTTGCGTGGCGTAGGCGAAGATATCGACGACATCGTGCTGATTGCCCTGGCGGACGATGCGGCCCTCGCGCTGCTCGATCTGCGACGGCAGCCACGGCACATCGAGGTGATGCAACGCCCTCAACCTGAGTTGAGCGTTGACGCCGGTGCCCATGGTCTCAGACGAGCCGATCAGAAAGCGAACCTTGCCCGAACGGACATCACCGAACAGACGTTGCTTGGCCTCGGTCTTCTTGAAGTCCTGCATGAAGGCGATTTCCGACGCGGGTACGCCCAGTCGGATCAATTCGTCACGGATCCAGCGGTAGGCGGAGAAACCGCGCGTCTTCTCGACATTGATGGTGCCGAGATCGGAGAAAATCATCTGCGCGGCGCCCGGAAGCTCATAGGGCTTGCCGTCCGGACGAAGATAGGTGTTTTCGCTCGTTTCCGTCCAGATGCGAAAGGCGTTCTCGATGAGAAGATTGAGCTTGTTGTCCGGCTCGTTGTCGTTTGCCGGAATGACCAGGCGCAGGTCGACCGCCCCATGGCGGCCGTCAGTGATGACGGACAGCAGTATATCGTCTCCGGGCTGAGCCGGCCCCTCGCGCATCTCGATCGCCTTGATGCGGCTGTCGAGGATTTGCTGATAGAGTTTGAATGCCGCCGTCGGCTGCGCCGTCAGGATCTGCCGCCGACCGGTCGAGAGTGCCGGAACCTTCACATATTGTTTCAGATCCTGCGGCATCACAACGTCGGCGAACGAGCGGAACATGGCGATCAGCTCCGGCACGTTGACGAAGCTCGCAAACCGGCTCACTGGCTTGTATTTGCCGGACGGCTGGATTTCGAGTTCGGTCGTCGTGTCGCCAAAGGTCGAGGCCCAGGCATCGAATTCATGCAGCCCGCGTTCGCGGAGCGCCTCGTGGCCGAGCAGTCGCTGAATCGAGAACATTTCACCGAGCGTGTTGGTGATCGGTGTCCCGGAGGCCAACACGAGCGCGCGGCCGGGATTCTTCGTCTCGATATAGCGGGACTTCACATAGAGGTCCCAAGCCCGCTGCGATCCGTTCGGGTCGATGCCTTTCAGTGTCGACATGTTGGTCGCAAAAGAGAGTTTGCGGAATTCCTGCGCCTCGTCGACAATGATCTGATCGACGCCGATTTCCGAGATCGTGAGAAGGTCGTCCTTGCGGGTTGAGAGCGCTTCCAACCGCTCTTGCAAACCTTCCTTCAGGCGCTCGAGCCGCTTACGCGACACCCGATCCTCGCTGTCCACCTTGGTCAGAAGATCCTCGTAGAGCTCCAGCTCGTCATGGATCATTTGGCTCTCGAACGCAGACGGCACGGCGATGAACCTGAAGGCCGAATGGGTGATGATGATTGCATCCCAGGGGGCCGTGGCACCTCGGGACAGGAAACGTGCCCGCTTGTCCTTGGTGAAGTTGGTCTCGTCGGCGACGAGGATACGAGCGTTCGGATACAGCGCCAGGAACTCACGCGCCGCCTGTGCGAGGCAATGGCCTGGCACGACCAGCATCGCCTTGGCGATCAGGCCGAGCCGGCGCTGCTCCATGATCGCGGCTGCCATCGTCATCGTCTTGCCGGCGCCGACAGCGTGAGCGAGATAGGTCGAGCCGGAGGAAATGATCCTCCAGATACCGCGCTTTTGGTGCCCATACAAAACAAAGGCGCCAGAGGCGCCGGGGAGCTTCAGATGGGAGCCGTCGAATTTTCGCGGCGCGATGTTGTTGAAGCGGTCATTATAGACGCGCGCAAGCCGGTCGGTGCGGTGGGGGTCAGTCCAGACCCAGTTCTGAAAAGCTTCCTTGATCTTTTGCAGCTTGTCGCGGGCTGCTTCCGTGTCGACGACATTCAGAACGCGACGTTCACCGCCAACGTCCTTGAACACGTCAAAGATCTGCGGCACCCGGCTGTTCAGCGCATCCGCCAACAATTCACCGGCGTGACGGCGGCTCGTGCCCCATTCGGAGGTTCCAGCGGCGTTGTAGCCAAGCTGTCGCGCCTCCACCGTCCATGACCCAAGCTCCGGCAGGTGGCGGATCCGAATGTCGGCATCCATCGTCTCCTTGACGAAGACGACGACATCGGCAGCCGGGATCCATGGCGCGCCGAGACGGGCGGTGATATCCGACGGCCGGAGGTCGGCAGGCTGGACATCCTGCAGCGCTCGGACATTGCGCTCGTATACTGGATCAAGCGACGCGGCTGCCTCGGCGACTGTGAGCTTGGTGCGGACCGAACCGGAGAGATAGGCGTCGGACGTCAGCCAGGAGCCATCGGCGGGATCGCGGAAGATGGCGTCACCGAGTTCGTCTATCACAGCATCCGGATCACGGTGCAGCAGTTCGGCAGTATGGTCGGGATCAACGCGGCCACGCTCATTGAGAACGACGGCGAGCGCGTCGGCTGCCGAGGTTATGACCGGCGCCGCGGGCGGCGAGATCACCCGCTCGGTGAAGATCGGACCGGGCTTTGCCGTATCGGTTTCGAGATCGTAGTCCTCGATCGAGGCCACCAGCCAACAATCGGGATCGTCGAGGAACGGCTGGAGATTCGGCCGGCGATGGGTTTCGCGGAGTTCGCCCGTCTCATCATCCTCAGAAATCGAAACCGTCGTATGGTTGATCGGCCCGAAGTCTCGGACGAAGCTCGACCAGGCGATGCGCAGCCGAACCTGCAGATCCCGCCACGGCTGATCGCGTTCCTGCGCTTTCAGCACCTCGCGCACGGCGTCGCGGATCGGAATCAGCTTCTTGATGATCCGGACATGCTTTTCGGACAGGCCCTCGCCTGACCTGCCTTTCCGCACCGACACCGCGAGCGGTGCTCCGTCGATCATTTGCATGAGACCGTGGCGGCTGTTGAGGAAGAAGCTGCCTTCGCGGACCTTGTCGTTGCTGTGGCGGAGATCGACGATCTCGCCCACTTCCTCTTCCAGATTGATGTCGATCTGCGACGGCTCGCCGTCATACCGATCTTCGGGGAGTAGAGCGATCACTGCCTTCAGTGCCGTTTCCAGATCCTCACCGGAGCGTGGCCGGCACGTATAGGTCTCGCCGAACGGGCCAGACGTTAGGGCGTGCTCGCCGAGCACGAAATTCGGGTGCCGTGCGAACCAGCGGTTTACGCGGATCGCCCCCTCGTCGGATGTCGCAGGACGAACCTCTTCGAGATCGAGCCATGATAGATCACCCTCCGGCTCGCTGGCCTTGCGCTTGCGAAAAAACAGGATGTCCACGACCACATCCGTGCCAGCGGCGCGGCGGAAGCTGCCCTCGGGGAGGCGGGCCGCTGCGATCAGATCGGCGGACCTGGCGATATGCTCTCGCGCTGTGCTGTCCACCTTGTCCATCGTGCCGCTGCTTGTCACGAACGCGGCGAGTGCACCGGGCTTCAAGAGATCGATCGACCGGGCAATGAAGTAGTCGTGCAGCCGCAGACCGAGCGGACGGTACTGCCGGTCCGACCGAACTGTTCGATCGGAGAAGGGCGGATTGCCGATCGCGAGATCATAGATCGCGTTGAGTTCGGTGCGGGCGAAGTCGGCGTTGATGATCCGCGCCTTCGGCTGAAGAAGCCGGACAATCCGCGCCGTCACCGGATCGACTTCGATGCCGGTGACATAGCTTGTGTCGCGGAGCGCCGTTGGCATCAGCGCCGGAAACAGGCCCGTGCCGATTCCCGGCTCCAGCACGCGGCCCCCGCGCCATCCGAGCCGCCGCAAGCCCGCCCAGATCGCCCGGACGATGAACTCGGGAGTGAAGTGAGCATATTGGGTGCAGCGCGCGAGCGAAGCATAATCGGCATCGGTGACGGCGCTTTCCAGCGAACTGCCGAGGTCATCCCAGCCTTCCCGGAAATCGACTTCGCCTGGACGCCGGAACATGCCGTTCGCGAGTTCCGATGCGCCAAAACCGGTGAAGCGGATCAGCTTCGCCTGCTCGTCACGGATGGCGGGTCGGTCCTGCTTTTCGATTTCGTTGGCGGTCAGGATGGCTGCAAGATTCGCCTTCGCTCTTTGCTTCCAGTCGATCGCAAGTCCACGATCGCCATCCTCGAGATAGAAGTTAGCGCACGCGCCCTGTCTCCGCGGTGCCGGCCGCTTCGCAGCTGGCAGATGCAATGCCGGCGTCGGGGAGAGCGGCGGCGGATCGGGATCGTCGTCGTTGGCGGCGAAACCGCCAAACGCGGTGACGCCCAAGCCAAGCCCGAACGACAATGCGCTGCTGCCTGATATATCGAGGGCGAAGGGATCGGTGGACATGGAAAACTCCTTTTCGAGGATGTGCGCCATCGCCCACGGGACAGGTCCCGCGGCTGCGAAGGCGGATGAAAATGAGGTGAGGGATGGACTTGGTTTCGGCTGTGCAGCGATCGCGCGCTACAAGCGCGTGATTACGGAGACCTGCATGGTTTCCGGCGTAAACTGCGCCCGCAGGTGCGACACTTCCGGGTTTGTGAAAAGCAGTGCTTCCAGGTGGTTGTGGGAGAGGGGATCATCTGCGGCTCCTTGCGCGTCTTCGAACTGATGTACGGCGCCGTCCTCTCGACCTCGCCATCTTCTTCAGTTCTCCATGACCCCTTGCCTGCCGCCGGCATCGCGACCGGTCGGGTCAAGGGCCGGCTCAGCCGGGCGAAGCCTCCCTTGACGCGGGCGGCGGGAATGCGGCACGCCTCTTTCTCTTCGTTCCCTCATTTCCTTCTCCCTGATCTTCAGGGTCTCGTTCCAGTCCTCCTCGTGCGGGCGCAGCCGCGACCAGTCGCAGCCGGCATCCTCGGCAAGCGCCCGCAACCGCTCGGCAAACAGATCGCCTTGTGCATTGGCGTCCGTCGCAGCGACCAGCCGGGCATCCTGTCGGGAGGCCAAGTCCCACAGCGCGGCCTGCGTGGCCGGCGACCACCCGCCGCCGGTGCTGAGATAGAGCGTGCCTTCCCGCATCCCCTCGATCGCCGCGAGACTCATGGCATCGATCGCAGCTTCCGTGACGGCCAGGCGCGACGCAGTAACCGACCCGAGACGGAAGAGAACCTTCCTTCCGCCAGAGGAGAAGCCGCGGTATTGCGGCCCTCGTGCCTCCCAGCCAGTCACAACTCCGGTCTTGTCCGTATGAGCTGCCCATATGCTGCCATGCGGACCTTCTCGAAGAAGGCCGCCTTTGATCGCGGTGCGGAGTAAAGGCGACGGCAGGCAACGCTCGCCATTAAGATAACGCCATGTCGACGATCCGGGCCATGGGCGGCGGCGCGCCTGCCAACGATCGGGGAGGGAGAGGTCGTATCCTCCATCAGGCTCCAACGACTGCCACTCCGGCTCGGTGATCGTGAATCCCACGAGATCCGCGACCCTTTCGGCGCCTTCGCAAAATCCGACATGATCGAGATGCTCGACAAGCCCGAACACATCGCCTTTCGCATCACTGAGCGGATCGAACCATCCACGCCCTTCATGCGTGACGATGATGATTTCACCGCCACGGCGAAACTTGATCGCCCGCCGGGTGCTTTCCTTGATGTCGATGGCGAAGCTCGCCTTTTCGAGAACGGCCGCGCAACTGACCCGTTCGCGGAGCGCTTCTATGTTTCTTCTCTTCATTTTATTTCCGATCGCCCGGCGATCGGCCCTCGTTGCCCGTCCCTGCCCGTTGTTTCGCGGACACTTCCTCCCGCCGCGAAGAGCAAAGGCTGCAAGGGCGCGGCCGGCAACTGTCGGATCATGCAATGATCTGCCCGGTCGCGGCGAAGCCTCCCTTGCGGCATGCGGCTCGCTGGCGGCACGCCAAAGGCAAGGCCGCCTCCAATGAGCCGGCCAGGGAAAGGATTCATGGACGATCTCAAGGTCGTCGTCGGCATCGATCTCGGCAGAGGGAAAGACGCTGTATTCACCGTCGACTTCAAAGACCGTGACCGGACCATGAGGTCATGGGAGCTGGAAGGAGCGGCACTGTGCGCGGGAAAGACCGAGCGACTTTAAAGAGGCTCCAGCGGGAACCGGCCAATTCCCGCTCGATGGCTTCTCAAAGGCGTGGGACCTTACAGCGGGGAAAACGCGGATTGGTTTGCTTTCGTGGCCACCTCGGTTCGGCTACGTTCCGCAACGACCGCTGGATCCATTTCAAAACCGATGGCGCGACCTTGCTGTGCCTGACGTCGCCAAAACGGTGCATTTACAAGCAGCATGCAAGGTAAGGTGAAAGTGTCCGGCGCCCGCCACCATGATGCGATCAGTCTGATCGCGTGAGCTTCGCTTTCTCAAGCGCCTGTTCCAATGATTCGGCGTTGAGCGAAATAACCGCACGCTCCACGCACGCCTGAATTTCAGCGGTATCCTTTCCCTCGATCAACGCGATATCAGCTACAGTCCAGCCTCTCGATATCCAATGGAGACAGGTTCGTTCAAACGGCGAGAGCATTGCTATCTTCATGACGCGCTGGTCCCACTCAGCTAAAGCCAGTAGGTTTCCGAGCGGAAAACATCGACCATAAGATTGGAGAACCTGTGCAAATTTGATCCAAGATCACCATGATCGCTTGTCTCGAAACCCTTTGGCCCACCGGTCCAGCTCGACTTCAACTCAAACTTAGGGTCAACACCAAGAGATCTGCGTCGTCTTCAGGCACAAGCCGACCTCTCTGCTCAGCATGCTCATGGCGTTGGTGGGTCCCGCAAGCGGGAAGCGTATTTTCAGCGCAATCCAAGCGGCGATGGCGCGCGTGGCTGCCTTGGGAAGGGGGCCCGCGACCAAGTTGGCCTCGAGACCGTAGATTGAAGCGAGTGAAAGCCGAATCGAAGCGACGGCAATTTCGCGCTTAGCTCGATTGAATATTTCAGGGACATGGCGGCGTGGTCGGACAAGCCGCACGCGGCTGTGACGACGAATGTGGAGTCCTCGGCCCGCAAAGCCGCTCCGGTGGCAGCGAAGTCTTTCGCTAAGCGATCGAGTAATCTGGCCGCAGCTTCTGGAATTTCGTCGATCTCACGGCGCATGTTCGTTTGCACGGTGGCCTGCATGATAGGATCCTGTCTTGTAAGAAGAGCGGTCAGTTTTCGAGAAAGGTGAGCTTGCTGACAAAACCTCCGGCATCGCCTCGAAAAAGTGAGCGGGTGAATTCGATCGCACGGCCCGAAGCAAGATAGGCAACGCGCTTTGTCAAAAGACCAGCCGTTCCAATCGCCACGCCAAGCAAGGAGGCGTCCGGATCTTCGATGTTGGATGCGAAAGTGCGCTGGATCGCACGAACGGGTCTAAAGTTTGCGTCCGCGAGTGTGTTGCAGATAGAAGAGGTAACGGTACGAGCGTGGGGCAGGAACTCCGAGGAAATGCATGTGCGTTCGATCGCAAGCGGCTGGCCCACCGAGCTCCGCAAGCAGGTGATGCGCACGACGTGACTGTCGCTTGACAGGCCGAGTGTCATCATCTCCTCCGGTGCGGGATGAGACGTGCTGCGCTCGATGCACTCGACTTTCGTGTCCGATCCACGCCAGGAAATGTTACCCGTCAAAGAGTTCGCGCATAACGGAGGCTGATCTGCGTGGACCGCCGATCCGCCAACGAAGGTTCCTGAGCCGCGGCGACGGACCAGAAAGCCGTCTTGGACGAGATGGTCGATTGCTTTGCGGACCGTTACACGGCTAACGCGGAGATGTTCAGCGAGGTCTCGTTCGGAATAAAGAACGTCGCCCTCTTTGAGTTTACCCGACAGGATTGCCTTTTCAAGCACCAGGCGAAGCCTATGGTAGAGCGGGCCGGCGCCCTTGATGTCTATGCCCCATCCTGGAAGCATGGCCGCAAGCCTGTCACTCATTCGATCGCTTTCAGATGCCCGAAGCGCGACACAGCCAGGGCCACGGCCCCGCTCAGTGCATCGCCTTCGGGAGTTACCAATAAACTTTGATGCCGTGCAGCGATCCAGGACGAATACAGCGGCCCCAATCCCCCGAGCAGACAAATCTTCTGCGTTCCTCGAGCGACTAGACGATCAAGTGCTTCGTCAACTGAAACAGCGGCTTCTTTCAACAGGCGCGCGGCGACGGCATCACCCTGTTTGATGTGCTCGAATACGCGCGGCGCATAGCGACCAAAGGCGCCGGGCTTTGCCTGCCGCGCAAACTCGACGATATTGCGTGGGTCATTCTTGAATTCCGCAAGGACTGAGGCGGTCATCGCGGACATGTCATGGATGCCGTCATATGCGAGCAGCGTTTCTTGCAAAAGCGCATGTCCAATACGAGCGCCGCTGCCGAGGTCGCCGACAGTAAAGCCCCATCCGCCGGTGTAGGTTACCGAATCGCAGTGGCGGGAGATGTAGATCGTCCCTGTTCCTAAAATGGCGACGGCTCCGTCTTTATCGCCAAGCGCGCCTTGTAGCGCGATCAGCCCGTCTGACTCGATGTCCGCCTCGGCGAAGGGTAGCCTGTTTCTCACGTAGTGAACGGCCTCGCCGACATTATTGCCCGCGACCCCAAGAACTGCACGCGCCGAGGCGATGCTACGCGCATTGATGCCAGCTGCGTAGAAAGCCGCGCGGGTCGCACTGGCAATGTTGTCGAGCGCCGTATCCGGATCGGAAAGAATGTTGGCTGGCCCGGCTTGAGCCCGCGCAAGGATACTACCGTTCGCACCGGCGACTGCCGCACGGCAGCTGGTGCCACCGCCGTCGATTCCGATTAGATAGACAGTCATCCGCCCGTTCCTTCAGGAGGTCATCTGACACAACGTCGATCGCGTTCGGGCCACACCAGCTGCGCGCACTGCGTTAGTACGTACGTCGCACAAACATACTCGACTGTCAACTGGAAGCCGGCTAGAGAGAGTATGGGCGACCCAGCTGAAGGAACCCGTAATGCCTTTCGACCTGAACCCTTTCCCCGTCGCGGGTAACCGTCATACAATTTGGGAAATGCTCGTGCGCAAACAGGTCGGCGGCTTCGTCGCCCAGGATTGGAAGATCTTTGCTCCGTCGTTCAAGTTTGAAGGACTCTGCGGGACGGCCTCGTGTCGAGGCAGGCGCTAACAAAAACAGCCATGGCACCGAAACTTTGATCTGGATCAACTCGCGGTCCCGGCGAAATTGGTAATCATCAAGCCGCGCCGGAAGAAATCGGGATAGCCGAACCCGCAATCACGGCGTAATCGTCTGGGGTACGCCCAGCATGCGCAGCCACATCATGGCACACGCGGATTTTGAAGGGAATCAGGAAATGGACGTTGCACGCAGTAAGGTTTCCGACGCCGGCACTCCCGTCGCCTGCCGTTCCTGCCAAGCGCGGCACGGCGTCGTCTGCGGCGCGCTGTGGAGCGACCAACTCCGAGAGCTCGGCTGCCAGTCGCTGCGCCGCACGGTCGATGCCGGCAGCGAGATCATCGCCCAGGGGTCGGAAAGCTCTGTCTATTCGAACATCATGCGCGGGGTGATAAAACTCTGCAAGGTGATGCCGGACGGGCGCCAGCAGATCGTCGGCCTGCAATTCGCCCCCGATTTCGTCGGCAGGCCCTTCGTGCCCGAAAGCATGCTGTCGGCTCAGGCTGCGACCGACGCCGAAATCTGCGTCTTCCCGCGCAACCTGCTCGACCGCATGATATCGGAGACGCCGAAGCTGCAGCGCAGCCTGCACGATCAGGCGCTGAAGGAGCTGGACGCCGCGCGCGAATGGATGCTGACGCTCGGCCGGCGCACCGCCGAGGAGAAGGTCGCAAGCCTGCTCCACCTCATCGCCACCCACGCCGAACCGCAGACCGCCACGACCACCTCTTTCGACCTGCCGCTGTCCCGCGCCGAGATCGCCGATTTTCTCGGTCTGACCATTGAAACCGTCAGCCGCCAGTTGACCAAGCTGCGCAAGAGCGGTGTCATTCGCATCGAGAACTTTCGACATATCATCGTCCCCGACATGGATGAACTGGAGCGGATGATCAGCGCATAAAACGGGATCATCTGCCGAATTCGGAATCAGCGCGTGATCACGACGCGGGTATTGGCGAGGCCAGCCTGTGGCGCCGGCAGCGCTCCGGATCATATCACCCACCCGGGACCCCGTCCCCATTCAAGCTCGAACGAGGCAGATACATGAACAAGATCAAGGTCGCCAATCCCGTCGCCGATCTCGACGGCGATGAAATGACGCGCATCATCTGGCAGCTCATCAAGGATAAGCTGATCCATCCGTATCTCGACCTCGACATCGACTATTTCGACCTCTCGGTCGAAAACCGCGACGCCACCAACGACCAGGTCACCGTCGATGCCGCCAATGCCATCAAGAAGTACGGCGTCGGTATCAAGTGCGCGACGATCACGCCGGACGAAGCCCGCGTCAAGGAATTCAACCTCAAGGAAATGTGGAAGAGCCCGAACGGCACGATCCGCAACATCCTCGGCGGCGTCATCTTCCGCGAGCCGATCATCTGCAAGAACGTGCCGCGCCTCGTTCCCGGTTGGACCAAGCCGATCGTCGTCGGCCGCCACGCCTTCGGCGACCAGTACCGCGCCACCGATTTCAAGTTCCCCGGCAAGGGCAAGCTGACGATCAAGTTCGTCGGCGAAGACGGCACCGTCATCGAGAGGGAAGTCTTCAACGCACCGGGCGCCGGCGTTGCCATGGCCATGTACAATCTCGACGAATCGATCCGCGAATTCGCCCGCGCCTCGATGATGTACGGTCTGATGCGCAAGTGGCCGGTCTATCTGTCGACCAAGAACACCATCCTCAAGGCCTATGACGGCCGCTTCAAGGACATCTTCGAAGAAGTCTTCGAGACCGAATTCAAGGATCAGTTCAAGGAAGCCGGCATCACCTACGAACACCGCCTGATCGACGACATGGTCGCCTCGGCGCTCAAGTGGTCTGGCGGCTACGTGTGGGCCTGCAAGAACTATGACGGCGACGTCCAGTCCGACACTGTTGCCCAGGGCTTCGGCTCTCTCGGCCTGATGACCTCGGTTCTGCTCACGCCCGACGGCAAGACGGTCGAAGCCGAAGCCGCTCACGGCACGGTCACCCGCCACTACCGCCAGCACCAGATGGGTCAGGAAACCTCGACGAACTCGATCGCCTCGATCTTCGCCTGGACCCGCGGCCTGGCGCACCGCGCCAAGCTCGACGACAATGCCGAGCTCGCCCGCTTCGCCGCAACGCTCGAAAAGGTCTGCGTCGACACTGTCGAATCCGGCTTCATGACCAAGGACCTGGCGCGGCTGATCGGCCCCGACCAGCCGTGGCTCTCGACCACTGCCTTCCTCGACAAGATCGATCAGAACCTGCAGAAGGCCATGGCGTAAGCCTGTCTTTCCAAAATAACATCGAAGCGGCGGGGATTTCCCCGCCGTCAGATTGCTGACAAACCCCTGGCCTTGGCTGCGGGTTTATGATTCAGTGGGACATGTTGATGAAACCCGCGCCGCTCTCGAGATGGTGACGCTCGACAGCTTGGTTCCGAAGGATCACCTGCTTCGCAAGATCGACGCTGTTATCGACTTTTCGTTCATTCGTGATCGTGTTGCGGGACTTTATTGCCCCGACAACGGCCGCCCTCTGCTCGACCCGACCTTGATGTTCAAGGCGCTGTTCCTCGATCTCTATGGCATCCGCTCGGAGCGGCAGCTGGTGCGCGAGATTGAGGTCAATGTCGCCTATCGCTGGTTTCTGCAGTTGAAGCTGACGGATGGAGTGCTCGACGTCTCGACGCTCAGCCCAGAACCGCCGCAGTTACAAGGATACATCGGTTGCCCAGGACATCTTCGATCACATCGTCGAACAGGCGATCGGCCACGGGCTGGTCGACGGCACCCCATCTGAAGGCCAATGCCAACAAGGGCAAATACGATCTTGCGATGGTCGAGAAGCCGCGCGCCGACTACTGGGCCGATCTGGATGCGGCGATCGAGGCCGAACGCAAGCCGCACGGCCAGAAGCCCTTGAAGGACAAGGAACGCCGGCCGGAGGTGAAGAAGACCAAGGTCTCCCGCAGCGATCCAGACGGCGACTATATGGTGCGCGACGGCAAGCCGAAGGGCTTCTTCTCTCTCGATCATCGCACGGTGCACGGCAAGCTCGCCATCATCACCGATGCTCATGTTACGCCGGCCAATGTCCACGACTCGATCGCCTATCTCTCAAGGCTCGACCGGCAGCAGACCCATTTCGGCTTCCGCCCCGGAACTGTTCAAGCGTCAACGCTGCTACCTTTGTCACGACATAGTGGAGAAATGTCGAGGGTAAGCGCATTCGCCATCACGTGCTTTTCCTCTCGCGCGCCTCGGCGACCATCTCCTCGAGCCTAACAGCAACACTGTGAGCGCGGCGATAGTAGGCGGATTCTGGAATCCCATACCGGTCCATCGGCGTCTCGAAGTTGAGCGGAGTCTGATAAGGAGTTGCGGCGATCGCCGAGGCGATCGTGTGCCAATCTAATCGTCCGTCGAATGGCAAGAGATGGTTATCCATTGCTCCGAAATTGTCGTGAATGTGAGTAGCGATGAGGCGATCCGCGAAACGCTCAAGCACGCTGAGCTTGCCTGGCTCGATCAGTTCCCAGTGGCCACAATCGAAGCAGACGCCGATGAACTCCTTGCCGTATCGAGCGAACAATCGATCATAGAGGTTGAGGAAATTCTGGGCGTTGGCGCAAAGGAGAGTTTCCGCGGCAATCTGGACGCCCTTTTCGACGCAGTAAGGCCTGATCTCGTCGAGAGACTGGTAAAGGGGATAGAAGAACGCTCGTTCGGCGGCTTCGCTGCCGAAGACGTTGTCGTTGATATCTATGTGCAGAACAATATTTGGGGACTGGAACGCGGCCGCCAAGTCGACACGGTTACGCAACAGCTCTACTCCGCTGCGGCGCTGCCATTCATGCGGCGACAGGAAGTCCTTGCGCGTCTCCATCGCGAAAGGGCCCGGGTTTTTGTGGCCGATCTCGGTGATAGGATTGCGGCCATTGCTGCCATGAACCGAGTGCACTTTCAGCCCAGCATCGGCCACGATCCTGCTTGTAAAATCAATCTCGGCGTCGGCCAGCCAGTACGAACTGCCGGAGTCGGGATTCCAGTTGATGTGTGTGAAGCCAGCTTCCTTGATGAGGGTCAGCGAGTTGCGAATGCCTTCGTCGTACCAACGCTCCTGGTGCGGCCAATGCCAGACGGTGATGCAGGTATCCAATGGATCAGTCTCCGGTTCTACAATGTTGTGGTTTCTGGACCTTTGCCAAGGCCGATGCGCTCGGCCAACAGAATGATCGCCAGTGAAAACGCCATGATCAGAGTGACATAGACAAGATTGAGCGCGGCCTGCTCAGGATCGACAGACAGCGAGCTGTCTACGATTGCAATCGGCAGCGGTTTGTTGTTGACGTTGTATAGAAACGCCGACAGGGGGTATTCCGACAGGAGATCGTTGAAGGCCATCCCGGCGACGAGGATTACAGTCGGCGCCACTATCGGCAGAATGATGCGGCGATAGCGATAAAGACCAGTGGCGCCCATCGAGCGGGCCGCCTCGTTATAGGCCGGATCGATTCCTACGAAGGCTGCCCGCAGGAACCTCACCATAAGCGGCAAGGCGACGATGGCGTAGCCAATCGGCAGGAGCCAGTAGCCGCCAAGGAGGACTGCGTTTCCAACGAGCGGGTTTGGCGTGTCGAAGGTGACGATCAGCCCGACTGCGAGCAGAATGCTAGGAACTACCCATGGCAGGAAGAAAGTGATGTCCAGAAGGCGCGTCAGCCAACTGCGCCGGCCAAGAATAACCGGGACGGCAAACAGTGTAACGACGAGCGCCGCCGATACTGCGACAAGGCTCATCACTATGGAGTTGAAGAACGGAAGAAAGGCGGTGCCTTCGGTAAAGACGCGGGCATAGTTCTTCAGTGTCAGGCTGGATGGGATCACTTCGATGCCGATGCTCGCGGCCGGGGCGAAGGAGAAGAGTACGACAAGAGCGATCGGCACCGCATAAATAGCCACGAGAAGATAGGCAAAAAAATGTAGCACTGCATTGCCGACCGGGCTGCAAATTTTGCGTAGCTGGATGGGCGCAGTCGCTTTCGCACCGCCGACATAGGAGCCGCGCGCTTCGTAATATTGAGACAGCAGGATAAGCGCCATCAGACACAGTCCCATCATAAGCGCCAGTAAGGCGGCCATGTCGGGACGGCGCAGGCTGTTCAGAGTCAGCACCATCTGGCTCAGCATGTGGAAATCGCGACCGCCCAGCACCTGAGGGGCGGCGAAAGAGCTGATCGCGGTGTAAAGGGTGAGAAGGGTGACAGCGAGGAGCGTCGGCATGATTGCGGGCAGTACCACACGCCACAGGATCGTATATTCCGAGGCACCCATACTGCGCGCGGCTTCGATGGTTGCGCAGTCGACGCGGCGCATCGCAGCACGCAGAAAAAGATAGTAAAAGTTGGTCATCAGAAAGGTATGCGTGAAGAGCACGCCAAACCAGCCGATGAACCAGTCTTGCGGGAGGCTGGAAACGATCGCCTTCACCAGATGTGTCACCGCACCGCCGGGACCATAGGTGAAGTTATAGCCCGCCGCCGCAACGACACCGCCGAAGACCAGCGGCGTTGCATAGGCGATTTTCAAGAGTGCGCGACCGCGTACGTGAAAATATTCAAGGACGACCACCTGGAAAATCCCGACAATGGTCACCGTGACCATGGTCGCTGACGTCATCCAAACCGTGTTCCAAAGGGCAGCGCGCACTCTTCGTGATCTTGAAAGTTCGCTTAGGGTCTGACCGACCACCAGGCTGCCGTCCCTGAAAAATGCCGTTTGAAGTGACGCGACGAGCGGCAGTATCAGGAAGGTGACGACGATCCAGATCAGGGCCGCCAACCCGATCCAATAGACTACGCGCTCGACGGCAGCCGCGCGGTTCATCTGTCCGCTTCCTCGAAGATATGCACCGAGCCCGGCCGGATCGTCCAGGACACGGTCTCACCGATTTCGGGTAACTCGTGCCCCATCCTGGCGGCCGAAATGAAGTATCCGCCGGTATCCAGGTCGATACGGCTGTGGGCGCCAAGGAATTCCACATGACGGACGGTCGCCGGCAACCCGGCTGGTATCACTTTCCCAACGAGTACATCTTCGTGGCGAACAAAAATGCGCCCCCGAACGTCGCTGCCCAGGATTTGCCCGGCAAGCGGCGTGGGCAGTTCGTTGGCGGTGCCGATGAACTCGCAGATAAACGGCGTCGCCGGCTCTCGATAAAGAGTACGTCCGTCACCGATCTGTTCAACGCCACCGTTCGCCAGCACGACGATCGTGTCGGACATCGTGAGTGCATCTTCCTGATCATGCGTGACAAAGACTGCCGTGAAGCCAAATTCCTGCTGGAGCCTCTTGATCTCGCGGCGCATCGTCACTCGCACCTTGGCGTCGAGATTGGACAATGGTTCGTCGAACAAAAGCACCTTGGAGCCCGCGACAAGCGCGCGCGCAATCGCGACCCGCTGTTGTTGCCCGCCTGACATGGTCGCTGGCTTCTTGTGCAGCTGCTCCGTAATCCCGGATGTTTCGGCGATCTGGGCGACGCGCTTGCCGATCTCGCTCTGCGGCATCTTCGCCACACGCAAAGCAAAGGCGATGTTTTCGAACGCCGTCATCGTTGGAAACAGCGCATAGTTCTGGAATACCATACCGACATTACGGCGCTCCGGCGGCTCGTTGGTGATATCTTTTCCTTCAAGAATAATCCGCCCACTCATGGCCGGATGAAAGCCGGCGAGGGTCCTTAGAACGCTGGATTTGCCGCTGCCGGAGGCCCCGAGCAGAGCAACGAACTCGCCTTCGTGAACCTCAAGCGAGAGGTCGCGGATGACTACCTTATCGCCATAGCCAATATGCAGTTTATCGATGATGAGGATCGGGGTCGGCATGATCATACTCCTGTGAAGCCTGGCGATCTGTGTCGCCCGGTCCTGCATCCTCACCGGATTTCAAGCTCGATCTTCTGCAACCAGCCGTCCAGTTTGGGCGCGACGGCATCCCAGTCGATAGGCTGCGCCTTGACTAGTTCCGCATTCGCCTGCACCTCTGGCGGTGATTTCGCCAGCGCCGCCGGTAGCACCGGAACCTGACCGAACTTTTTGGCGTAGCCGGCCATGACATCGGCAGAGCCGAACCAGTCGACGAATGCCTTTGCCTGCTCCAGCTGATCGGTTCCCGCCATGATCGCCACGCCTTCGGAGATGACGGGCGTGCCACCTTCCGGGTCAATGACCTTGACTTGCATGCCGAGCTCCTTGGCGTCTTTGATGACGCCGCCGAACCAGTTCAGATTGATGATCGCACCGCCCGATTTGAAGGCTTCTTTGCGCGCATCGGCGTCATCGACAACGATGGCGTTCGCATAGAATGCGCCAAGAAAATCCCATCCAGCCTGAGTGACTTCGCCCTTGTCGTCGAGGAACCGGGCCAAGATGCCGGCAAGATAGACCCTTGTCGTCTGCCAGGCGGTGTTGCCGATGACGTATTTGCCTTTGTATTCGCCCCTTGTCAGGTCCAGCCAGCTTTTCGGCGCCCGCTCAGCGGCAAGCTTGTCGGAATCATAGGCGATGACAACCGGTGTGCTCCAGAATTTGTAGACAATGCCTTCTTTGTCCTTGTATTGCGCAGGGAGGTCCGCTGCCCAGGCTGGTGTGTATGGTTGGAACAGGCCGTTCTTTTTGAGCAGAGCCATAGACGTGTCGACCATGCCGAGTACGACATCGGCCTGGGGGTTGTTCTTCTCGGCGACCAGCCGATCAAAAAGTTCTCCTCCGGGTGCGCGCAGAAACTGCACATCGTGACCGGCGGCTTTAGCCTGGTCGATTATCCACTGAACGTTCTCTTCTCCCTGAGGTGAATAGACGACAAGACTATTGGCCAAGGCCGGAGAGGTGACCGCGATCAGTACGGCTGCGAGGGTCAATAAACGTTTGATCTGATGCATGGTGTTCCTCTCGTTTCAGTTTGGCCGGTCATCCCCGGCTTGGCGCCTTATTACCGGAGCTACATGACAGTTTAATTACATTGCGTAATTTAATATATATTGCAATAGCTCTTTGGCTACTAACGATTTGAGGCACTCTTGGAACCAATGGACCTTTCACGGAACGAACGACGACTGGTCGAACTGATTTTCGTGGGCAAGAAGATTGCGCGCGTCGACCTGGCCGAACGGTCCGGCATGACAGGCGCTTCTGTCACTCGGCTGATAGGTCGCTTACTTGAGATCGGACTTCTCATCGAGGTGGTCGAGCGGACCGGCGCCCAAGGCCAGCCTCGGCGCTTGCTGAGCTTGCGGGCTGACCGGTATCTTTCCGCGGGGATAACATTCTCGGTCTCCCGAATGGAGGTAGCAATTGTTGATCTAGCAGGTAAGATTCTTACCTCCCGATCAGTCGACATCGAGACCAGCACGGCTTTGTCTGTGGCAGGCGCCGCGCAGGCTGCTATCGCGGCGATGCTGACCGACCTGGGTACGCCTAAGGATCGCCTTCTCGGGGTCGGCTGCTCTGTGCCCGGCAATTTCGGCACGATGTCGAACATCCTCAAGGCCCACAGCTTCTTCCCGGCTTTCGATGATGGTGAGGTGGACCAAGCTTTTAAAGCGACTTTCGAAGCGCCCTATTACATCGAGAATGATGGAACAGCTGCAGCGCTCGGAGAGTATGTGTTCGGCGGACGCATCCCGCAGCCTGATCCGATGTTCTTCATTCACATTGGACACGGTGTCGGGGGAGGGGCGGTTATCGACGGACGGCCGTACCGCGGTGTCAATGGAAACGCCTGCCTGCCCGGAGTTCTCTACCCGTACGACCAGCCGCGCCCATCCGGCCAAGACCTTTTTGCCACCCTCAACGGTGCCGGCTTCGCCATCCACGACTTCATCGACCTCGATCGGTTGCCAGATAGCGCCGAAGCGGCGTTAGAAATCTGGGTTGAACGCGCCGGAAAGCAGCTCAGCGAGACGGTACGTGTAGCAACGGCGATGTTCGACCCCGCGCTGATTGTCCTTGGGGGACGGCTGCCAGAACTCGTGACAGACAGGCTGGTACGCGCAATTTCCAGTCAGCCAATCCTTGGCCCGTCGCGCGGTTTGGAGGCTGCCGCAGTCGAGGCCTCTCGACTTGGCCCTCGCGCCGGCGCGATCGGGGCGGCCTGCATTCCGTTCTTTGCCTCTCTCTTTTCCGCCGCCGTCGCAGACGATGGCAGTCCTTACCTTAACGGTCGCAAGCCCAAATCCCGACCTTAGAAAATTTGATTGCGCGCCTGAGTCTCTTTAAGAGGTCGACCGGGGCAGGCCCGGGCGCGAACCGCACCTTGCAGCCTTCCTTGCAGATGGGTGCCGCTACAAAACCTCAAATAACCAGCTTGAGGTGGCTGGATAAAACCAGACCCGCGGCGCCGCGCAGAGCCGTATGGCCTTCGCCGATACCATTCACCGTGATCGATATCTCCTGACCAGGTCTCTTCACCACCAGTTGCTCGATATGCTGCCTGATCAGCTCTGCTGCCTTCATTCCGCCTCCGGCGACGTCTCCATGAAGGACATAGGAGTTGAGGGAGAGTGTTTGCTGCAGGTTGACGATGCCGAAAGCTACGTTCCGCGTATAACGGTCGAGAAGCTCCTCTGCCGCCTTCGAGCCTTCGTCTGCTTCCTTGACAAGCCTGGCACAGGTGACGCTCTTGGGATGCGGAAAGCTCAATCGGGCGGCTTCTTTTCGTAACCAAGGAAGGGCGGCGACGGTCTCCCAGCAGCCGTGCTTTCCGCAATTGCAAAGGGCACCATCGATCTGCACCACGCTGTGACCGAGCTCGCCGCCGGATCCGGCGAGTCCACGATAGACCTTACCGTCGATGAAGAAGGCGCCGCCGAGAACCTCACCAGTATAGACTGCTGCGAAATTTTGTTGGCCGCGACCGGGTCCGAACCATCTGTCCCCAACAAGCAAGGCACGGGGGTGATGATCGATGACAACCGGAAGAGAGAAGCGTTCTTGTAGTATTGCTACAAGGGGAAGTCCCGTTAGAACGGGAGCAAGGTTGACGGTAAGAATGGTTCCATTGTCACTGTCGATCATTCCAGCAGAGGCCACGCCAATGCCAAACGGCGCCTGCTGGGCCTGAGACAGTGTGGCAGTAAGCGTCTCCGTCATGACCGCGATGAATGCTTCTGTCTCGCCATGCGTATCAAACTCAGCTTTCGCAACGGCCTTGATCTCACCGGTTAGCGCCACGAGGCATGTTTGTATCGTGCCGGGCAGAAGGAGGACTGCGCCAAGCATCGGTGCATCGGGGTTAAAATAAAGCGGACGAGCCGGCTTGCCGCCTTTGACGTCGGAAGGCGACGCATCTCCCTCAACAAGAAGCTGGTCTTCGATCATCGGCTGCACAATACCGGTTATCGTGGTCCGGTTGACACCTGCAAGTCGAGCGAGATCTGCCCGGCTTTTGGGTCCGTTATCATATAAGGCCTGAAGGACGCGACCGCGGTTTATCGCGCCAAGTGCCGATTGGGAGACAAGTGTCACGTTGCCGCCGTTCTCGCCGGCGGCGACTTCTCTGCTGGCAGGGGTGCGCTGGCCCAACGAATAGGACGGCTGGCTCTCAAACTTCAATTCTCTTCTCCAATCTACCGGATCCTTTTAGCCCGTACATTATCGAACGGCCATACAACATAAGGCCCTTTCCGGTGATGCAAGCAGGACGTCGATGACAACCGCGGTACAGCGCGGAAATTTTTCGCCGCGACAACTTCTTGACACTAACATAAGTTTGTGCGAGGTACAAACTAACTGCTTACAAAAAGCACATTAGGGGTAACAATCTCAGTATCGACAAGCGGAAGCCCAGGGCTGCGCTGAAGGGCCGGGGTTGGGATACGAAGCAACTGAGGAGGCTGTTTATGACAATCGATATCGGAAATATGTCGCGACGTGACCTGCTGAAAAGCGCTTCCGTCGCAGCTCTTGTGGCTGGCGCGGGATCATTGGCCGTGCCACGGCGAGGGGCAGCACAGGATGCGAACACGGTGCGCGTCCTGTCCGTTGAAGACCCATTCTTTTTCTCAATGAAGGCGCTGGTGCCAGAATACGAGAAGGAAACCGGCATCAAGGTGGAACTGGAAAGCCTCTCCTATGACGCCCTGCAATCGCGCCTCGTCTCTGCCTTTGTCGCCAAAACCTCAGACGCCGACGTCATCGTTGTCGATCAGATGTGGCTCGGGCAGTACCTCGACAATGGCTGGATCATCTCGCTGAATGATTTTATTGCCAAGGACAACGAATTCGATCTCTCAGACTTCATCCCGGAGGTCCTTTACTCCTCGAATATGTGGCGCGGCCAGGTCGGCACATTGCCGGTCGCCGCCTATGCCCAGGGGGTTATGTACCGCAAGGACGTCTTTGACGAACTCGGCATTGCAGCACCGCCGACCGAGACGTCGGAAGACTGGACCTGGACGAAATACGTTGACACCCTGAAGTCGATGGAAGGCAAATCATTTGGCGGCAAGCCGCTCTTCCCAACCGTCGTTTGCGGTTCCCAGCCGTCGCCGATCGTCCACATGTTTACGCAGGTCTCAGCAAGCCACGGCGCGAACTGGTTCAAATCGTTCCCGGCCGCTCCGTGGGATTTCTCCCCGCAACTGACAAGCCCGGCCTGGATCAAGTCTGTCGAAGTCTACAGGCAGCTCTACAAGTTGTCTCCGCCTGAAGCCATCAATTATGTCTGGTTCGACGCCGGCACCCGTTTCGCCAAGGGCGACATCGGCATGTTCTACTGGTGGACCCCGTACTTCTATCTGATCAAGAATTCCGGCTACATGACCGGCAAGAAGTCGGACGTCGTGGAGAAGTATGCAACCGCAGCCTTACCGAAAGCTGAGGGCGTGCCTCAGACGGTCAGCCTCGGCGGCTGGAGCCTTGGCATCCCGTCCAGTTCCGAAAGGCAAGAGGCAGGCTACGCCTTCATCAAATGGGCGACCTCGAAGGCCACGCAGAAGAAAATGGCTCTTTGGCCGGACCTCAACTACCAGTTCTCCGACTTTGCGCGCGTTTCGCTCTATCAAGACGAGGAAGTCAAGGCGATCTATCCGTACCTCGATGTGCAGTATGCGATGATGAAGCAGGGCAACGGCAAGGTCACACGCCCACCTGTACCTGGTTACACGGCTGTCGAAAGCGTGTTGGGTCTCACATTGAACCAGCTTCTGACCGGCAACGAGGAGCCGAAGACCGGCCTCGAGCGCGCGAACAGCCTGTTCGAGAGCATCCTGAAGGGCAATCTCATGATCCCTTATCAAAGGGACAGCTACTCGGATTCTCTTGACGGGGCCAAAGCCCTGATCGCCAAGAAGTAACAGAGTTCTCCTCGGGCCGGCGCGACAGCGATCGCGCCGGCATCCACTTGAAGAAGAACTGGATCTGGCAATGCACACGACAACTGTTCGCTCTCCGCGAGCCTTCGGGCCTGCCCGGAAGAGCTTTATCCGACGAAACCTGCCATACTTGCTGATCGCGCCTTCGGTGGTGATGCTGCTCGCTCTGATCGCCTACCCCTTGCTGTTTGCTCTCAGATCGAGCTTCTATTTCTGGAACCTGCAAATCGGCCCGGAGCCGCTCCAGTTCGTTGGCTTCGAAAATTATGTGCAGGCCTTCAATGCATTCGACTTTCGCGCCGCGCTCACCAATACCCTGATCCTGTCGATCCTTGGCACGGCACTTGAATTCATATTCGGCCTGGCGATTGCACTCATTCTGCTCAAGGCACTGCCTGGCATGAACATCGTGCGGGCCCTGCTGATCCTGCCCACCACGATCGCGCCCATCGTCGTCGGCTTTTTGTTCCGCTACCTCTATGATCCCGGCGGTGGACTGTTGAGCTGGGTGTTGCAGTCGTTCTGGCTCCCCGTTCCCGCAGAGGGAATTCTTGGCTCGCCATCGACAGCACTCGCGGCCATCCTCTTCGTCGACATCTGGCAGTGGACGCCGTTCTTTGCAATCGTTCTCTATGCGAGCCTTTTGGCCGTACCCGACGAGATTTTGGAGGCCGCACGCCTGGATCGCGCGTCTGCATGGACGATCCTGATGCGGATCAAGCTACCGCTGATCAAGCGCACCGCAATCATTATCGTCATGCTGCGCTTCATGCAGATCTTCAACACCTTCGACACGGTGCTCGTTCTCACCCGCGGCGGACCGGGCACGTCTACACGCACCCTTGGATACTCTCTCTACGAACAGGGCCTTGTGAACTTCAACATCGGTCTGGTCAGCGCCATGACCTGGATCACCGTACTGATCGTCAACGTCATCGTTGCCCTCTACGTCTTCTTCGCGTTCCGAAACGAGGAGTGGTAAAATGTCCCGGCGCCACACGAGCTTCAACACGGCACTCACCTACGCCGCCGGCCTCCTCTTCCTGGCAATCTTCGTCGGTCCGATCCTCTGGTTCATCGCCCTTGCGATCCGGCCGGCCGAGACGGCGTTCACCATGCCGCCGCAACTCACATTCGAGCCCAATCTGGACGCATTCCGGCACATCCTCGTCGATCCTGGCACCAATGCGCGGCAACTGGTCAACAGCCTCATCGTCGCGATTGGTGCTGTGCTACTCAATCTGCCCTTTTCCGTTCCTGCGGCCTACGCGTTGTCCCGTTTCAAGCTCCGCGGCAAGAAGAACATCATGTTGTGGTATCTCGGGCTGTTGATGGCCCCGCCGGTCGCGTTTCTGATCCCGTATTTCATCCTCATCACGCGCATCGGTCTGCAGGGTTCCTATTTCTCCATGATCCTGGTCCTGCAAACGCTGACGATCCCGTTTTCCGTCTGGTTGATGAAGAGTTTCATCGATGAAGTGCCGGTGGAACTGGAGGAGGCTGCCCGGGTCGACGGCGCCCGCTGGTACACGATCATGTTGCGGATCACGCTGCCCATCGTACGTCCCGGCGTCATTGTCACGTCGATGTTCGCCTTCGTGTTCGCATGGAACAATGCCGCTTTTCCGCTGGTGCTGAGCTCACGCTCGACCGCCACTCTTCCGATCGGAACACTTGGATATTTCGCAACGAGCGGAGTGACCTGGAACTACATCGCCGCCGCCGCAGTGCTCGCGATGATACCTCCGATGATCATCTTCCTTGTTTTCGATCGATACGTCGTACGAGGCCTCACCTTTGGTTCGGTGAAGGGCTGAGCTTTCCCTTTATGAATGGAGTAATGAAATGAGCAGACTGCGAATGGGCGTCATTGGCGCCGGTCTTTGGGGCGGCAATCACGCCCACACCTTTAATGTCTTGCCGGAGACCGAGCTGGTCGGCGTCTGCGACCTCGATGAGGGCAGGGCGCTGAAGATGAAGGAAACCTACGGCGCAACGCGGGCCTTCACCGATTATCAGAAGCTGATCTTCAGCGATCAGATCGATGCGATCTCGGTTGCGACACCCGACTTTACCCACACGCCGATAATCCTCGCCGCTCTGAAAGCTGACAAACACGTGTTGAGCGAAAAGCCGCTTGCGACGACGGTGAGTGAAGCCGAGGAAATTGCCGCGGCTGCCGCAAAATCCAAGGGCAAGCTGATGATTGATTTCCACAACCGTGTGAATCCGATCCTCGCCCAGGTTCGCGACATGATTCAGGACGGTCAGATCGGCTTGGCAAAGCACGGGACCGCGCGTCTTTCGAATACGACATTTGTTCCATTCGAAATGCTGAGCTGGGCTGCAAAGTCTTCGGCACTCTGGTTCCTGGGAAGCCACCTCGTCGATGTCCTGCGTTTCATTCTCGCAGACGAGGTCGTGCGTGTTTATTCCGTCGCCCGCTCTGGGACACTGTCTGCCGGCGGCGTGGATACGAAAGACTTCCATGCGTCGATCCTTGAATTTTCCAAGGGCACGGTCGTGACCATGGAGAACAGCTGGATCCTGTCGCGCGACAATCCTTCGCTCGTCGATTTCAAGGTCGAGTTCGTTGGTGAAAAGGGCCAGATCCAGGCAGACCCGACCCATAGCGGCGGCCTGCGCCGTATCGTCGACGGCGGACTGAAATACAATGACTATATCGGCATAACGCCCACCGGCGCGACGCGTATCGGCGGCTTTGTCCTGGAGTCCATTGCTCGCTTTGTCGATAGCGTCCTGCGTGACGCTCCGCTGCTGGCAGATGCGCAGGACGGCCTGGCAAACACCAAGATCCTGGCCGCCATCGAGGAATCCGTTGCGACCGGCAAGGCTGTGAACATCGGCTAAAGCCGGAACCAAAGGCGCGGGGCATGTCCGCATAACGGTGCGGCTTGCCTCGCTTGAAAATACGGGGAGTACATAAAAATGGCGTCCATGACCTTCGACGGGATCGGCAAGACCTTTCCGGACGGAACCGTTGCCGTTGCGAATGTAAGTTTTTCGGTCGCGGACGGAGAATTCGTCGTGTTGGTCGGCCCCTCGGGTTGTGGCAAGTCGACATTATTGCGGATGGCAGCGGGTCTTGAAGCGCTCAACAGCGGCCGGCTGCTCATGGATGACGCTGATGTGACGGAGACAGAACCCCAGGACCGGGATATTGCGATGGTTTTTCAGAACTACGCGCTTTACCCTCATATGTCTGTTTACGACAACATGGCTTTTGGCTTGCAGCAGCGCAAAATGCCCAAGGACAAGATTGACAAGCTGGTGCGCGATGCAGCCGAAATGCTTGATCTCGCGCGCTATCTCGAGCGCAAACCGGGGGCATTGTCTGGTGGTCAACGCCAACGCGTGGCGATGGGTCGAGCGATCGTTCGCCATCCCATGGCCTTCTTGATGGACGAACCTCTTTCCAACCTGGATGCCAAGCTCCGCGTGCAGATGCGCGGTGAACTGAAGCTGCTTAATCAGCGACTCGGCGTCACAACCCTTTATGTGACCCACGATCAGGTCGAGGCTATGACCATGGGCGATCGCGTGGCTGTGCTGAAGCCGGTGTTTAACGGACAGGAGAGTAATCTTCAGCAGATCGACACGCCGCAGAAGCTTTACGACAAGCCGTCCAATCTGTTCGTCGCGGGGTTCATCGGTTCGCCCGCCATGAATTTCGTACGCATCGAGCTGACAGCGGAAGCCGGGACGCTGAAAGCTGCGATTACCGGGACGAATATATCCTTCTCCATCCCCGCCCAGCCAGCATTGTCGGTCTTTGCCGGGCGACAAGTCATTGTTGGAATTCGCCCGGAGATGTTCAAGGTTTGTCCCGAGGCCGAGGCGTTGTTCAATGAGCAGATCCCGGTTGCCGAAGCGCTTGGAGCCGACACTTTCGTGTTTTTCGACATCGCCTCACCGCCGGTCAATATCAACGATGCTGAAGATACCGAAGACTTTCCCAATAAGGGTAAGAACCGGCTTGTGGCGCGTATACCACCGGCGCTGACACCTCGACCCAATCAGGTGCTGCCATTGACAGTCGACCTGGAGAAATTGCACTGGTTCGACCCAGTAACGGGGGCTGCGATCCGCGACTGACAGAACGTGCACGAAATATCGCCAGCTGGGGTTTCAACTCTTTTCTCCTGCCCTCCCAGGCAACTTGGCTGTCGTCGATTACGAGGTCGGCGGCAGCCATTTTTTTAAAACTCGAGACATCAAACCATCAGAATCTGAACATCCATCCGCCGTAAGTGACACCGAGCTTAGAGGAGTGGCCCGTGAAACACATTTCCATTGTCGGTAAGTTCTTTATCATCATGGCCGTCTTTGGCGTCATGGCACTCGGTCTGACGTTCTATCAGAGCCGGCAAATGTTGAAAGTTAACGACAGCTATCAGGAGCTTCTCGACAAAGATGCATCTGCAGCACTTCGCTTGACCCAGTCGAACCGAAGTCTGGAAATAGCGCGTGCCAACATCAGCGACATGGTGATGACGCGGTCGAAAGAGGCGAGGGCGCGCGCAGAATTTGGCTTGAATGACGCACGAGAAAACTTCGTCAGGTTCATGGATATGGCGATTGCCGCAGTTCCTGAGCAGAGCGAACTGCCGAAGTTGAAGGCGGATGGATTCTCCGTCCTGACCGATACGTGTGGTGCAGCCATCGCTGTTGGTCGCGGCGCAACTAGTGAAGCCGAGCTTGCCATGGTGCAGCAACTCTATCTCACTCTTTGCCAACCCGCCTTTGCTGCCATCTCACCAAGATTCACATCCGTCACGGAAAAACTCGCTTCCGACGCAGATCAAAAGCGTGCTGGCGTTTCAAACGTTGTCCGTGACACGTCCGTGCTGAGTTTGGGAACAGCTATTGTGGCACTCTTCGCTGTCTCGTGTTTCGGCTTTCTCGCAATTCGCGCCTGGTTGGTCAAACCGATCAAACAGATGGTTACGACGATGAAGGTCATAGCCGACGGCGATCTTACTTCGACTGTTGAGGGAACGATTCGCCGCGACGAGATCGGATCGATGGCCCGGGCAGTACAGATCTTCAAGGACAACGAGTTGAGGGCGCGCGATCTCGGAAAGGATGCAGAGACAAGTCGTGGCGCAAACGAGATTGAACGTGCGCGTCTCGCCGAGACCGATCGTCAGCGGGCGCGGGATATGGCGGAGGCAACGACCGGGCTTGCAGAGGGCCTAAGGCATCTCGCCGACGGGAACCTCGTGTTCAGCCTCGACGACAAGTTCGCCGAGGACTTCGAACCGTTGCGGGCGAACTTCAATGCTGCTGTTGCCCAGCTCGCCGAGAGCTTGAGAGCTGTGTCGAACGCAACCGAATCGATAGATGATGGCGCGCAGGAAATCAGTTTGAGCGCGCAGGACCTGTCACGCCGCACAGAGCACCAGGCTGCTTCACTGGAGCAAACCGCCGCCGCGCTGGATCAAATTACCCAGAACGTCGCCAGTTCCTCAAAGCGCACAGCGGAGGCGCGACATGTTGCGATCGAGGCAAACAAGTCGGCGCGCCACTCCGGGGGAGTGGTCTCCAGCGCTGTCGCGGCAATGCAACGCATCGAACGGTCATCCTCGCAGATCTCCAGTATTGTCGGGGTCATCGACGAAATCGCGTTTCAGACCAATCTTCTGGCGCTCAACGCAGGCGTCGAGGCGGCACGATCCGGCGAGGCAGGAAAAGGTTTCGCAGTGGTTGCCCAGGAGGTGCGGGAGCTTGCTCAACGCTCTGCGCATGCAGCAAAAGAGATCAAGGATCTTATCCTCAATTCGGTTGATGAGGTCAGCAGTGGCGTCAAGCTGGTCCGCGATACCGGCGAGGCGCTCAAGATCATCGTGGACCAGATAGTGCTGATTAACACTCAGCTTGATGCCGTCACGGCCGCTTCCAACGAGCAGTCCGCAACCCTTTTTGAGGTCAACCGGACAGTCAATCGAATGGATCAGGTTACGCAGCAAAATGCAGCCATGGCCGAGGAATCCACGGCTGCAAGCACGGCACTTGCCCTTGAGGCAAAACAGTTGCGCGGGATTGTGGCGGAGTTTCAGATTGAGAATGCACTCTCTGAGCAGCAGACCAGTCAAAGCAACCGTGAAACAGCGTCAATATCTTTGCCAGCACGCCGGATGCTGGCAAAGGTCGCGAACGAACTCGGCAAAGTGAGTGACGGTCGAGTTGCAGATAGATCCCGGCAATGACCGCGGACCTCCCGCAGGAACGTATTGCGGATGTCCTTAGATGACGAAATTCAGCAATTCAGAAAGAAGCAGACTGGCGGCACCGCGTAAAGCCGCCAGGCATTCGCTATCTCCGAAAGAAAGGGCAATTTCATCGCCCGGGCGATGGAATACCAATTCCCGGAAGCTTTCCTGGATTAAATGAAGCATGGGGTTTCCCCCTCGTACGATGTCGCCGTGAATAACGATAAAATTGGGCGCCATGAACTGCTGAAGGTTCGCCAGGCCGACCGAAATGTTGAACGCGTAGTCGCGAAGTAATTCTCGTGCGCCTGGGACGTCGTCGTTGGCCAGAGTCAATAATCGGCTCACATCCAGGGAGTGCGGTTGTGGCAACCGCCTAACCTTGGCCTCGTCCGTTAACCACTTCGAGCCGGCGATTGTTTCCCAGCATCCACGTCGGCCGCACTGGCATATCCGACCTTTGATGTCTACGGTCGTATGACCGATTTCGCCGCCTGCACCTGCGGGTCCCCGATAGAGATGCCCATCAAGGTAAAGCGCTCCACCCAAAGTCTCGCCGATATGGACGGAGGCGAAGTTTCTCCGGCCGCGGCCTTGTCCAAACCATCGGTCCCCAACCAGCAAGGCTCTGGTATCCTGATCGACACACACGGTAACGCCGAACCTTTTGTGCAACTCGGCTTCGAGCGGTAAGCCGTCCAGGAATGGCCCGAGACTGGCGGTCACAATTGTGCCCGTCTCCGTATTGATCATTCCTGCAACTGCTACACCTATCCCTAAGATCGGTTTGCCAGATGCGATGGTTTCTTCGACACAGGTGCTTATAATTCGGAATGCGTCGGTGGGGTGTGTAAGGTTCTTCGGAAAATCGGCGGCGTGTTGAGCATAGACCTTGCCCTCCAAAGAGACCAAACAAGCACTCACGCGGTCGTGCATCAGGAGCACCGCGCATATTGGCCTTGCATCCTTGGAAAACCACAACTTGGTAGCCGGCTTGCCGCCTGCTTCGTTGGGAGGTATCACCTCTCCTTCCGCAAGAACACCCTGATCGATCAGGGGCTGCACAATCCCTCCGATAGTCCCTCGAGTCACACCCGCAAGGCGGGCCAGGTCCGCCCTGCTGGATGGCCCTATGTCGTACAAGGCTTGCAGCAATCGGCCCCGATTCGCAGGGCCCAAGGTTCGCGTTGGAATCAGTTTTTGGGCCGGTACTATACCCTTAGCGCTCTCATCTTTATGGCGATCGTCAGAACTGCCCTCACTTTCTCCCAGTCGGTGAGCTTCGAGTCTTCTTATCAAAGAGTCCATAGCATCCAATCCTGTTGGCCGAACCAATTGCGCCGCCAACGGCCAGCACTATCAGGGGGCTAACCGCTTCTTCGCAATCTGGTGAGGCTCGGGTTATGATCTGGGGGCCATGTGCTGTTCTTCCAACGCATCTTATGATCGGCACCTGGCGTTTACGGGAAACTTTGGCCGGTTCCCGTCCCAAGCCTTCATTCAGTGATCTTAGTGTCCGCCCAATCGTTAAAAACTATTGAAATATCCCAAGCGCTCCGTGCAGAAGCTGACCAAGGTGACGCCCAAGCAGCTGCCTGACCATACACGACAGAATCGAATATTATACTTATTTTATCTCGCGTATCTTGAATATAACTTAGCATATACTTTTTTATATACTTAGTTTGAGCTATCATGCCGGGGAAAGCAGTGCTAGCGTTTGTGTGGGCTGATCAGCATTCTAATGAGCATGATTGGAGATCGAGATGAACAGATTCGGTGCACTACGGCTCATAACTCGCAACGCAACTGGTGCTTTCTCAGTCGAGAAGCTCGCCGTTTTCGGTGGGAAGCCTGTGGTCCCCCAGGGACGTGTTACACCTTGGCCCGCCGCGGAGAAGAAGCACTCGGATGCCCTGCGTGGAGTTGTGGATGGTGGAAGATATCACCGCGTTAATCATCCAATTGTGAGCGGTTTGGAGGAAAGCCTTGCAAGGTGGACCGGGAAGTGGCAAGTGCGCGCTGTCGGCAGCGGAACGGCAGCCATTCACATCGAGCTCGACTACGTGAAAGAGCGAGGCGAGCAAGTTGTTACCGCAGCATTGAATTGGCCGGGAGCGGTAGGGCCAATCACGATCAGCGGTCTTCAACCCGTCTTCGTTGATGTCGACATGAACTTGGCCGGGATTGATCAGCGCGCCGCCGCTGAAGAGTTCGGCCCCAACGTGGCTGCAGTTTTAGTCACTCACCTTTTCGGAAACAATGTTCTCGTCCCCGACGCGAGGTCTGCAGCGCGAGCTCAAGGCATTGCTGTGATCGACGACATCTGCCAATCGATCGGCGCCGCGAAACCAATCGTCGACGGTGCGCATCTTGATGCAGACGCACTCGCTCTATCCGGAAACGGCGCCAAGCACCTTGGGGCTGGGGAGCTAGGATTTGTCATCACGGAAGACGCCAACTTGATTGCACATGTTGATCGCGTATCGCTGTCCAGCTCGTCTCGGAGCGGAGCGCGAATATTCTCGCCCTATTCCCAAGGGTACAACTACAGGCCCAACGTATTCTCTTCATCTATAGCGAACTTGCGGGTCACTGAGATGGATACGCAACTGCAAATCCGAAGAGACAATAGCAAGCTTTTATGGGAGATGATCAGCGAGCTTGTGGGTATATTTCCTCTTTTCAACCCATCTGACTGCGACCATTCGATGCTCAACTTTCCCCTCCGGATCGAACCTGCGGCACTTGGCTTCGCGCCAGGCCCGGCTGCAAGGGATTTCGTGGTGAAATCGCTGCAGGCCGAAGGCGTGCCTATCTGTGTTTGGCTCACGAAGCCCGTATTCGAATATCTTCCAGACATTCGCGACAACTGGAAGGCTGCCGATTTTCCAAATACAGTGAAACTCTTGGATACGATGTTTTACGTTTCCGAGATTGCGCCACCCAACGATGGCGAATTGATGAAGCTTTATGCAGAGGCGTTTCACAAGGTTTGGAATGCTCTTCATAGGCAAGGTCCGAAGGTCGCCGCAGGAGCAATTTCTGGCTGAGCCCCGCGCGTCGCACCAATTTCCCAGTGCCGCAATGGTCAACATCCGATCCTTTTCAATCATACTTTGCTCAATGCCCGGAAGATTGAAAGCTGCGCTGGGACAAAACTCAGAGTGATTCTACAACGAGGACTCCTTGTATGTCTTTTTCGAAAAGTCCGGAATTACTGATCTTCGACTGCGACGGGGTTCTCGTCGATAGCGAGCTTATCGCAACCAGGGTGCACATCGAAGCTTTGGCGAAATGTGGCTATATCATATCCGCTGAAGAGTATAACGATCGCTTCATAGGAATGACTGACCAGCAAAGTTATTCAGTCATAGAATCCGAGGGCGGCTTGCGCCTACCGGAGGATCATCATGAACGTGTGATGGCCGAAGTTGCAAATCGATATGCTCGTGATCTGCGTGCAACCAGCGGCGTTCGGCAAACCTTGGAAGCTATCAATTTAAGGAAGTGCGTGGCGTCGAACAGTGATGCTGCGAAGCTCTGCTTGGCTCTTAAAGTCACAGACCTGCATGATTTCTTTTGGCCCCATGTCTTCAGCGCTTCGCAAGTTGCGCGTGGTAAGCCAGCGCCGGATCTCTTTCTGTTTGCAGCACAGAATATGAACACACCGGCTGGCAGTTGTCTCGTTATTGAAGACAGCGTTGCTGGAACTCAGGCGGCAGTGGCAGCCGGGATGATGGTGATTGGCTTCGTGGGTGGCTCTCATTGCCTTGCTGGGCATGGAGACAAACTGATGGAGGCAGGTGCCACAAAGCTGTTTAGCCGCATGACGGCGTTGCCACAAATCTTAGCAGCTTTGTGATCACGCAGTTGCGCTCAGGCGAAGCGTCTTGAATCGCAGCGTCACCGTCCAGGATATATCGTGGGATCCGATAGCATCGGTTGGTGCACGGGCTTCACCTCAAATTGACCGATCCTCGCTCGATTGCTCGGCCCGCCAGAAGAATGGAGATACTATGACCGCGAAACCAATGGTAGCTGCAACTCCGGTAACGATCGAGTACCTAGAAAGACTTCCGAAATTCATTTCCATTTGCGCAAGTTGGACTTTCGGACAATGGGGTTCTCAATCAAATGGCTCGTACGAACAAACGCGGGGCGAGTTTGAAGCAGCAACAAAAAATTCGATACCGCTAACATTGATTGCCATTGAAAACGCATTGCCGGTTGGGATGGTCACGTTGGCTGATCGTGATTTCGATGGAAAATCTCATCTATCCCCGTGGCTTAAGTCGCTCTTTGTCCATCCATTTCACCGCAAGAAAGGGATAGCCACGTTGTTGATCGAGCGGCTGGAGCACGAAGCATCGCGCCTCGGTTACAAAAGCCTTTTCTTGATAACGGAGGACGCGCGAGTTCTTTACGAAAAGAGCGGCTGGCAGGCAATTGATTGCGTCCAAACACCCTATGGCGCAGCAGCTTTGATGGAGAAAACCCTGCCAACGCCTCCTCACCTGAGAACCGCTGCACCAGGATGAAAATAATCGTGTCGAGCTCCAAGCTGCTTTCACCTCTCTTAACGCAACGCCTTTGTTAGGCTCCGCTTTTATGGATCATCTTGATGTCGAACAGCCTGTTATTACAGCCATAGAGCAAGGGGGGAACCAGGCGGTCGGCTAACAAATCCCATCGCGTAGCGAGGCCATCTCCCCTCTTTCGTTCCCAGCCCAGGCCTTAGCCACTGCTGAGGCGGTTCGTGCTGTTGCAAAAAGCCCCAGGAACAGGCCGTACAACGTAGCGAGCTACCCAAATTCCCATCGAAAGGTTCTGAAACCTTATGCACACCAGCAACAACGTAGCATCAGCGATCCTAAATTCTTACGCCTCGCGTTTTGGTTACCTCGGCGGCCGACGGGATCTGCGGGCATCGCTCATTTTGACTTCTTTTTTTGCTTTCGCTATTCCATCCTATGCCGAAGCAGAGGCGCTGCTTCCGGTAAAGCCTTCACCATATCTTGTAAGTGCGATTACAAGAAACATGTTTAAGCTGCCGAAACCCGACGATGACTTGGTCCTGCTATCTGCGCACCGCGGATCTTGGGAGATCTATCCCGAGAATTCAGCCTATGCCTTGCAAGACGCCTGGAATTCGCAGATCGAGAGCGTGGAAGTCGATGCCCGCTTCACCGCTGACAATGAAGTCGTTCTATCTCACGACTACAGGATTGAGCGCGAGTCAACTGGAAGCGGCCTATTATATAATCAGAACTTTTCGCAGCTACGACAGGCCGATCTACGGGACCGACATGGCCGCGTTTTTACGGATTCACAAGGGCGAAAGGCGAAGTTCCTAACGTTCTCTGCCGCGCTCGATCTACTCGCCCAATATGTCTCCGATGATGGTCATGGCTACGTGATGATCGTCGATATCAAGGCGGCAGTCGATGATCAGGACCCTACTGATCCCATCGAGCTCATGCAACGCTGCCTTGACATTCTCGCGACCAAGGGAAATGCGAAACTCAGCAAAGCCGTTGTATTCAAGCTCAAAGCAAAGGATGCGGTGGATGTCGGCACGATTTTAAATCGGACGACCTACGACCCCAACCTCATTGGCGGGCTAATTGTCGTCGAAAACCCGGATGACGAGAATGTGAAGGATTCCAGCTACGATCCCCACGAGGACTCAATCTACGATCAATGGAATGTGGCGCCGTTCTCCATTCAGTTTGAAATGAACCAATTCTATAAAGGTGACGGTCTGCAGGCATATTTCGACTATATCGACCAGAAGCAGGGCTTCGCCACCTATCATGAAAGTAACTACTTTCCAGAGGGCGTCGCCAACAGCGCCGGAAAATGCTGCTTCGACCACAACACGGATCCGAAATCGACCGCTCAACGAGGGATCGTACCAGATTACCGAGGAGATCCGGAGATGGCGATCGTCAATCGTACCAATCTTATCACCACTGATTGGCCCGACGTAGTCGGCGATATGTTGCGCCAGATAGGGCGCCGCAACACCACCGAGCTCACGCGCTAGAGCAAGACCTCCGCTTCCAAAAACGGGATTGTTTTGATGAATAATGGAATGAAATTCTTCCTGTTGTTTTCCACGCTGGGCTGTCTTGTCGCTGGCGAAGGGCAAGGGGCATCATGCACCAATGAAGCCAATTGTCTTAGAAGCGCGTCGGACAAAGTATCTCAGACGCTCACACCGAAGGTAGTGCCAATTTTCTGGGAATTTCCAAAGCTGTACATCCACGACTCGGCGACAGAAGCGGATTATCCGGTGCCCGAAGATACGAGGCAGGCATTTGACTTCTATACCAACAAGACTTCCTTCAACTTTCCACCGCACGCGTCAATCGTGACTAGTCAAAGCGCGTCGATCAGACCGGACACGGGGTTCACTGTCCTTTTGGTCGAAAAGACCCGTGAAAATACCGCTCCTAATGGCGGTAGCGCCTTATCGCTTCTAAGTTCTAATTCGAACGATGCTTACCTATCATTCGCGTTGGGAGCCACGCCCAATCCGAATGGTCAAAAGTGGTCTTTTGCGAAAAGCCTGCTTCAAAGCGACATGGCGTCTATTGCATGGTGGCAGAAGCCCTGGGATATGAACGTCGTGGGGCCAACAGGGGCATTCTCCGGCACAGAGTGGATTTACTATACCTTTACTCCAGACGGCAAAGTGCGCATCGACCGTTTTGCGCCGTATACCTATTTTCTAGCTTTTACAGCTTACCAATGGGATGAGGCAGTGCTCGACAGTGGGTTTCCGCATTCTCCTTTCAGCTCTGGTACGCCAGCCGATCGTCCGAAATCTGTGATTTTCGGATCGGTTGGACCATGGGTTATTGGCGCTGCAGCCGCGCCCGGTCAGGCGTCGCCCATGATTGAGCCAATAGAGGCGTTGCCGGGATTTGAGGGAGCGACGATCTTCTCGACCCCGATGTCGATAAAAGAAGTTGTAGCGTATCAGAACTCCCTGAAGAGGAGCGACTTTCTCGACGTCAACATGCTGCCCTGCAACAGCGGCCAGTACCTTTCCGGCGAGATAAGGACTCCCTGCGGCACGGCTCGCCCTGGTAATCCCCCGTCGAATGTAAAATCGGTGGCTGGTGATGGGATCCGCACCAATATCGAACGCTATGACTAGCGATGTTGGACGACTCTCATTTGTTCCGACGGCGATTAGACGGCATCAGATTCAGCTACCTCGATGCCGCAATCCCGGCCGCTTGCGCAGCAAATGTCTGAGCCAGATCGAGCAAAGATGGTGACCACTCAAGCTGTGACGTCGCCGCGCTAAGATATTCTAGAACCAAAGCAGGATTAAGCCGTCTTGAATTTCTCGAGCATTGCAGCAGTGAGATTTTCTCCGGCGCGGCCCCAGGTGGCCGGCGTACGATCACTCAAAATCGTATCGACTGCGAGATCCGTTTTGCGAAACGCCATTTGAACTCGCTAAGCGACTTGAGCGTAGGTCCTCGTCCGGCCCTTATTCATCTTTGGCCCAGCCCTTGCTGTCGGCTGTCTTCGCGAGGAGGAATGCATAACACCTGCTGATCTCGTCGAGCTTTCTCACCAACTCGCCGTCCGATCCACCGAGCAAAGTTTGATAGCCCTCGCCTCTTGTTGACCTCTGCCAATCATTCCCAATAGAGCGCGCGGTCGCATTGCCGAGGGAAGAAACCATTGGTTTGGGGCTGCCAAACGATACGGCTGCGCGTCTCAATCCGTCTTGGAAGCTTGCGTCATCGAGTCCGCTATAAGGCTTTCCTTCGGAATTCGTTGCATTAAGGAAGATCTGCTCGTCACCGAACACGGCATATCCGCCGCCCAAGCCTTTTTTCGTTGCGTCCGCTGCCTCGAAGAATCTCTGCGCGACGGTGGCGTTAAGGCTGCCCTGCGGAAACCGCACGACAACAAAGCCTGTCTTACCTGTCGTGTCGTTGAGGCGAGAGGTAAGGACGCGATATTGGCGGAAGACGTAGCCAAGGGAGCCGGCAAGTCGATCCGCCGCGGCGTCATCGAGATCACCCTCGGTCTGAAGCGATGCATTGGTTTTGAGGAGATACCCGCCTGGCGTAACCTCTGTCCTCAAGGTCGCAGCGTCGATCCCGTTGGCTGTTATTATCTTTGGCACAATGTCTTTTGAGACTTCGGCTGAAAACGTCGCTCGATCATCATAGCTGGCCTGGGCAAGCTGCGGCAAATGGAAACCTGCGGAGGGCGTTGCCCGATAGGACACGAGCAACTTTCGCTTTGCCAGCGCTGTATTCTGGAATGCTGAAGGGATGGTGGCAGCCTCTTTGATTTGGCAACATAATTAAAATGCTGGTAGGTAATGCCGACGTCGGCTTTTGGATTGCCCGCAGCAGCCGCAGATATGCGCGGCACTCGACAAGATTCTTCGGGTTCGTTGATTAGGATCATTCGTCGAGATGACGGTATGCGATGTCACAAACTTCTCGCAGGCCCCGGAAAACCTGTTAATCCACGTTCGTTCACCTCTTGTACAATCCTTGAGACGGCACCCTGTTCTAGATCAAGGTGGTTCACCAACGCGGACTCCACCAGGGTCGTTGCCGTGCCTAGTTCAGACATTGCGGCAATTAGCTTCTCGAGGCTTTCGACAAACGCGGGCCGAAGTTCCGACGCAGTTATTTCCATTCGTAGAGGGTGAGTGCAAAAACAGAATCGGTGGACGATTTTGCAAGCCTCGCAATTCGATGCTTCTTGGGCGACTTTAGTGAATATCGCTTCTGCCCTTAAGGCGAGTTCGTCAGGGGACAATTTATCCGTCACGGTCCAGCTCTCTGGGACCTGCGGCCGCATTCGATTTAATGCCGAGATCAGGGTCTCACGTCCGACAACATAAAGATCTAACAGAGTTCTTTCCGACATCGGTCTCGTGAAAAAGCCTCTTTGAGGGATGTATTGGATCTTCCCTTCAGCTGCAAGCCGCTGAAGTGCTTCGCGAACTGGCGTTCGACCAAGATCGAGCTTAGACGCTAGATCCTGTTCCCTGAGATGTTGCCCCGGCACACGACCGTTACTGTGGAGAATTCGTCGAATAGCCTCGTAGGCAATATCGGCCTTTGCAGGTTCTGGTTCAGTAGAAAAATTTGGGTCACCCCCACGACCTTGGGGCGCGTTCTTGCAACACCACATTTGATAGTTTTCCTCTGTCGATATCCTTCAAGGACCCTACAGGAGCTTCTTGCATTGAGACCGGACGGTCGCTTCGAATTGAAGGTCGAATTAGTCGGCCCTTCCAACACCGGCACCGCGTTTCGCGCCCGAACCAGATACGGCATCAACCACCTGCATTACAGCCGCGGCCGTAATTGGCAGCTATCGCATTCTGCCGCTAATTTCAATGCCATAGGCACAAAGCTGCGTCGGGATGGCGCGCTGGTCCGATGTCTACCGCCTGTCGTATTTCGCGTAAGCGGCCGGCTTTAAGCGAACCGTGTCTCCAAGGCCTGCAAGTGCCATCAATGTGGTGGCAGTTTTCGAAATCAACATGTTCATGATAGTTCTTCGGTGGACGTGTGTCGGCCTCATCGTCAATGAGCAATTTTTCCGATCGGTTATTCCTATCAACCAGCCGATAATAGGCATCGGGGGTGTTGGAGTATCCGCGGTTCGCGAGAGCCTCGACGTGTCCATCAGTAGCGATGGTTTCGCCGTTGTCAGAATCACCTCCAGCGCAATCAAAGACACGTTCAGATTTTGAAAGAGACCATGTGATCTGGCCCATTCGTTCCGGTTCGTGTTTGGTGGCGAGAAGTGCCTTGGTTAGGCCCAGGCCTATGCTTGCCTCGTATTCGGCAGATGGTTGTTGCAATGTCGGCAATTTTTCAAGGCTCGGCTCCGTGCCGGTCACCACGGGACGGTTAATCCGATAATATCTTCCGCTATCTGCGACTTCGCGAAGCGCATTCAGATGGTCGTTCCGTGCGGCCGGCCAGCGTATAGCACCCCGTGGAGCAACCACACGTACGCAATCGAGGAAGGCGAGCCTCATTTCTGGGCTATCACGCCTGGCTTTGTTTGGATGCATTTTGTCACGTCGGTTCATCTAAGCCTCCCGTCGCTGACCAGGGTAGTCCCCCTGGCGCGTGTTGAGCAGGTCTAGACGGCGCTCCGCCATAGATCAATATATAGCAATAATATATTTTTTTATATATTTGGCCAATCGCACTAGCGTAACTTTATACTTTAATCGTCAAATACAAAACTCGAAACGATATAGTCTTTCTCATACGAGCTGAAGGTTTGATTGAGTCCGCGAATGTTCGAGCTGACAATCTCCGTTGGTGATGGCCAAAGCTCGAAGTGGTCATGTACGGCTATGACTCCCTCAAGCAGCACGAAGAGTTCCCCTCTATCTGACAACTCCGAAAAGTTGGTCGGATTGAGTATTTCGTCACCATCGCGCCGATCGCCAGTGAGTTGAATTTATTGGCCGAATCGGAGTCTCGAAGACACTTCCTTCGCTCTTGTATTGAAAGTCGAACACAGATCGCTGACAGGAGAACGCGTGGGAAGAACACCGGTTACGCCGAAGTCGGTTTACTCGGGCCACCATTATATTCGGCCGGCACAAAAGGCGTTCTCGTCAGGTCGGAAACGATGACATTCTGGCTCCCTTGCGGTGGACCCGACTAGTTTCGCTGGGCGAGCGACACACCGCAAAGCAAAAACGAACGGCATTCTTATCGCGCCAGTCACCGGCGCTCGCTCCCGGACCATTGATACTTTTATCCCCGCGACACAGGCGGTCTCATAGCCACAACACGTGGCTGCCGTCGAAACAAGTTCGACGACAACCACGCTGCCTTGGGAGGCGAAAGGTTTTCCCGAGAATCTGGTCTTCCGAATGAGGTAGCAGGGTCAGCTACTATTCGTGCACATTCGGCGAACGCAATTGTCGCCGCGAGAATCGTTGGGCGCGCCACGCTAGACTATCGCGCCGGCGGTTGCGTACCTACAGAGGTGAACAGTCTCGCAGCAGATTCAGCAAAGGTACATCCGATTAATGTCCTACTCCCCCCATGGCAGCCACGAGCCGACGCACATTCGCCGATGTCGAGAAAAATACCAGTCATTTTCATAATTTCTTTGCGAGTGACAGAAAGCGAGGCGTGTTCGTCGGGCCCATATTGCCCACAATCGGCGTACGAATGAGGTATCCAGATTGTAGGTAGTCCGAGGACATCGGCGAAGAGGTCGTGGCAGCGAGCCTCCCAGATTTGGCAGGAGTGAGGGCTCTTGCGCATGGTTTTCTCAATCGAGTCACAAACGAAATGCACCCCGTGATGACTAGGGGAAAGACGGGTGGCCATGATGACGATACCAGTCCGCATTCCAAAACAAGCGCCCTGGTGTCGCCAATGATCGGATGACAAGCGCGGACAGGTGCTGCGACAACTGCTGATCTATAGCGCATGATCGCGATCATCGCCTCGGCCGTTCAATAGGCGGTTTTTGTCATGCGTGGGCCGGTGTGACGGCGGGCTACCGCCTCTGTTCCACCCGATCGCAGGAAAGCTCTTGTCCTGTCGATCTGGCAGACCGTAGTGCCGCTGGCTCATCGAGAAATCTCGATTTTTTCGTGCGTCGGTGGACGCCCATCCCAATGTCGCAGTGGGCTCCGGGTCAAGGATCAACTTCAACTTTAACCGTGTGCACCGCATTTCTCGCGTCAGTCAGCGGCTGTCCCGCCCCACATTCATCCGTGCACCGACATAGCAAGATATTCTGGCCTGATGTAGGGGTCCACGACAACTCGAACCGTTGCCAACTCCTTCCTTCGCGCGGCCCTACTGAGGCAGTCCGCCAGGAGCCTCCACCGTCCACGCTGACCTCGACGCTGGAGATCTGGTGATCTCCCCAAGCCCAGCCCCATATTTTCGTTGGCATGTCCGCTGACAGCAGATCATTTGGGGACGGCGATACGATAACGGACTCCGGGGCGACCCCCCAAACCGGCTTCATCCCCGACGCCGCAGGGTCATTGTAGAAGCGCGTCGTATAGGCGCCGCTTGCGCGCCGATCCGCAGCCGTGATCGAACCAACCCATTTTACGGAGTTTGTACCATACCAACCTGGCACGACCAGTCGAACCGGTCCTCCGCGCTCTGGAGTGAGTGGCCGACCGTTGATCTCAAGTGCGAGGATAACTTCTTCTGCAAGTGCTTTGCCTATCGGCAGGTCTTTTTGATAAGCTTCTTCAACATCTGCGTATTCGCCCCACTCCAGGCCGGAAGTCCAGATGTAGGACGCATGGCTGCTGATCTTTGCGCGTTCCAGAACGAGCGACAGCGGCACACCTTTCCAAATTACATTTCCGATCCTGCGTTTAGGCACTGTCGGAGCAAGCGGACTTCCAGCGCATTCGTGAACCGACATGTACTCGCGCTGTGGCATTGCTTGAAGGTCAGACAGATGCAATCTCGTCGGGTTACCCACGAGGCCATCGACATCCAAATGCCAATGCTCGGGGTCGATCTCCAGGAACCCCATATGCGTTACCAGAAAAAGATCATCTTCAGGGGTGATCCACGATTTAAGGGCATGAACGCCGTCGGCAGGGCCCTGGAAGGAGAAACCCTTCTTGGTCATGTGCATACCCGTCCGCGCCATCACCTTTACTCCGGCATGGCCACGGCCTCAGGGCTCGTTAGAGCGTCCTCAGCGCGGCCTTCCAAAAATCTGATTGGGTTTCGACGCATCCGGTTCACGGTGACGTCGAAAATATCGAATCGGTTGTAACCAGCAACGACGTCGTGAAATCGTTTCGGCTCAACACAGTCGTCGAGATCGATTTGGGCATAGCCGATACCTTCGTCGGTCATTTCGTCACCAGTTGCCGCTCCAGTCGGCCCTAGGAAAAAGCTAGTGGCCCGCGGACTGGCATCTATGATCGCTTCGATCGCAGGATCATCCAAGGCAATGGCTTTGCGTGCGACTTCGTCCAGGTGCCCCGCCACGATGATCCCGAAGCACTTGGCCTCGAAGCAGTGCGCAGAGGCACGGATGCGGTTGGCAGCTCGGTTGTCGTAGTTGTCGCTTTCTGTGGGAACGCGAGTGGGCCAGATCGGCGGATAGCTACTTATATGAACTTGCTCGCCTTGCGTCATCAGACTGTAGCGCGCGAGCGGATTTGTATTTTCCCCGCAAATTAGGCCGCCAATGCGACCGATTCTCGTGTTTGCGACGACCAACCCTGCGCCATCGCCCGGATCCCAAACTAGTTTTTCAAAGAAGGTTGCGACCAGTTTTCGATGGTGGATCAGGATTTGGCCGGTATCGGAAATCAGAACATTACTATTCCACAAACCTCCGACACTTGCCGGGTTGCGCTCGGAAAAACCGATTGAAACGAAAACACCGTTATCGGAGGCGGCCTTTCGCACACGCTCAATTTCCGGGCCGTCAATGTACACCGAAGCTTTCAAGAAGCGTTTGAAATGTTCGTGCGATTGAATGGGCGGGTAAAGTGCTGCCCAGACAGGGAAACCGGGTAGAAAGCTCTCCGAAAATACCACGAGCGACGCGCCGTTTCGGGCAGCCTCTGCTATCACCGAGCAAGCTTTTTCCGCGCTCGCCCCAGGATCGAGATAGACGGGGGCAATATGAGCAGCCGCGGCCCAGAATTTCATGTTTCCCATCGACATTCCTCTACAGATCCAGGCTCGCCATCAGCCATCTCGACTAGCTCGGCAAAGGCAGGCTCAAGATTGCCGCTTTGCTGTTAGACCGATTTCAATGCGTGCTCCAAGCGGCAGGCTGGCGCAGCCGATTGTGGTGCGGGCCGGGTAGGGCGATGAAAAACGCGTCGCGTAAATCTCATTCATCTGGCCAAAGTCACCCATGTCGGTGAGATAGACATTGACGGATACGACATCATCCGACCCCAGGCCCGCTGCCTCAAGGACTTGAAACAGATTATCGAAACACTGGCGTGTCTGGTCGGCTACATTTCCGTCGACAAGTTTGCCGGTGCCGGGGTCTAGCGGTGTCTGGCCGGAGCAGAACAGAAGATCGCCGGCCCATGTCGCGTGCGAATACGGTCCCACTGCCGCAGCGGTTAAAGCATTCACAGTTCGTCTGGACATGCGTTCTCCCAAGGTAGGTTCAAGTAGTGCGGGCTGCTGGCGATAAGCGTTTCCGCAAGATATTTTGCTTCACTGCGCACCACACATACAGCGGCACAGCACGTTTGAAACTATCAAAACGAATTTGCGAGCCAACCCGAATAGGATGCACTACCCTGTGCAAAAATAGACGGAGGTAGCATGGCGACTGCAATCGATCATCTTGATTGGGACGATCTCAAACTCTTCCTCATCGTCGTCCGGTGCAAGAGCGTGACCGGCGCCGCTCGCGAACTAAAAGTCAGCCATTCCACCGTATCTCGCCGGCTTGCTCGTCTGGAATATACGGTTGGCGGTGCACTCGTCGAGCGGACCAAGGACGGACTTCTGCTGACACCGGCCGGCCTGGTTACAATGCGGCGAGCGGAGGAAATCGAGAACGGCGTGAATGCTCTTCGCAGCGACGTAAGCAATCGTGACGAAATACGCGGCACAGTCAGATTGGCCACCATGGAAGGCATCGCAACGCTTTATCTCTCCGAGCGCCTCGTTGAACTCAGTAGCCGGCACCCTGATCTTGACCTCGAGCTTGTAACATCGCCGCAAACGGTTCGGGTCGCTCGCCGGGAAGCGGATTTATTCCTAAGCTTCTTCAAGCCCCATGGAACTTCTCTGGACAGTCAGCTGATCGGACGTTTCAAGACTGGCTTATTCGCTTCGCAGGCTTATCTTGAGCGCAATGGAGTTCCCTCTCAAGCGGCGGATCTTAGCGAGCACCGCTTTGTTGGCTATATCGAGGAGCTGATTCAGCTTGAAAGCGTGCTCTGGCTAGAGGAACTCGTACCCACCCCAAAAATAGCGTTCAGCTCAAATAGCATGATGTCGCAGATGTTCGCGGCGTCTGCGGGCGCAGGAATTGTAGCCCTTCCCGAATTCGCACTCAGTCTAAACCTGGGTCTCGTTCCAGTGCTCGACGAACTGAGCGGCGAGCGCGAGATCTGGATGTCAGCACACCAGGATCTAGCTTATCTTCCAAGAGTGAGAGCCGTAAAGCAATTCGTGAAAGAGCTGCTACGTCGTGACGAACAACGCCTTCTGAGAAACTCACCTTGGTCTTCGTGAAGTTTCGCAAATCGGACTGTGCGGAGCGCTCTGGCCGGCTGAATTGGCGGACGCTTACGCCCCGTCGCTCAATTCTGCACATCGGGTTGCGAAGTTGTCAGCTTCCGTGACAACGCCGATTGCGTCAACAAGATTGACGCTCGATCAAAGGAAGGAATCCCTCATGTCGCAAATCAGCCGCAACGCTCGCAAGACTTTGGACCTTCTTCGCTTGCGTGCTGATACCCCCGGCACAAAAAACAGAAACCACCTTAACAATGCTGGCGCTGCGCTGATGCCGAGCCCTGTTATTGAAGCGGTGGTTGGGTACCTAAGGCGGGAAGGGGAGATCGGCGGATACGAAGCCGCAGCTGAGTCCAACTCTCTACTGGAGGGGACATATGACAGCTTGGCTACATTCGTAAACTGTGGCCGCGACGAGATTGCGATAGCTGAAAATGCGACGATCGCTTGGCAACGCGCCTTCTATTCCCTCTCTTTCGGACCTGGAGACCGGATCCTGACGGCAAGTGCCGAATTTGCAGCCAACTACATCGCCTTTCTGCAGGTTGCCAAGCGCACCGGCGTATCGATCGAAGTCATTCCGAATGACGCTTCTGGGGTCCTTGATCCGGACGCACTGGCGAAAATGATCGATGATCGCGTTCGGTTGATAGCGGTCACCTGGATCCCGACCAACGGCGGGCTTATCAATCCAGCAGCAGCGATCGGCCGAATAGCGCGCGAAAATGGCATTCTCTATCTGCTCGACGCATGCCAAGCCGCGGGGCAAATCCCGATGGATGTTAACGCCCTTGGCTGCGACATCCTTACCGCTACGGGCAGGAAGTTTCTCCGTGCGCCGCGGGGCACTGGTTTCATGTACATGCGCAAATCCGTCCTGGAGAAGATCGAGCCAGCCATGATCGATCTCTATGGTGCGCCTTTGACTGCACCGGATCGATACGAATTGAGACCTGATGCCAGACGTTTTGAAACGTGGGAGAAGAACTATTCGGTTCGTCTCGGCCTGCGGGCAGCAGTGGACTACGCGCTCGACATTGGGCTCGAAAATATCGAAGAGCGCTGCAATCACCTTTCGTCAAAGCTTCGCGAAGGCCTGAGGGGGATGCGTGCCGTGTCCGTACATGATCTCGGGACGCCCCTTGCGTCCATCATCTCATTCACTGTCAACGACTGGGACTCGTCAGCTGTCATGGCTTATTTGACAGGCAAGGGAATCAACGTCTCAGTTTCCCCTCCTTCCAGTACACCCGTCGACGCCTCTACGCGACAACTCCCGCCCGTGGTGCGAACGTCGCCACATTATTACAATACCGAGGAAGAGATCGATGCATTCCTGGAAGCGATTGCTGGTATTGCCTCGTAGCTGATGTGCTCGCCTGACGAATGAGCGGATTTTTTCAAGAGGCAAAGCAGTTGATGCGACCTTACATCAAGTCGTGACTGCATGCTAAGACCAAGCCCTAACTGTCCGTACCTGTTAGGCAGATCATGGCAGGCGCATCTGCCAATCCCGCCGGCATGGTAAACTTAAGGGATGAAAGGCCAGCGAAAGACGCCATCCGCAGATATCTCTCATGCTCGGGCAATTTTCGCCCACAGGCTCATCGCCGCCGTGCGCAGTTCGCGATGGTGGCCGGAGGAGATGTCGTGGCGCGGGATTTGAAATAGGTTGGGATCGGATCATGGATGGAGACGAAGCGTTGTAGATGTCGCTGTGACTTGAAGCGCTTCATGATCCGCTCTCGCCGCCGGACTGGTTGGTGAGAATTCTCCGCCCGATTATTCAACCCTTTGTGGGAGCGATGCTCTACACCCGGCATGATCTCTCGCTTTGCTGCGCCGTAGGACTGCAGCTTGTCGGTGATCATCGCACGCGGCGACCGTCCCTGACCCTTCAAGAGCTTGCGCATCAGGCGCTTGGCGGCCTTTGCATTTCGGCGGCTTTGTACGAGAACCTCCAGGACGAAACCGTCCTGATCAACTGCGCGCCACAGCCAATGCTTCTTGCCGCGGAATTGAAACAACGGCTTCATCGAGATGCCACTTGTCCCCAAGCCGACCGGATGATCGACGACGGATCTCGTTGGCAAAGGTGTGGCCGAATTTCTCCGCCCACAGCCGGACGGTCTGGTGCGAGACAATGATCCCACGGGCAGCCAGCAAGTCCTCGACCATTCGCAGGCTCAGAGGGAAACGGAAATAGAGCCACACGGCGTGGGCAATAACTTCAGCGGGAAAGCAATGTCGACGATAGAGTGGATCACGGTCTGTCATCAACCTTCATCGCACATCGAATTCCACATTCCGTTAAGTTGACGATGCCGCTTCCGCATCGATCTGGCCGTCGCGATCCATGGGCGTGATAGGGAACGCGGACAGGCCGCTCAAAAATTTCATTTTATACTCCGGGGTTCGTCTCATTTGCCGAGACGTTGGTTATCGATTGAGCCCTGCCACGTCATAAATCTTGCAGAGCCTGACGCAGATCGGCGACGAGGTCGCTGACATCTTCAAGCCCGACCGAGAGACGGACGAGGTCTTCCCCAACTCCTTCGATCAGATGAGCATCTTTCCGGATCGCCTGGCGCGCCCGGGTTATGCTGGCCGGATGATAGATGAGACTGTCCGTGTCCCCCAGGCTCACGGCGCGCGTCAGCAGTTGAAGCCGGTCCAGCATCGTCCGTGCACCGTCGAAGCCCGCATGAAGGCCGAAAGCAAGCATGCCGGCCCCCTGCGTCATTTGCTTGTGGGCGATCGTATGATCGGGATGGGAGTCCAGGAAGGGATAGCTCACCCAGGCAACGGCGGGATGCGCCTCAAGCATGTGCGCGATTATCAGTGCCGAAGCACTGTGTCGCTCCATCCGCAGAGACAGCGTCTTCAGGCCGCGCAGGATCAGGAATGCAGAGTGCGGCGACAATGTCGCCCCTGTGATGTAGCGCAGGCCGGTTTCGTGCAGCGTATGGAGTGTTTCAGCGTCTCCAAGCAGCGCTCCGCCCAGGGTATCGCCGTGCCCGTTGATGTATTTCGTCAGCGAATGCAGCACAATGTCTGCGCCGTGCTCGATCGGGCGCTGCAGTGACGGCGAAGCGAAAGTGCTATCGACCGCGACCTTTACATTCCGCGCATGGGCGCGCGCTGCGATGGCGGAGATATCGAGGATGGCGCTTAGCGGATTTACCGGCGTCTCGAAATAGACCAAACGGGTTTTATCTGTGATCGCCGCGTCGAGATTGTTCGGATTCGATAGGTCAACCGGGACTACCCTGATCCCGAAGCGAGGCAGACACTGCTCGACCATCGCAACCGTATTCGAATAGAGCGTCTTGTGCACGACAAGCTCATCTCCCTGCGACAGCAAAGATAGGACCAGGGTGCCGAACGCGGCCATTCCGGTCGATACCACAAGCCCTGCCTCGGCCCCTTCCAGGTTGGCGAGCCTCTTCTCGAGGATCTCTGTGGTCGGGTTATATTCGCGGGCATACAGCCTGCCCCCGAGCGCTGCGGCGGCATCATTTGCCGCAACGCTCTCAAAGCCATAGGTCGATGTCAGAAAGACAGGTGGCTGCACTGCTCTTGAGAAGTCAGCAGGATCGAACGCGTGATGGATTGCGCGGGTATCAAATCCGAGACGCGCGCCATGCGACGGATCGGAGTGGTCCTGGACATTGTCTTGTTCGCTGCTGGCCGTCATTGGTTCGGTATCCTCTTTGCTTCCGACCACAGTGGCAGCATACTGGTCCGCTCGAAACATCCAGTTCTGCGGAAAGAAAATGGTCCAGTTGGAAAGCCAGGCAATAGCCAAGCACGCGAAAATGGGAGCACGCCAGATCTACGAGGCGCTCAAGGATCAGATCCTGAGCCACGTTTATGAAGCTGGCGGTCAGTTGCCATCATCGCGAAATCTGGCGAATGAACTTGGTGTGTCGCGAACGACGGTGACAGTCGCCTATGAGCAGCTTGCGGGGGAGGGCTTCGTGGAGCAGCGCCAAGGTGCCCGCGCGCGGGTTGCAGCGTTTCCATTCGGACACCGTCCGAGCGATGCCAGGCTCAAGCAGCAGGGTGCTCAGCGCCTGTCGGCCTATGGCGAAAGGCTTCGGGCGACACCGCCATGGCTCGATTGTTTGCCCAACTCTTATGATTGATTTCCGTTACGGAGACCTCGCTCCATCCGATTTTCCGGCGCTTGCCTGGAAGAAAGCTGTCAATGCGGTCATCGCTCAGCGACCGAGCCGACTTGCCTATGATGACCCGCGAGGATCGCGGCGTTTACGGCAAGCCCTGCGAGGATATCTTTGGCGCGCCAGAACATTGCAGTGCGATCTGGAGCAAATCATCATCGTGAACGGATCCCAGCAAGGCTTAGACCTTTGCGCACGGCTTCTGCTCGACCCTGGCAGCGAGTTCGTCATCGAAAACCCTAGCTATCGAATGGCTCGTCAGATCTTCGCCAGCACCGGCGCCTCTCCGGTCCCCCTCGCCGTCGACGGCGAGGGTCTGAAGACCGAGCTCTTGGAGGGAGTACGGGCTCATCTGGCCTATGTCACCCCTTCCCACCAGTTTCCGCTTGGCGGCGTGATGCCGATTTCTCGCCGTCATCAACTTCTCGAATGGGCGCGGGAAAACAACGCCTACGTGATTGAGGACGATTACGACAGCGAATACCGCTATGACATCAGTCCGGTGCCTCCTGTTCATAGTCTGGAGGCTGGAAGCAACGTCATCTATCTCGGTACGATTTCCAAAACGCTGTCGCCGATGATGCGCATCGGATATCTCGTTGTGCCGCCGAAACTGCAGGACGTGTTCGCAACCGCCAAGCAACTGTTCGACAGACATTCGCCGGTGACCGAGCAGGAAGCCTTGGCGGCTTTCATCGAACGCGGCGGTTATGAAGGCCATGTGCGCCGCGTACGGCGGCTGAACAGAGACCGCCGTGAGACGTTGTTGAAAGCACTGCAGTGCGCATTCGGCGAGCGGGTCACGGTGGAAGGCGCTGATGCCGGATTGCATGTTGTGGTCTGGTTCAACGAATTGCCGAAGTCGTCCGAGACGGCTTTGCAGGAAACCGCACAACGCGCCGGCATTGGAGTTCATGGCATCTCAGCCCTTTATGAGCCACAACCAGATGAGGCGACGGCATACAAGCTCGGGCTTGTAATGGGGTATTCAGCCCTGACCCCACAGCAGATCGAGAAGGGGGTTCATCTCCTTCTAGCAGCGGTCGACACAGTGAAAGAGCAATTCTGACAGTTGCATTCGGCATCGCCAAAACCGAGGAAAATGCGAGAGGCGGTGCTGCATGACAGCCACTCGGATGCAAAGTGGGAGACTGGACCAGCAACAAGGGATCAAACTGGCACTGTGCGGAAGGCCAGTTCCCCGCGCCTGAGGCCGTGCTGGACATGGTCGAAACGTTCAAACCAACCGTACTTTTTGGGTTGCCGACCCTCTACACTGCTCTAGTTCGCGCAAATTCAGCCAAGACAACGGATCTCTCGTCGCTGCGGCAATCGATGTCGGCGGCCGAAATCCTCCCGGAAGACGTCTACAATGCCTGGAAACATCTTACCGGGCACGGTCCGACCGAAGGGCTGGGTTCGACCGAGCTTTTACACATCTATCTTTCCAATCAACTCGACGATCACCGTATCGGTGCCGCCGGCGCGCGCGTTCCGGGCTACGAAATCAGGCTCGTCACGCCAGATGGTGAGCCGGTAGAACCGGGCGAGGAGGGCGCAATGCTCATCTGCGGTCATTCTTCCGCGCCTTGCTATTGGAACCGCGCCGACAAGACGAGCGAGACGATGCGTGGAGACTGGATAGTTATTATTACTTTCTGGGTCGCACCGACGATTTGATCAAAGTCTCCGGGCAATGGGTCTGGCCGATGGAGGTTGAACGCTGCCTCAACGAACATCCCTACGTGCATGAGTGCGCCATCCTCGCACATGAAATTGGAGGATCGCCGTATGACATTGCGGGCCGCGGTGAAATTGCGCGATGGCGCAGTGCACGGCGATGTGCAAACCCGCATCCTGCGCGACTACGTGAAATCGACTTTGATGCCCCACAAATACCCACGCATAATTCAGTATGTCGCCGAACTGCCGAAGACCGGAACAGGCAAGATCGACCGGCAATCATTGTTAAAATTGCCGGTCCCCGTGGATTGAACGGCCCGCGGCCCGCGCGGTTTAGTACGGCTCGGCTGTCGTGCGATCTCCCATCTGAATGCGAAGAGGAACAGTGATTTTATGTCTTATGTTTTCTGGCGTTGGTGCACGGATGTGGAACTGAACGGATGGGGCAAGGTGACGAAGGGCGGTGAGCAGCGTGTCGGCGACCTCGCTCCCGACCACCGTGTCGAGCGTGTCGAGAGTTCCGCCAGGCCCCCTCCCAAAAGATCGAAGCGGGAAAAGGCCGTCAATTCGACAGAAAGGTCGAGAAATGCATCGAAACGGCTACTCATGCGATCACCTCCGCCTGCCCGGTGACAGCCTGTTTGGCACTGTGGGGAATCTCGTAGGTGGGGCTGCTGTACTTACCGGGATGGCCCGGCAGGGGATTGCGGATCAGTTCAACGATTATATTGCGGAATTCGAACATGATCGGAACGGCTTCCAGCAGCAAGCTCGGCTGGCCATTATAGGCACGCGTCAAAAGCTCCAGAAACTCGCCATAACATGTATTGAAGTCGGTCGCCGCCTCACGCAATTCCGAGCCTTTGGATATTTCCGCCACCTTGAGGTTCGGTTTGATGGCATAAGCGCCTTCCCAGTCGACCTGCAAATGCGGACCCGTGGGGTGGTCGGGCTGATCACCTTTCCGGTAATAGCGGCCTTTGACCAGTTCATCGAAACGATAGTAATGGGCCAGTTCGTGCTCGTCATCGTCGTAGATACCACCACCGTCACCTTCGCCCTGTTCCATGATGAGCTCTATGGCTTCGAGGGCGCTTTTCAGATCGGTCACGGGAAACAACTCACCGCCGCCGGAATAATAATATTCCGAGGTAATCTGGCGAAACTTGTCGCCGATAAAAATCGTTGTGCCCGCCCGGCGCGCTTCGGCTTCTAAGTATTTGATGCCGTCTGCGATTGCCGAATAGAACTCGCCAATACTGTAAAAATGGAGATCTTCGTGCCTCGGATCACTGCCAAGCGCTGTGATATGCGGGGAGTTCTTGCGTTGTATCAGGCCCTTGCCAGCGAGATGTTCGGGGCGCCGGGCCGGCCGCTCGATTTTCAAGAATGTCGCCAGCGCTTCACGGCTGAAAGCCTGTATGCTGACCTTAAAGTCGGTCTCGCCGTCAGGGAGCGAGGCGGGATAGTTAACCGCGAAATCTGGCCTAGTAAGATCCGGCGTGCCACCGATGGCATTGAGGATATTGGCCGCAATGGTCAAATCCAGCATTTCTTCCACGACGATCACGCGAAGAACTTGCGCCGCATCCCGGTTTACACCGGGCTTAATCGAGTAAAGTGCAGTCAGATACGGCGGAATCGTCGCATGTTCGAGCTGCATCGCACGGTGGAGAAACTCTTTCAGCTCATCGAGCGTCTTAATGCCATAAGGATCCATCCTCAAGCTCCCTGGAATATAGTTAGGTGCACAGTCCGGCTTCGTGTCGCTTGCGTCGAGTCCCGCAGTTCGTTCCGCGTATCGGATATTGGTCTTTGTTCAGTGCAGAGACTTCAGAATGTCGCGGCCGCTTCGGAAGCACATGGCGGCCAGCGTCAAGGTGACATTGGCCGTGCCGATCGTCGGCATGCTGCCGCCGCCCACCAGATAGAGGTTTTCGTGGTCCCAGCTGCGCTGGTTCTTGTCCACGACGGAATTGGTCTTCGTCGTTCCCATGATGTGGGTGCCGGCCAGATGATTGCCGCCGCGGATCGCATAGCCTTGCCTCATAGGCCACACAGCCGAAATCGCTAGGGTCGTAATGGGTATGATCCTGCGCGCCCAGACGCGTAAAGACGGTGCGCGCAAACTGGCGGCCATAGGCGGCACCCTTCATGGTATATTCCGGAACCGTGAACGACAGGATGGGCCGCATATTGCCGCATAAGGTCCGGATTGAACGATATAGGTCGAGCTATCGGTTTCCCCCGCCTGCAGCTTGCGAAGCTGCGTGCTGCGGGGCATGGCCGCGTTCGCATTCAGCGGAAAGGGCGACTGGTTATCCTTGGTGGCTGCCGAATAGAAGGTCGTCAGCAGATCGTTATAGCCTGCCAAAGAGCTATTGGCACCGGTTCCGGCTTCAAGCACAAGGACACGCTTGCCAGCTTCTGCAGCCTGCTTGGCAATTATAGCTCCGGAAATGCCGGAACCAACGACGACGATATCGTAGTCGCCAGACGCTGCGACAGACTTGGAATCCGCCTTCAGCGCTGATTCGAGTGGGAAAAGCACTTTGATCCTCCATCATTCCCGCAAAGCCGCATCAGGAAAATAGCGCGACAACGCAACCAAGTCGGTCTGCGCGAAGGCAGGTGTCACAGTAACCACACGCGCAAGAGCGCCGATGGCCACGCCTGTACTGGTCAAATCCGCAACTGTCGTCGGCTGACTCCAAAACGCTGCTGTCATCGGCTGACTCCACAATTGATTGAAATTTGGCGGGACAAGACGCCGCTAGACTAGCTATATTTGTGATGTCGTAAATAAGTACTATTGCTCAGTTTTGTTGCCGTTTCCGATGAGGTCGTCCTTTGTTTCGAGATGATTGCGCCGCCGGCTCCCGGATGGGCGGTGTCACGTTGTTTGAATGTGGCCACGTGAGGCCGAGCCTGCGCTTTTCAGGCAGGCCGTGCACTCACGGCTTCCCACGCGGCCATTGCCTGGCGTCGATGGGTTCGAATTTGTGCTGCGGAGCGGTTGGTCTGGGATGGGACGAAGAGGTTTCGGAGGGACTGTCAGGAACTTCGTGTACGGGCGTGCGGTTGAACATTTGCTCTTACGCCCTTGCGGCCTGAAAGCGGTCCGCAAAGAGAATGGCGAATTGGGATTTTGCCATCGCCCACTCCCTCGGCGGCATTTTCCACTCTTTCTCCGATCTGTTCAAGACCGGGTAGAGCAGTTTTGTCGCCGCCTCATCGCTCGGAAAATGACCTCTTGCCCGGACGGCGCGACGCAGCTTGGAATTTAGGGCTTCGATGGCGTTGGTGGTGTAAATGATCGGGCGAACATCCTTTGGAAAGGCGAAGAAGGGGATGACCTCCTGCCAGGCTCGCGGCCAGATCTGGGCGACGGCTGGGAATTTCCGACCCCAAAAGCCACCCTCGAACGTTGTCAGCGCCGCCTCCGCCGCCTTGTCATCGATGGCTCCGTAGATTGCTTTCAGCTCGCGGGCCAAATCCTTGCGGTCCTTCCATGGTGCAAAATCCAGAGAATCGCGCAGCAGATGGACGATGCAGGTCTGCACCGTCGTTTGCGCGAAGACGGCATTGATGGCGTCTGGAAAGCCCTTCAGGCCGTCGACGACGGCGATCAGGATGTCCTCGACGCCGCGGTTCTTCATCTCGTTCATCACCCGCAGCCAGAATTTGGCACCCTCATTCGTTTCGATCCACAGGCCGAGCATCTCTTTCGTGCCATCGCCGCGCACGCCGAGCGCGATGTGCACCGCCTTGCATGGCCTTCGTCTCTGATCTTTGACCCGCAGCGCATCGAAGAACACCAACGGATAGACCGGCTCCAGAGGCCGCGACTGCCAGGTCGCAACTTCGTCCAGCACCGCGTCGGTGACGGCCGAGATCAAGTCGGCCGACACGTCGATCCCGTAAAGATCCTGGACATGCCCCACGATCTCACGCGTGCTCATCCCACGCGCATACATCGACACGATCTTCTCGTCGAAGCCAGGCAAGCGGCGCTGATACTTGGCAAGCAATTGAGGATCAAAGCTCGACTGCCGGTCGCGCGGGATGGAAAGCTCCAAAGAGCCGCTATCCGTCAGCACTGTCTTGCGGCCGTAGCCATTGCGGCTGTTGCCGACGGTCTCTTCGTCGGAGAGATGATGATCCATCTCCGAATTCAACGCCCGCTCCGCCAGCGCCTTCTTCAACTGATCGAGCAGACCGTTGCTCTCGAAAGCCGTTTTCGCATCAGAACCGGCGAGAAGCTGGTCCAAAATGCTGTCCGCGATGATAGGCTCTTTCCGTCGTGCCATGGGTGGTCTCCTTCGTACCCATTATGCACGCCCGTACACGAAATTCCTGACAGTCCCATCAGGATGCTGGCGATGTCTCTCAAGTTGCGCCACTCCTGGACCAGATTGGCGGTCCGATCGGACAGTTCACAGCCGACGGTGCCTATGATGGAAAACCTACATACGAGGCAGTCATCGATCATAGCGCGGCGGCGGCTATCGTCATTCCGCCTCGCGCCAACGCGGTCGAGCCAAGCGACGATAGACCTCCCGGCCAACGGAACCGGCATATCGCCGCAATCAACAGTGACGGCCGGATGAAATGGCAGGTCTCTAACGGCTACGGCTAACGCTCGCTGGTTGAGACGGCAATCGGGCGATACAAGTCCGTCATCGGGCGGCGTCTGCGGGCCAGGTCGCTGCCTGGTCAGCAGACCGAAGTCGCCATCGGCTGCGCCGTCCTCAACCGCATGCTTGCTTTCGCACGCCCGAAAGCCGTCCGCCGCAAGGCAGCCAAGCCATAATCAGCCGTTTCAAAGATCCCCATCCCTTCAGTTCCACATCCGTGCACCAACGCCATCGCCATTTGTAAAATGACGCCGTGCTCATGCCATGTTCCCGGCAAAGCTCGGGTACAGGGACACCGCCTTCCGCCTGGCGAAGAATGGCAAGGATTTGTGGTTCGCTAAATCTGCTCGTCTTCATCGAAATCTCCTCGATCATAAAGCCGGAGAAAATTCCACTTTTGAAGCCCCTTAATGGCGGGGAGGGTTACCAGTACCGTCAGGGATCGTAACTGGCAAATTCCAATTGGCCTATTCAATTGGGGTACGTCATGACGTTGCGGCATTGTCGCTACCTTTGTCGGTTACGTGACAGGCGCCCTTGTTGTCAATCGCGTATTTTCGCGCCACATAACTGGAATCGCAGCGAATTATTGTTCGTCATCTCAATCGGCCTGCCTGGCACGAATCTTGAGAGCTATTGCGAGGCAGCGGAACGGCCTCCGCATCCGCATTGCGGGATAACCGCATTGCTTCGAACACATGAAGGAACGCCAAGCATGCCCAACCTAAAGGTAGGTGAAACAGCTCCCTCAATGGACTCCGCTGAACAATCCCTGATCGATCGCATCTGGACGGCGATAGACGCGAAGGATTGGGAGACGGCACGTTCGTTACTAGAAGATGGCATCAGTGTTATGCCGGACAGCCTCAACCTACTCCAGTTATGCAGACAGTTGACAAATTGCAAGACATGGAGGCCGGCTGCCTGATTCTACGCAAATTTGTCCGCCTTGCAATTGAGAAGGTCTCAAAAGACTGGCTTCTTGGAGCGATGGATCAACTTTTGGAGGATGTAATGAACGGCAGACTTAGAAAAGCACGCATCTTAACATTTGAACCAATCACGAATGTCGGAAGAATAGAGACAGTACTGCACCATATTTCTGTATTTAGATCCGATCCGGCCGTTGAGAACGGAGTATCAATTACCTCATACGGTCGCGGACAGCTCATAGGCGTGATGTATACAGTGCCTGCACATGGGCAAATTGATGTCGCCTTAAATATTAAACTTCAGTGTGTTACTCCATCAGACGTGATTGCATTGAACAACATGATAAAAGGAATGCTTGACGCTTCGCATTCTCATAAATTTGAGGAAACAGAATCGACGAACGTTAGCGGAGGCTTAGGATTCTTCGCTTTTTGGTCGGGCGGCGTGTCAGCAAGTTATAGTGATGTCAAACACACGTTGGACGGTTGGGGCCTGAGTGCGGAGGACCAGCGGAAAATCGTTAACGGCATGATGGAGATCGCTCAGAACGAGTCAACGTTCAACTACAAGGGCACTATATATAACCGCGACTTCGATTATGACGTGACCGGTAGTCTCTTTGCAATCGTTATGGATGCAACAATCCAACAAGGGCAATATCACAAGCAACTGCGATTTTTGGCTCCCAAAGTACACCTCAATACAAATGACGGCGACAGCCTGCCGGTAGTTGGCACACTATACTCCTGATGTATCGCGCTCGCCGAACGTGGCTTGGCTCCTGTATTGCGGACAGACGATTCACAAACCATGGCAGCACTAAAGCCATTAAACGTCGTCAGAAAGGAGTTGTACGGGCATGGATTACTACCCAGCGCAGATAATATCCAAAGGCGTAAATAAAAGCGTAAAGATCTATCGTCTTCATGGGATCGATAAGGCGCAAGCAATACAGCGGCTGAAGGACGGCAAGGACGTATATACGACCAAATCAAAGGCTAATACCCTGGCGAAGGAGCTCAGCCGAGGCCAGGGCATTTGGAAGGACGACGCCCATGTGATCGGTGGCTATCGGCACTACCATGACGTAGATCACCACTACCGCAGCCACATTTTTTTTGGCGAACCAAAAGTCTAAATCCACGAAGATTCCTCCTGAAGGGTTAAAATCAATGGCAGTTCAGAAAATACAATTTTCGCTTTTGCATGGGGTGTTAGCTCCTGATGGCGCTCAAGGCCCGTAAGCGGAAGATTCATTATCGGTCGATGCTCATGGCGACGGAATAAATTCGGGCATCGACTATACGATCCAGCGCATTCAGAGGGCTGGGTGGACGCAGAAATTAAGGTCCCAGCACTGACGAGCCAAGAAGCTCAGGATATTGACGCGCTGTTCAAAATCCCTTCTTTCGGCATCAGCTCGTGAAGAGGTCCAACATTATGAAAGCGTCCATGGAAAGGGGAACCTGAATTTCTTCCGATATCTTTTCGGCGGCGTTGAGGCAGGTTATGATAAAATACGCCACCTTCTAAAGAACGTAGGCCTGTCAGAGGATAACATTAAAACACTTGTTTCGACGATCGCAGATATGGCGGATCGTATCGCTCAAAGCATCAATACCGGCAACGACTATTCAGTGGCCGGTGAACTGAAGATCTCGACGATTCAAGGAAAGGTCATCTCAGGCAAGAACATGATCCAATATCGTGTTCTGGCGAATAAGGGGACCGCTGGTTCGAACGGTGCAACAGCTCCGGCGAATGTGGAAGCGATTCCACTCAACTAGGTGCCTTTGCGGGAGGGCCGGACATAGGCTGCCATGAGCTTGGGTTCGTAGGTGAGCGTGGCCCGCCCCCGGTAAGCTAAATCGGGGGTTGCTCTCGAAAGGCCAGAGCCGAGCCCTAATGAGACAAAGCAGTAAAAGAATTCAGCGGCCAACCACCAAAACGCAGTGGTGACAAACATGAAGTTTGAAGGCGCCTCAAGATTTCCCACTCGTAATTTTCCTTACCACCGGAATGCCTCCGGGCTGTCTCGTGACGGGCTCGCCGATCCCCTAAAGGATACACCGACCGGCGCCGCGGCGCGCTTTATCCTAGGGATCGACCGTAAGGCGTCGGTGCTCGATCCAAGGGCAGAAGCTTCACCAGTCAATGACGCTTTTGCGAAGCTGGTCCTTGCTCCCGGGCACCGGCCGGAGACCCTGCTTGAATTGCTGGCTGTCCTTGATGCTGTTGTCGGCCCAGATGCGCTCCCAGATCAGCGGATCTATCGGGTCACAGACGGCGGGCAAATTGCCTGGGATCCTTCCACTGCAGATCTAGATCGCCATTTGAGGCTGGTTGTGACACGGCACCGCGAACAAGATGCCGAGATATTCGTATCGACGGCGCCTCCTTTCAATTCCAGCGGCATCTTTTTACAGGTTTTTGCCTAGGATCCGGTCGCAGGCGCTTATAATTTTTACGAGCGGCGTAGTGGAACCTGGTCTTGGGCTGGGAACTCGTGGCATTCGCTACAAGCGCCAACCCGGGGGCGCGGTCCGTTCGACAGCCATGTAACGGCGGACCGGTCATGAAAGAGCTGAAAGTGCCATGGCTACACTGGCACTCTCAGGCGTCGCCGATTCAAGACGAGATCTTTGCTCCTGACGATCCGTTGCGATCAGACACTCTCTACCACAGTTCGCAGGTCAAGGGTGCTGAGGATCTCGAACTTATCGTGCGCTCTGGCACCTCCCGTTGGACGAAATCGAGATTCGATCGTGAGGCTCAAAATGGCATCCTTTCCAATGCCCAGAGCTTCCTACGACAAGTTGTCACGACGACGACGGTCAATCTTACATCCTCTCCTCAACAGTCGGCATCACTGGCGCCAGATGAGCTGCTTCGCTTGCCCACGACGTTCTTCTTGAACACAGAGTGCCTGCTTGATGAACTGAACATACCTGCGAACATCCAGCGTCTGAAAGTTCCGGGCGCGTTCTATACGAATTGCCTCAGTCGATACGCCGTCCAACGGCAGGACGGGGGCGTCGTGGTTCAAGGGGATGTCGATTTCGCCTTCGCCGTTCCGGAGCCGTCTCTGGAGGACCGGGTTATTCTAGCCGGCCTGCTGGGAAGAGGTGTTCTGTCCCGTCGCCTGGCAGCCTGTTTGCTTATGGTCGATTTCCAGAACCCGATCTTTTCCCGAAAACGAGAATATCTGCTGCGGTTTTTCCCCACCCAAATGAAGCTGGACGGCAGCGGCGAGGCGCTTTTCGTTCAGGCCGTTCGCGATCCCGGAGGCGAAATGGGGGCAGAGTTCCTCTCCCTATGGGACGTCGATCCAAGCGGCTGGGAACAGTCGTTCGCAACGATGATCGAGACCCATTGGACGAAGCTCACCGAGAAGTTGGGTACGGCAGATGGCTTTGACGAAATTTTTCGGCTGGCCGAATCCAGACGTCGGCAGTTCCGTAAGCGCCCCTTGTCGGAGTTCGGTCTGACATTGCCGATCGCCAGCACTCTTGAGATCACTGATTTTCTACGCATGGATGTCGACGCCCATGTTTTACCCGACCCGGAGGAAGCGTGATGCCAAGTTTTGACCCACCTGGATTCTTGCAGGACTTCAACCAGCAGCAACAAGAGGCTTGGAGTGACTGGATGTCGCAACAGCTTGACGATGCGAAGGCCGGACAGCCGGACGTACGATTTTGACGCCCCGCGCCCACGCTTCTTCAACGTCGCTAAGACGCCGTTGGCGGCAGATGCTGTCGAAAAAGATATAAGCTGGACCGCGTTTCCCCGCCTGGTGGCAATCGATGCGGCCACCGACGAAGAGCGTTGGAAGACCGCTGACGGAAGCAGGGACGTGCAGGACGAATATTGCGAGTGGAGTGTAACCCGCTTGGCCGACGGGCGTATTTCGCGCGTGACATTTACCTGCGAGGGGCCCGAATACTGGCAATTTCTCGCGGCAACCGATCCAGCTAAAGTTTTGGACCTTTACCGTGGCCACATAGACCCTGCGGTTCAGCCGAATGATCTTTTGACCTCGGCCGGAACTTATAATCCGAGAAACAAGTGGAACAGCGGGACGTCTAAGGGTGCCATGCACCTGATCCAACAGAACAACACTCTTGGCGCAGAGATTGAACTCGCCGCCGGGGCGAGCAATACGCGTGCGCCCAAAGGCGTGTTGTTGACGAACGACCAGGACCTCATTCGATGCGGCGCTTATGGGCAAGCGGAAAGGCATAGTGACCCGACCATCGGGGGCGGCGTCAATTTATTGGCGCGGACTGACGCAAACATTTCACTCGCCAATCCGGTTGGTATCTATTTCGCAGGTTTGAACACGGCCGGTTGGGCAAGCCCGGATGGGACGCAACCGGCCCTCTTCTGGAAAATTACGCGTGGAACAGCTGAAAAGGCTGTCCGCGCTGTTTTTGAAGTACCCGCCGATCGGGGCTATTTGGTCAGCGACGTCACGATAAACGGCAAGGCCTATCAAGTTCGGTGGACAAATTTCTGATTTCATTTCGATGAAGTTGACAGGGGTGGCTATGAACATCGGCAAAAGTGCTCACCCTCCGATCGCGGGATGCAAGAGTAGGGCGGCCAAAACCGCGGGGTTGACGAAGATTGACGTCGCATCGACGCTTCGGCGACCCGCTACCCCCGCCAGATACTAGGATCAGGGCCTTCCTCGCGGCCGCGCTCAGAAGAAACGGGGGCTCGCGCGACCCGAGCCGCCGAAGGATGGGCGCCTTGATGCCCTGCTGGCCAATACCCGTTGGCGGGTGGACCAGCACACGATTCGGCACGAGCGACCTCACCCTGTTGCGAGATGCGCCCCGTCGCCCCAAGCGCCAAACATTTACGTACACACTGGGGATGTACTATTTGGAAAGCCTAGGATATAGTACATCCACGTACACACAAGGCTAATGACATGCACACCACTAAAGCTTTCAAGAATGGAAATTCCCAAGCGGTTCGCATACCGGCGGAACTGGCGTTTGAGCGAACCGATGTTGAGTTGGAGATCGAGCGCATCGGCGACGAGCTTCGCATCCGTCCTGTGCATCGCTCCCTGGCCGGCGTTCTGGATGTATTCGCCCGCTTCTCTCCGGATTTCATGCGTGACGGAAGAGAGTCCCATGAGCAAGACGAGCGGGACAAGATCTGATGGCGCGCTACATGCTCGATACGAACATGTGTATCTACCTGATGAAAAACCAGCCGGAGCAGGTCGCTCGCCGCTTTGCCAGTTGCTATGTGGGGGACGTGGTGATGTCCGCCATCACCTTCGCGGAACTCGAGTACGGTGTTTCCGCATCCGATGATCCGGAACGAGAACTTGATAATCTCTCCGCCCTGGCCGAGCTAATCACGGTAGAGCCGTTTGGGATCGCAGCAGCGCGTGCCTACGGTCCGGTTCGAATGGCGACGAGAGACCGGAAGAAAGATCATCTCGACAAACTGATCGCATCGCATGCGATCGCTCTGGACACGGTATTGGTGACCAACAACACGCGGGACTTCCTGGCGTATCCCGGACTGAAGCTCGAAAACTGGCTGGACGCGGAACGCAGAGAAACCAATTAACCCGTCCCAGCGGCTATGCCGTGAGGGGCGGGCAGGAGGGGACCTTGCCGGCGCTCGTGCCGGTAAGAGGGCGATGTTAGAGGTTAGTTTTCGCTCGATGAAAATAGGTTTCTGGAGACAACCTCCAGTCGGAGCGCTTAATGCTGAAATCGATATCGCTGTGTCGTCAGCGATGGAAACGCTAGCAGATCAGGGCGCATCCATCATCCCATTTACACTTCCAATCGATGACGTCTTGGACTTGTTCGATCATCATTGGATGTGGCTTTAAACGGCGTGGACGTCGTTATCTCGCCCGCCGCCGCCCATCTCCCTTTTGCAACGGCCATGAACGCTCCACCCGATACCGGAGTCAAGAGTTGGACTGAATGGACTGGCTTTAGCTACCCGCTAAATTTGACAGGGCAACCTGAATGTGTGGTCTCCTGCGGTTTTAGCGCCACGGGGCTACCTATCGGTATTCAGATTATTGGTGCACGAGGTGCGGACGGCCGGGTTCTATCTGTAGCGAAGGAAATCGAAAGTCTTATTGGCCGGTATTGCGAGAGTAATCACGATCTGCCTCGCGACGGCACCAGGCGGAATTGTAAGGGACCTAATTGCAGGCGTGTCGAAGTCCCGATGGGTGATCTCCTTCAAGTTCCGTCAATTCGCCGAAGCATGTGTTCAACGTTAATCGCGTGGAAGATAAAGCCGAGCTCGCCAAGCGGAGAATCGTATCGGATAGCGTCTATTGCGGCGATCAGGCGGTCAGCATCGATCAGTCCCAGTTCATGCAGCAGGCAACGGCGGGATAATTGACTAGTGATCTCGCTAGCACCGATAATCAGCGAGCCGGACAGATAGTTTTCGAAATTTTCTCGTATAGAAACGGTGAAGAACCGTTCGGGATATCCAAGCCGTTCCAACATCCGGCGATGCAGCGCCTTTTCGTGCCTCCAGGCTAAAGGCAAACTCCGATAAAATCGTACGGCTTCTGGCTGGGCGAATGGGCTAATTGGCCATATGCCATGGCTCGCAAACAAAGGAGCCCGCGCGGCGTGTGCCTCCAATACCGAGATCGGCAGAATAGGAAAGGGTGCCCGATCGCAGCTTGCTGCATAGTCGGGCAATCGGTTTTTGAGCACCAGCGTCATGGCGGAGGGAAGGATCGCAGGAAGGAATGAATCGCTAACATTACGAGCGAATTGCTCGTGATTTTGCTCGAAAGCATGGGCCATTAGCAACTCATCACCGCCTGTGCCAGTTGCGACCGCCCGTGGGGCTGAGGCAGTTGTGAGCGACTTCAATAGTTGATGGAGAGGCCGCTGCAGATCGGCATTGTAGGGAGCGGGAACGTAGTCGCTACTCACTTCGAACCCACACGGAACCATTGGTATCGTGTCAACACGCAGCGTTTGGTCGTGGAAGCCAAAGTGCTCGATTGCTATTTCGCGCCGCGAAGTCTGTTGACTTCGAGCTGGCCCCTCGACCTCTAAGGCATAGGTTTGCAGGGCGTCAGGATGCTGCCCCGCCAAAATGGCGGCAACGACTGCCGAATCCAATCCTCCGCTGAATTCGCTAGCCGTGAGGGCGGGTGTGAGCGGCCAGCGACGCAGCAGAGCGTCGATCAAACGGCATGCTGCGGCTGCAACATCGGCCTCATCCACAAGCGGGGTCGGGATGAAATACGGTGCCGGAGGCGGATAGTGCGTCTCGACGGCTCCCGTCCTGCTGATGCAAAGTGACGCGCGCTCGGTCAGCATGAAAACACCGCGAAACATCGTGGTTGTTGCATAGGGGAGCGTCCCCACAAGACGCAGACCAGTTCGGTCCGTGTCGACGTCGGCCAGGGTCATGCCCGAATAAAAGTCCGCTATCGACCAAGAGAGATCAATTCGCTCGCCGCTGACCTTCAGATAAAGTGGCGCAACACCTCCATGTCCGGCGCTGAAGGTAACCGTGCCGGAATGGCGATTGATCGAAATTGTCTGATAGTCCAATCGCCATTGTCCAAAAGCACAGAAATCATGCGCTCGTTCTATCGGCCAATCCCTGAGCGCCATAACCTGCCCATTCGGTTCGGCCGAACGCTCGCGGCAGATCAGGATGATTTGATCAGCGGTGTCCCACCGGAAGTTTTCGAGCAAAGGATGGTCTAGGATCTTGATAGAGATGTTGGGGTAGGGCGGCGGATACATCGGGGGCTCAGCCACGCACTCGAGATGACCTCGGTCAATCGTTCCCTTGAACATGGATGATCGCTTGGTTGATGAAAATCTAAAGGGCAGTGACCGCCGCCTTGGCGACGGTCACACGGATGAAACTTAAACGTCCAGTTTGTCCATGTCTCCTGGCTTGCCCCCCTTGATCATGGCAGCAATTTCTGTGGTCGAAGGGGTCGGTCCGACGCGCGGCGCCTTGGCAAACACGCTCAACTCGCTACCGATTGGATCAATGGGCTTACGGCTAGCTATCGTTTCCATGTTATGACTCTCCGTTGGTTTTCCTCGCCGTCCCCCTAAGGGGCCAATGACGCGATTGACTGAGGTACATTGTCCCATGCCGTTCTAGGGTGGCATAGGCTGCGGAAGTATTTGGCTGCAATCGATCCGGGCGGCTACGCGGCTGGCTCTCTGACCTATGCATTGAGCGTACGACAATCGCCCGGTAAAGAAGCGGGTCTGCCTGCGATGCGGCGCCGCTTGTACAAAAGAATTCCAGGCGGGGACTCGTCCTCGCTTGTGAGCCGGACTGGCGGCGAATTGGTGACCAAAACTTCCTGAGACGTAATGTTCAAACATCGAGCGGAATTTCCTATACCAGCTAATTGCCTAAAACGTCTGCGGAAAGGACGATGGGATGACTTCGAGCGGCACGACTAATTCTTTTTCGAAAGTGCTAGGCTCTGAGAGGATGTGTGTTTGCCACCCGTTGGCATGCAACGAGTTTATCAGCTTTGGGTGCGTCTCGCCGATGAGCGAGGTAATGCCAGCAACGCGGCAAAACTCCATCAACCCGATCATCAAAACACGCGATACTGGAACCCCGTCAATCTTTTCGTCACCGCTTGCGACCGCCCACCGCGTCCATTCGAAAACGTCGTGCGACCTTGGCCACTTTTGACCTCGCATGATTTGCGGGTAGACGGTTGAGAGAAGATGTGGCTGCACAGTAGGAAGGAGCCGAGAATACCCGATCACCGCATTGTTCTTGAGAACGCTAAAATGAATAGCGCAATCGTGATCGAACTGATCTATTTCCCGTCTGTCACTCTTGCGTAACGCCTCCCACCCACGTCGTTCCACAAATTGCTGGTGTCGAAATCGCCAGATTTTCTCCATGATTGCGGCGTTAGCCCGAGAGTGCCCAATGCAAATCTTGATCATCGCTACCTGACCCCCGGATCACTATGCACGATCTTTCGGTCCTTCAAAATGAGTAGAATTACTCACCTCTGCGCTGGGGCGAGGATGATTGGCGACTTTCTCGCGCAGCATTCGTCGCGCAATCATGATTTGAATCCGGACAATCCCGCGCGGCGTGGGAAGGCGGTTTCGGAAAGATCGGGCAACGGGTTTAGAATGCCGACATCTCGTGCCGCTAGAGTGAAATTGCAGAGCATCGGTGTGCTCAAAGACGCCTAAAGGCTCGATCGAGCCGGCTCTCAGGCCGCTTTTCGTTTGGTGTGATTGCGTTAGAAAACCATCTCGGCCGGTGCTTATCTGCTACCGACTAAATAGGCTTCGACCGCTCTTACCGTCCCGGGTCTCGGGGGCATGGCTGTGGGTTAATGGTAGTCTGTCAGGGAGTATATCTACTCATTTACGTCACCCAGAAATACTTATAGCTGAATTGGTGCCTCCAATAACACTCGCCTCAGTTGGAGCTGGGCAAAGAAGCGGTCCAAACGATTGGATCAGTCCTGGCGTGAAGATAGAAAATCAGCGGAAAGGGAGAATCAAATGTCCTTGCATGTCAGCTACGTAGACAAGGAAATGACGGATCATGCCCGTGCATCTCAGCCGGGAAGCGCGGCGCTTGCCCAAGGAACGCAATATTCGTTGCTGTTGAAGAATCGATCGGCGCAACCTTGGACCTTCTATGTCTATCAAAAGATGCCTCAACCTGTTGCCAATGTCTTCTCTTTGGCATGGTTCTGCTCTCCGTATAAAATTCGGGTTGGCAATCAAATCAAATTCAGTTGGGAGCTCGCCTATAATTTCGTCTGGAGCGACACGGGACAACTGATTCCTGGCGTGGACTTTCTTTCCTCCGGGGTGGAGGACTGCAGCCCCAGCGGGAGAAACACCACTACTTTTTCATTAAGTGATGGACCTGGCCTGACCGCGCCGATCAAGGGTGATCCTGCAGGATCATTGGTCATTAACGATGCTGCCAATGTGCCAAACAACCGGTTCTCCGTGGGCATCGGCATGTCCGGAACGGGAACTTATGTTGCACAAGCGGGCACCAATCTGCTCCACACGTTCACGCCAACTCCGAGCTATTGGATTGCGGCGGGAACAAATGTGAATATCGGCTCGGTGCTCAGTATCGACACGATCACCCAGACCAGGGAAGCCAAGTTTCCCTCTGCCGTCTTCAATCTCGTAGGCGTGCTCCAAGAGGACAATACCTGGGATATCAACCCGGCTTGATGGCAAGGTGAATAGGCATCAGCTCCGCCCGTCAGGGCGGAGCTGATGCCTGGGAGTACCTGTTGTTGATAATAATTGGCATTCCTTCCCTCACGCATCAATCTTGACCGAGGAACCAAAGATGTTTGCAGGGCCTCCAATCGGTGCGGTCTGTCCCTTTGCGGGGCAAGTTGCCCCCATCTCGAGCTCGGTCAATACAATCTGGAGCAACACACCATGCGCAAGCTCTGGCGTGGCTACGGGTACAAATGCGGAAGCTCCTATCAGCTACGTCGAAGCCCAGGGATGGATGCTTTGCGATGGACGCTATCTCAGGGCAGCCGCCTATCCAGAACTCTACGCCGTTCTCGGCGGACTCTATGGAGAGCGGAATTCTACGGCCGATCTGGAATTTCGGATTCCAGACTACCGTGGGCTGTTCCTGCGCGGTTTCGATGCCGGTGGCGGTATGGACCCTGACGCGAAACGACGGCTAGATCCAACCGGCAATAATGTTGCGAATGTTGTTGGATCACTCCAATGCGATGCTCTGCAAGTTCACGCGCATCCCTATGAGATAACGACGCCGGCGGGAATTTCGCAACAGGGCAGTGCCGCCGGAACTTCCATTTCAAGCAAATCGACAGGCTTGCCGGAAAGTCCGGCACGCACCGCTCTTGAGACGCGTCCCAAGAACGTGGCCGTGAACTACCTGATCAAGTTTCGGTAACTTGAAAGGCGCGCAGGTCCTTTCATTCGATTCAGAGACATCGGTCCGGAAGCGACATCTTGCCGGCCGGCAAAAGAGGAGAAGTTTGATGACTGATACTTTGAGAGCTTTCGGATGCCTTGCTGCTTTCGCTCTGACCGTCACCTTCGCGCAGGCGGCAGCGGCTGAGGAGCATCAAAAAGGCAAGGTCGCGGCGAAGCCCGTAGAAACTGGCATCGTGATCCGCGGCGTCACGCTTGCCGGCCCGGTTGGAAATCCGGGAACGTCAACCGGAAAAACATGCGACTTCAGCGGTGAGCCTGTGGATCCATCCGGACGTTTGGAGGGGGCAAGCGTCAACTGCAGGCCAAATGGCAACCAGGCGAATACATTGCCAGGGCTACCCGCACGCTTTAACGCGTATTGCATGATAAATGCGCCGGTCAAAAGTGCGCGGCTAATCCAAGCTGCCCGACCAGAAAATGCCAACCACTGCGACCTGTCGGGGATCACCCCAAAAGACGCGACTGGTCAATTCGGGGGGGCCGTCTGGCGGTAGGCGGTCATTGGACGACTTCTGAGGAAACAAATTCAAAGCACGTCCTCGCAGTCACCCAATGGATGCTCTCTGCTCGACCTACCGAAAACTGTGTTGCGCCTGTCTATCAATTCAGGCGCTGATTTAGCTCTGCATTTCAATGGGGCTACTATCTGATCATGATGGCTGTCGTGGACCCAACAGGCCCGATCTTTGAAGTGGCCCGCAACTCCATGTGTTTCAGCGAATGATTCTGAGACGAAAGCTTTCGGCAATCATCTGAGGTGTATTAACCACATTGAGCTTTCGCTGGATGTTCAAAATGACATTTTGAATGGTTCGATGGGATCGTCCGAGAATCGTTGCGATCTCTATTGCTGTTTTGCCTGCGGCACACCAATGGATGATTTCGCGCTCTCGCGTTGTGATCATGGGTAAGGCCTGAATTTTTCGACTGGCATCATTCCCAATTTGGGCGCGGAGCAAGCTGTGTGTGTGAGCCCCCATCAGATAAAGCGCGCTTCGGTCGGAGGTTGAGAGCTCTACCTTTTCCGCTCCAAAACTGACAATCGATTGAAACCCAGCGGCAGTGTGTATAGGAACGCTGAAGCCGTCAATCAACTTGAATTCGCGTGCCTCATTCATGACGCGACGGCTCTGCCGATCGAGTTTTTGATCTCGCAGAGCTTCCGACCAAACAAATGCGTGATCACATGTCTTGCTAAGCTGCACTATGGGGTCGGCGTGGATATAATTGTTTTCACGATAGCGATCAAACCACCCGGCTGACCAATTGCCCAATACGAAATAGGGTTCAATTCGCTCCGGAGGCGAGGGGATTCCGGATATCGCGAAATAACTAAACCCGAAATATTGTGAAATTTTTCCAAGTAGGAGCAACACATCGTCTTTGCTCTTTGCACTGGCTGACTCTGACAGGAAATCGAACACCAGATTCGAGACCGCTGAGGATCCTTCCTTCACGACAACCTCCGGTTCGGCGCAAGATTAACTTCGTCATAGTGCCCAGTTCGGTGGGCGGCTAACTCTGAAAACCATATTAGATACCCTTGATATATACAACCAAAAATCGCATCTTCCAGACGGGATCGTCGTCGGCAACCGTTTGGCGCCGCTCGTCTGAAAAACAATTCGAGCCGTCAATTTTAACCGAGTGCGTCAGCCCGATCGCTTAGCTTGGCATTGACTCGGAACCGTACGGCAAATGACTGACAACTTCGAAGCAGGGCCTGTGGCAAATTTTGGCGCTTAACGGTATGTGGACCATGGGACGAGAGATTGTCCCTCCAAAAGTTGTGGAGCGAACCGACGATTCTGAATGCGATTACCGAAAAGCTGAAGCGGCAACCGATGGAAGATTTCAAGGGCCGGCATTTCGAGGCATGGCCGATCGTGCGGGCGGTTGCCTGGTGTTTGCGTTTGCTCAAGGCTTCAGACGAGTTCGTCAGAAGCGAAAGTTAAGGCCCGCCTCAATTACATTATCGTTGAGGTCGGACTTCGAGCTGATGCCTCCGCTCGTGGTCGGGACGGCGTTGTTAATGACGTAGTTGTACTCGATCTTTGCCGACACGCCGCCCGAAAACGCGTGCTCGACGCCGCCACCGAAGAGGTAGCCCTGTTTCCAGCTATCCGGCCCGGATTTCCGTTTGTCCGATCCGGATACGAGGCGGCGGCCCTCGAACTCGGTCGTTGTGACGCCCGCGGTGCCGTAGACGAAAGTGCGATCCAAGCCCAGGCCAGCCTTCGCTTTCGCGCCACCGCGGAAGCGGCTTTCCACGTTGCCGCCGGGCACACGCACTTCGTTGTTCAAGTAAGAGCCTTCCAGTTCGGCGCCGAAAACGCCCGATCCAGCCTGGAAATTGTAACCTACCTGAGCGCCCACCGCTGGGGCGCGACCATTGTTGAACGGGTTGAATTTGGAGGCTGCGACACCTCCATGAAGACCGGCGTAAGCCCCGGCCCACGAGAAGGTTCCCGGTGCGTCATAAGAGGGGGCGCTCGGAACGCTGTGGTCAGCTAGATCGGCCGCCGACGCGCCGCATGCCATTAGCGTCAAGACACCTACGGAGAAGATTTTTCTTTTAATTAGCGACATATGTAACTCCATAACGAGCGAAACTAACATCCGGTGCTGGGCTGGACGCCCAAAGTCTGCAGGCCCCGCCTTACCCGCGGAGAGGGCATCATCAGCTTCCATGAGAAAAGCCAAATCGCTCGACTGGATCAAGTTTCGCATCGCGTCCGCTGGGTCTTGGGTCGACCCGACGCTCTTTGGGACATAGGAGGCGTTGTCCCTGCTGTGCTGGAGCCTTCCTCCTGGACCATAGCCGACGTTCCTCCCTGCGACAGCCCTTCGCCTGTTGAATATTTCAGCATTGTCATACCTGCTTTCATAAGCAGACTCTCTACAATTACCTGATTTAAGGCAAGAGACGCAGAGGATATATTTAAGAATATATTCGTTTATGTTATATCAAAAACGGGAATGGATTGATACTTCACCGTTTAAAGGAAAATATACGACAATATATTTTCATATATATTATGGTTTATTTTCCAGCTGGTGGCACAAGCATTTGCCGCGCCAACAAAATTAGGCTCGCACAACGAAAGCGCGACTGTAGCTGACCTTATGCCACGACAGAATTCACGACGCTCGTCCGGGCGGCCAGATCCGCAGAGCGTCCCTGCCACTCCTGGTCCAGGAGCCTGTAATCCGCAGCGAGTCCAGGAGCCTGTATTTCGCAGTGATATGATCGTCGGTCAGCCACTGGGTGGGGCCGAGCGGTTGCCGACCTGCGGTGCGATGCCCGACCCCGAGGCCGGTTCAGCCGTCTGGCAACCCCCGAGTGATGGGTGAGACGCCCGTCCGACTCCCACCCCGCCGTGTTGGCTCACCGTTGGTGGAGAAGCGTGTCATAGGGACGCGTCGGGTCGGCTTGAGGATATTCACAACATTGACGGCGTCGTCGGGACCAGTATCTCGGCGCTGTTCCTGCTGGTGATCAGCATCGCCAATTTGTTCTTCCCGAACCGTTGCGGAAGCCCAGATCGTTACCGCCGAAGCGAAGATACTCTCCACCGAAATCGCGATTGCGGCCACAAGTTGTTCGAGCTGGCAGGAACGCGCTCAACCCCTGCAGAGCACGGACTTGATCGCCACTGGCGCAACGCCCGCACCCATACTCTGCACGACCCGGTCCGCTGGAAGTACCCCATTTTGGGTAAGTATTTCCTGAATGGCGAGAAGCCACCGCTCCATGCCTGGAGCTGAGGATTCCGATCTGCAAAGCACCTAAGATCAGGTGCTCTGCAGATTATGTCTGCAGCGCATACGAGGGAGGAAGCTTTCGCCTTCGTCAACGAGGTGTCGCGGACATTGTTGCCGCTGCTTGGCCGCCGATTGTCATCGCCCCAAGTCTTTTTTCATATTCTGCCGGCCACCGCGAAGGGCGCACGGTGCCGCCGAGATAAACATTTTCGCATCCGTCATTCAAATAGGTCATATCAAAACAATGGATTTCACTAATTCGCTCTTGGAAAAGATAAGGGGCACAGGCGGCGCCCGTTGCCTAATAAGGAGTATATGCGATGAATATCAAAGGCAGTGATAAAGGCGGTTTTATTTGGGGATCCAATCTCAACGACACTATCGATTGCGGCAAGAAGAATGACTGGATTGATGCCGGCGACGGCGATGATCGGATCAAAGCTGGTGACGGCCAAGACTACATCATGGCCGGTCCGGGCCATGACACTGCCTACGGCGGGAATGGCTCAGACGTAATCCATGCCGACGGTGGTGACGATCTCTTGTACAGCGACGCCTCCTACCCCTTATACGTCACCGACCCTCACCGCGTAATACCGCATAGCGGCGAGGGCGATGACGTGCTCGACGCCGGCCCTGGCCGCGATATACTTGTGGCTGGTGACGGCGCAGATGTTCTGACTGGCGGCGACGACGGCGACGCCTTCGTGTTTCGGTTCCACAACCCTATGGTTGGAACAACGCACTGCTATACGAGTGTGATGGATTTCGACACGAAGCAGGACCGCTTTGTCCTGGACGCCGCAGATTTCGGTGGTGACCGGAATCTGTTTGATGCAAATTTCATCAATCATTCCAAGGGCTTTCCGGGCGAATTTGTGGACACCTTCTACAACGGCGCGGCCGAAGGCGCGCACGGCGAGCATGTCGTGGTAATCACTGATCGAGGCTTTGCGTCTGCCGCTGCCGCCGCGACTGCTATTGATCACGAAGCCCCCGGTGACATCATTGTCTACCATGATGAAAAAACTCTCGGTCAAGATGGCAAAACTCACGGTGCGACACTAGCCTATGTTGATTCTGCGAACCACGCGCATGCCTTCGCTCATGTCGACAATCTGCACGACATGTCGGATCTTACCTCGCTCACGGCGGAAAATTTCGGCTTCATTTAATTGAAGATCCGAGGAGCGTTCCACCCTTGGGGCGCTTCTCTTTTCCAACATGGCGCAGGGAACTGAAAATAGAAACGACGTGATTTTATTGATCGACTGCACCAGTAAAGGTACGCCATTGAAACAAGTTCTCGTCGCCGATGACGACGCCGCCATGCGCCACCTGCATCCTGGGGCGGTTGCGCAAGCTGACTTTCTTCTCGCTGGCTGAGGCCAATGCCGCTATTGGCACTTGATCGCATCAACGATCACCTCATGCGTCGATTGGGTGTTACCCGGCGGCAAGTATTTGAACGTGTCGAACGTGCTGCGCTCGCTAGCCTCCCGGGTTGAAACTACGAATTCGCCGAATGGCGTCTGGTCCGTGTCTCGACCGATTATCACGTCGAGTTCAAAAGCTTCTTTAGTTCCGTCCCCCATGCCCTCATTCGCCAGCAGGTCGATCTTAGAGCAACGGCGCGCACCATCGAGATCTTTTACCGCGGCAAGCGCATCGCCGTCCATCAGCGCCGCTATGGCGGCTGTCGTCATGGAGCCGACCCAGATCACATGCCCAGTTCCCACCGGCGATACGCTGAGTGGACACCAGATCGCTTTCGGCGCTGGGCCGCATCCATCGGTCAAAGCATGCCGCGAGGATTTCTCCGTTGCATACCACCGCGTTCCCCGGCTGTTCGCCACGCTCGCGCTTGCAAGGGGTGACGGGCGATACGGCAGAATCCCCAAATCTATCGCCAAGACCGACCTGCTGATCCTCGATGACTGGGGACCGGAAAAACTCAACGATGATCAGCGCCGCGATCTTCTCGAGATCATCGAAGACCGCTACGAGCGTCGCTCGACGATCGTCACAAGCCAGGTGCCCCTGGATCGCTGGTGGGAAATTATTTCAAATCCAACGCCGCCGATGCGATACTGGATCGCCTCGTTCACAACGCCGAGGCATCGATCTCATTGGCGAAAGTATGCGCAAACAGCGTTCACCGATGGCGCTTGAAATACAGCAAAGCTTGACCTGACACAAAACCCGATCCAAACATCAAACAGACCCAGGATCAGCCCGAAAAATGGCCGGCTTCAAATCGGAATCGGTGGCCGGTTTCATCGGAATACGCACCCAATGCAACATCTGAAGATCGACCTGATCGGCTTGCTTAATGCCAACGAAGCGCATCGTCGGTCGCCTTGCAGCTTCTGCGATCGCCGCAGCATCGATGATGTCATTCTTGTTCGATTTTACATAGACTTCACTGCGCCGGGATGATGCGGACGGAATGCCCCATCGTCTGCAACTTAACGCAAGCCATTGGGAACCCGGACGGGATTCCATTCCGACAAGCGTTCTGTTCGCTCGTTCGAAGAACTGCAGTAGCGTCTCGCGCCGGAACTATCCAGGCCGACCACGGGAAAGAGGTTCTTTCCGATATCGATGCCGAAGACGGCGCATTGGCGCAGTTGGTTGCGATCCATAATTTCAGCCCTCCTTTGCCCACCTCCGTTATGCTCTCGGGAGACAGGGCGGACCATCCCATTAGCTCTAAGCCCTGCTCGTAAGCGGGAGGTGGTGAAGGGCATGTGCCGCGATTGGACGACCTCCCGGCCGGCGCCAATACAACTCAGGCGCTGGCGCGCTAATGACGTGATCAGGTTAAACCATCCCGCATCCAGCGCTCGGCTATTGCGAATGTGCGGATTGGATGTTTGCATTTGCGGCTGCAACCGTCGAGGCCTCCCTGGGTGACGCGACTTTGGGAGCCGCAAAACCACCGCGGATTGCTACATTCAACCGCACGTGATCCTTGGCCAGTTGTTGGATCGCCGCAGCGAGGCTCGCCTGAGCGCTGGACACCTGCCTTTGCGCTTCGAGAACATCGAGGAGAGAAGAGGCACCATCCGTGTACGAGGCCGTCGAAAGCTTCAGTGCTTCTTCGATCGTTTCTACTTGCCTGCGACGTGAGTTCTCTGTGTGAACGTCGCGTCGGATGGCTGTCAAAGCGTCCTCGACTTCCTGCACAGCTGTCAGGACGGTTAATTTCCAGCTTATGTAGGCTGCTGCGGCGTCCGATTTAGAAGTCTCCACGTTTGACCGCAAACGGCCGCCGTCCAGAATTGGGAGGTCAAGGCTCGGCCCGAAGGACCATTTCAAGATACCCCCGTGACGGCCGCGCTGCTTGATATAGGAAGGGGTGATCGAGCCGGAGAGCGTTATCGCGGGGTAAAGCTGTGCTTCCGCCACGCCGATCTGTGCAGTCGCGGCGGCGAGATCCCGTTCAGCCTGGCGAATATCGAATCGATTGCGAATAAGATCGGCGGGAATGCCGGCATTGATCTTTCCGCGATAGACCGGCTGCCCTTCACTTTTCTGCAGTTGCTTGATCACTGTTTCCGACGGCAAAGCGAGGAGGGCCGCAATGTGATGCGCCGACACGCGAAAATTCAGTTCTAGCCTTGGTATTTCGGCAATCGTCGATCGGACAAGTCCTTCGGCTTGCAAGACATCCAGCCTGGAAGCCGCTCCCGCTTCGACTTGAAAATTCGTGAAATCGTAGGTCTCCTGGCGGGACTTCAGGTTCGCTCGGGAAATCGAGACGCGCTGCTGGTAGTACCGGGCGTCGATGTAGGAGGAAACAAGATCTTTGATTAGAGCTAGCTTTGCGGCGTCGACAGCCGCATGCGCAGAATCAAGAGAAGCCAGTGCGCTTTCAGTGCTGCGCCGGTACTGACCGAATACGTCCAGCAGCCAGGTCAACGATAGTTGCACGCTGGAGATATTCTGTGTGCTCGTGACATCTCCCCCTTTGCCGATCTCGCCGCTTGTCGTGTGTGATGCCTTGGGAAGGCCCCCGGCGCCAGCGATGGTGACGTCCGCGGCGGCGGCATTAACCCTTTCGAGCGCCTGCTGAACGCTGAGGTTCTCATCCAGGCCGGAGGCAACGTACTGGTTGAGCGTACGATCTGAAAACGAATCCCACCACGCCGACACCGCAACATCGCCGGCGCTCTGTTTTGCACCCTCGGAAAACTTCTCCGGCAAAGGCGTTTCCGGCGGTGCATGGTCGGGCCCGAGCATGCAAGATGACAAAAGTAGCGGCAACACCGCAGCGGCCAGACGGAACGAATGCAATTAATCAGCCTCCATTACAGCGAAATTCAACTCAAACCCGTTTCGCCTGCCCGAAGGATGATGCCAGCGCGCAATTGCCGACGCAGCAGATCGAGAATTCCGGCGTGACACTACGAAATCGCGTGCAGCCAAAACAACAAGTCGACACCCGCTGGCGCGAGCTGGCGTCAAATCCCTTTAGGCCTGTCGTTCGGGTCAAACTGAATGATCGTGATCCAATTGGCAGTGAGTGCCGGTCGGTTCTCGTTCTCGATCTCGACCGTCACCTCGTAGGTGGTCACCAGCATGCTTGCGCCGCGAAATTGACATTCAGAGAGAACGAAGCGACCGCGCACACGACTGCCGGTCTTGACCGGTGACATGAAACGCACCCGGTCTAAGCCGTAGTTAAGGCCCATGGTCTGCTCGCGGATCCTTGGCATGCCGCTGAAGTTCATCGCCGACAGAAGCGAGAGTGTCAGGAAGCCGTGAGCGATCGTGCCACCAAACGGGCTTTCGACTGCCGCGCGTTCCGGGTGCACGTGGATGAATTGATGATCGTGTGTCGCGTCGGCAAAGAGATCGATTGTAGTTTGATCAACGGTGATCCATTCGGATTTGCCGAGTTCCTGGCCAATTCGCGACGGCACGTCGGCGAGCGAAAGTTCGTGCATTCGACCTCACTTATTTGATGACTGATCAAGTCGTGGATTTTCCCGGAGGCGAGCTGCGATTTAACCAATCGTCACAATCATTCGACTGTGACTGACTTAGCTAGATTCCGCGGCTGGTCCACATCTGCCCCCATGACCACCGCCGTGTGATACGCAAGAAGCTGTAGCGGCAGAGCAAAGATCATCGGCGCGATAATCTCCTCGACATTGGGTAATACGATAGTGTGCATGGTGGGGAGTTTCGACATCGAAGCTCCCGTCTCGTCGGTGATCAGAATGATGCGGCCGCCGCGGGCGGCCACTTCCTGCATATTGGAGACAGTCTTATCGAAGAACCGATCATGTGGCGCGATGACGATGACTGGCATATTTTCATCGATCAGGGCGATCGGACCGTGTTTTAATTCTCCTGCTGCATAACCTTCAGCATGGATATAGGAGACCTCCTTGAGCTTCAGCGCACCTTCCATAGCCAATGGGAAACTCGTGCCGCGGCCGAGATAGAGCACGTCGCGGTAATGCGACAATTCCCGTGACAAGAGCTCGATCTTCGGCTTGATGTCGTTCAGCACCTGTCGCATAACGCCCGGCAACGTCGCCAAACTTTGGACGAGCACTTGTTCCTCGTCGTCCGTGATTGTGCCCCGCGCCTTGCCCGCGCCGATGGCTAGCGCAGCGAGAACAGCAAGCTGGCATGTGAATGCCTTGGTAGAAGCAACGCCGATCTCTGGCCCGGCGAGGATCGGAAAGATGGCATCTGCCTCGCGGGCAATTGTTGATTCTGGGGTATTGACGACAGCACCAATTCTCAGACCTTGTGCTTTGCAATACCGGAGCGATGCAAGCGTGTCAGCCGTCTCACCAGATTGAGAGATGAAGAGCGCTGCCGACCGTGGCGACAATGGGATTTCGCGATAGCGGAATTCGGAGGCGACATCAATCTCTACCGTCAAGCGTGCGTAGCGCTCGAACCAATATTTGCCAATCAGTCCCGCAAGGTATGCAGTGCCGCAGGCAGAAATTGCGAGGCTCTCAACCCTGGCAAAACCGATGTCGGTTGAAATGGCTTTGACATGATTTTCGTTGACATTGATGTAGTGACCAAGAGCACCGGCGAGGACCTCGGGTTGCTCGTAGATTTCCTTCTCCATAAAATGCCGGTGATTTCCCTTGCCGACCAGGCCTGCGGTAGCAAGCGATATGTGCCGTGGGCGCGTGACGACTTTGCCTTCGATATCGAAAACCTGGACACTCGTTTTGCCTACAACAGCCCAATCGCCATCGTTCAGATATGTGATGTCATTGGTGAACGGAGCAAGAGCGATCGCGTCGGAGCCTAGAAACATCTCACCATCGCCATGGCCTATCACTAATGGTGGTCCATTGCGCGCTACCATAATGGTCGCGGGATCATCCTCAAACAGGATGGCAAGAGCGAAGGCGCCCTTGACGCACTTCAGCATGGCATGCATGGCCTCAAGGCATCCCATGCCATCCCGACGGAATTTTGTCAGGAGATGCGCAATCACCTCGGTATCCGTGTCGGTCTGGAACTTGGCCCCTACCTCTGCCAATCCGTCTTTCAGCTCGGAGAAATTTTCGATGATGCCGTTATGAACAACGGCTACGCCATCGGCAAAATGCGGGTGTGCGTTGCATTCTGTCGGTGCGCCATGGGTCGCCCAGCGCGTGTGGGCGATGCCGACGGTGCCGCTCAGGGGCTCTTTTTTCAATCTCGTTTTAAGGTTCACGAGCTTGCCTTCTGCGCGGCGTCGGTGCAATTCTCCCTCGCAGATCGTAGCAACGCCGGCTGAATCATAGCCACGGTATTCCAGTCGCTCCAAGGCTTCTATCAGCCGCTCCGACACGGGCTTCCGTCCCACTATGCCAACAATCCCACACATGCTCGTCACCCATGTCCCAAGAGCCCCCGACCGGTAATCAGGAAGGCGGACGCCGCTCGGTGCGTGTCCTCCAGCGCGTGCTAATAAATCTAAACAGATTAGTAAAATTGATTGTTGCGATAGCTATCATCCACGTCATGGATGCGGCGTACTCATAGGTTCGATAAACGCTGCACGCAGCGAATGATGCCTTCTGCAAAGTGTCGACAGATAGGCTACGCCCTGATGATGGGCGTAGCCTCTGACAAAGATGTTCCAGTCAACAGGGATTGGGATTTGCCGACGACATGCCGCGCGCGCATGTCCATTCGACACGACGAATTGTCTTTCATCGTGCCCACGGACTGAAAAAACAATTCGTTTTTCTACAGGTGAAGCGGTCTGCGTCTACGGGTTGACCCTAAGTCGTAATTGCCCCTTTGCCTGCAAACGTGATCACGAACCGGTCAGCTCGACTGCCCAGCCGCATTTGCAAAGAGATTTGCGTCGGAGTGAAAGTGCCGACAGTTTGAACCGCAGGGGCCATGGCGGCCCAGAAGTTCCGTTCGCACAAGCAAAGAAACTACTTCTTACCGCCGGATTTAACCCGACGCCTGGTTTTAGGATTTTGGCAAGCGTCCACCAGCCTTGACCCGAGCTGGATTTCCCATGGCCGTGCTTCCTGCAGGAACATCTCGCGTGACCACACTACCAGCGCCAATGACAGCGTGATCGCCAATCGTCACCCCCGGGAGAATGATTGCTCCACCGCCAATCCAGGCGTGCCTGCCAATGCTGACAGGTCGTCCCAACTGCAGTCCAGCCTGGCGCTGCTCTGGATCATGTGGATGGTCCGCGGTATAAATTTGCACAGCAGGGCCTATTGCGGTTCCGTCACCGATAGTCACCGCTGCCACGTCAAGAATGACGCAGTTGTAGTTGATGTAAACCCAAGCTCCGATCCGGATGTTAAACCCGTAATCACAGTGGAACGGCGGACGAATAACAGCTCCAAGCCCGACCGCGCCCAATCGTTCTAAAAGGAGCGCATTCCACCGCTCGGCGGTGTCGCCCAGCGTGTCATTGTACCGCTTCAGCCAAGCCCCGGTGAGGAGCAGCTCGGCTTGGATCTCGGGGTCCGCTGCGTTGTACATTTCGCCTGCCAGCATTTTTTCTTTTTGGCTGCGTGTCATCGTCTCTTCTCAGATCTTGTTCGTGGGATGACGGTACTTGAGTGCGCCTACATCGCGATCAAGCTAGCTAGCACCTGGCACGATGGCGGGCGCAGGCGGAGGTGGAATTGATAGTAACACTCCTTGTTCGTGGCAGAAAAGGATGAGGCATCAACTTTAGTCGACCGGCGAGCCGAGTGAGAGCTCCGGCGACGAAAATAGTCAGGCACCAGCTCCCCGCGACGCGTGGTGAAAGCGGAGTAACGTGGCTGCGCGGAGGAACATCTTTCAGACGCGAGAGTATCTGGGGAATTGCAGCGAAACCTTGCTGACGGGAATCGGCGGCGCCTGCTTCAGGCATTTGAAGTGGCCCTACAAGGGGTCAATCGTGACGATCCCACTTCATTGCACCTGCTTGAATGCAAGGACAGCATTCATGCCGCCCATGGCGAAAGCGTTGCTCATGGCCACGCGCACCCTGCGCTCCCGGGGCACATTTGGCGTGATGTCCAAATCACAATCGGGATCTGGCTCGCGATAGTTGGCCGTCGGCGGCACGACACCTTCTTGGATCGCCATCACGCAAGCAATCATTTCGAGCGCACTTGCTGCCCCGAGGCAGTGCGCGTGAGTGGATTTGGTGGAAGAGATGGAGATCGATCGAGCATAGTCACCAAAGACACGCTTAATCGCCATCGTTTCGATTTGATCGTTGGCCTTGGTGCCGGTGCCATGGGCGTTGAGGTAGTCCACGTCCTCGGCGTTTAGGCCCGCATCAACAAGGCAGGCGCGCATCGCCGCCTCCGGCCCATGCACAGCTGGTGCAGCGATGTGGTAGGCATCGGCGGAAAGGCCGATGCCGGCGACCTCGGCAAGCATCGTTGCACCGCGGGCGGCGGCATGCTCATAGCTTTCCAGCACGGCCATGCCCGCACCCTCGCCCAAAACTAGTCCTTTCCTGTCGGCGGAGAATGGCCGGCAAGTATCTGGAGCGAGTACGCGCATTGCTTCCCATGCCTTAAGCACGATCCACACGAGTGGCGCGTCGCTTCCTCCAGCTAGCATAACGTCCGCCCTACCGAGCTTGATCTGATCTACCGCTGAAGCGATCGCATGGTTGGCCGAGGCGCAGGCAGAGGTGGCACCGAAGACTGGCCCCCGCAGCCCGAGGTTCATGCTTACCTGACAGGCAGCCGCGCTAGGCATTGCCTTTACCCCAGTGAATAGCTCAGTGCGGGTCGCGCCGCCCAATAGGAGGGTGCGGTAGGCCTTCTCGGTAGCGTCCCAGCCGCCAAAGCCAACGCCCACTGTCGCGCCGAAACGGTGGGCATTTCCTTCATCGCACGAAAGGCCGGCCTGTAGCATGGCTTCTTTAGCTGCAAGCACGGCAAGCAGGCTGAAGCGGTCCATGGAGATGAGCTGCTTGCGATCAATGTCGTGTTGAGGCAGCACCTTGATCTCGGTCCCGATCATCCCCTTCAGCTCATGAATCTCTGAGTTTGAGATCGGGCCGATGGCGGAGCGGCCTTCGCGCATCTCCGTCCAGATAGAGGAAGCATCGGTGCCCAGTCCGCACAGTCCGCCCAATCCGGTGATAACGACGCGCCTGTCCATTCAGACCTCCTTGGTGAGCAAGCCACGGACGGCTTCCACCACGTCGCCGATATTGTTGAGGTTCGACCAGGCATCGGCCGTATTCATCTCGATCTTAATGCCGTAGATTTGCTCCAGATCCCAAAGGACATCGGCCAAACCCAGCGAATCGATGCCAAGCGAAGTCAACTCAGTGTCAGTCGTTATTTCGCCGAGCGCTACGGTCGTTCTCTCGCCGTTTTCAGCTTTGACGAGCTTATTGATCGCACTGATAATTTCCAGTGTGAGTTGATCAGCCATTTGTATTCCTTTCCATCATGCCTAATTTCGACAAGCCGACGGCCTTGCGAGAAGGCTCGATCTAATTGCTGATAACATCGGAAGATGTTCCGGCTCGTTATGCGAAACGACGACAGAAACCGATAAACTTACCGGAACGTCACCGCGCGGTTGCCCTGCTATGGATCATATGGAATGATTGGTAAAATTGATTGTGTGGATCAAAAGCATCCACGCTATGGATTGCGGCTCGGGCATTGCCGCGGCTGAATTCATGCGCCGGCGCAGTTGCAAACCCTCCAGGAAAAGCGTGATTACGCGGTTCGAAAGTATTGAGCTTGGCCGCTTTCCCGGGCCGGCGCGTTGTCAGTGCGGCGCAGAAAGCATGTGCGGGAGGTCGGTGAAGTCGCCGCGACGTGATGTTGGTTTTCAGCAATGAGCCGAACATGAGTGACAGGAATAAAGTTTTGAATCAATTTTGCATCAGGCCAAGGAAAGCATACAAATGGCACCTTCTCAGGTAGAAACGATCGCTCTCGGCAAAATGGCTTCGATCGCTGATGAGCTGAGGCAGCCGGGCCTGCCTGTAACGTGATGCCTCGTTTGGGAACACAGCGAATGCGTAGTTTCCAATGATCAGCGTCCATTCCAACGACTGGGGCCGTGAAATGAACCCAGTGGTGCCGCTTACGACGTACAACTTTCCGTCTCGGATTCCATGCGCGAAGCCTCTCGGACCATAATCTCGCGCATCCATATGTTTCCAGGATCAGAGTTGTGAAGAGCCGGCCATTGGACAGCCTCAGTGAACGAAAGAAGTGGCAAAGGATGCTCGATGATCCGCAGGGGGATAGTTTGTTCGTAATGTTTGACCAGCCGCAGGGGGATGGTTGCTATTCGATTAGTGCCTGACAGCAACGGTGGGATCAAGTTAAACCCCGGGACAACGAGTTCAATACGCCTCTTGAGGCCGTGCTGCAGCAATAACCATTGCTCAACGGAAGGCTTAAGACCACGTCCGAACTTAGCCGCAACATGTCCCATGGACATATATTGCTCCAGGGAGAGCTTCCCTTGCAACTGCTCGTTCGTAGGGCAGCCGACGCACACCAGTCTCTCTTCGAAAAGCCTTGCCTTCGGATGGGCGCCGGACATGAATAGATCGGGTAGGATCAGAAAATCCACGTCCCCGCGGCGGAGAAGCTCCTCGGGATCGTCGTCAAGTGGCAGCAACTCGAAGCTGACCCCTGGCGCCTCCCGAGCTAAGCGCACTATGATTTTTTCGAAGAAGACCAAGGCCATGAAATCTGAAAGGATAATTCTGAATCGGCGGTCGGACTCCGCAGGGTTTATTGGATCCCATGCGATGACGGAGAGCTGAATATGCAAGAGGGCCTCGCGAACAGCGGGGGCAAGTGCCTCTGCACGCGGGGTCGGAATTAGCTCCCGTCTCTGCATGATGAAAAGATCGTCGTTGAAATAGGCGCGCAACCTGGAGATGGCAGCGCTCATGGCGGGTTGGCTGAGGTTGATGCTGCGTGCCGCTGCTGTGAGCTTGCGCTCGGTCATTAGAGCGTCGAGCGCTACAAGAAGGTTGAGATCAAGGCCTTTAAAACGCATGAGTGTATATCCATTCCATAGATGATTGCCATCCAAACAATCAATTTTACCAATCTTTCGGATCACTTATAGAAAAGCCGGAACTTGATCAATATCAAGGCCGGGAACGAAAAATCGAAATGCCGGGCAAGGGCCCGATTTCAATTCTTTACTTCTCCTAACCGCTCGATTGTCTAACCGGCAATCCAATAGTCGTGTGCAACAATCTCGCGGCTTTGATCGTGGCTGGGTGAAGAAACAACGTGGAGCTTTTGCATGTCTTCTGAAGTGCGATGGAAAATATGCTGGGAAAATGAGCTGGAAGCTTCGGACCACGCGGAACTCGCTGATTTTTTTTGCAAGACCTATGGGCCGACGGGAGCTTTCAATGCCAAGCCGTTCGAGACTGGCCGAAGCTGGGGTGGTGCGAGGCCCGAACGCCGCGCGATCGCATATGACTCGCGCGGCGTCGCTAGCCACATGGGCTTGTTACGCCGCTTCATAAAGGTCGGTACGACTGATTTGCTTGTGGCCGAGCTAGGCCTGTACGGAGTGCGACCGGATCTGGAAGGATTAGGCATCGCTCACTCGGTCCGCGCCATGTTTCCGGTTCTGCGCGAGTTGAGCGTTCCATTTGCTTTTGGAACAGTTCGCCACGCCATGCGGAATCATATGGAAAGATACTGCCGAGACGGTGCCGCCAATATGATGACCGGGCTACGTGTGCGCTCCACGCTTCCAGACGCGCATTCCGACCTGCCAGCCACGCGCACTGAAGATGTCCTCGTATTGGTAGTTCCCGTCGACCGTCCGATGACGGAGTGGCCTGCGGGCTCGTTGATTGAACGAAATGGGTCGGAACTATGAAGCGGCCTGCCTATATGAGCGAAGTACCGGTCAATCGTACAAGCGGCCAGGAAGATCGCTGCGTTTATTTGACGTTCGATGATGGTCCTAATCCATACTGCACGCCGCAAATCCTTGATGTTCTAGCTGAGCACGGTGTCCCGGCGACATTTTTTGCTATCGGTTCATACGTGAAGGATCACCCCGACCTCATTCGGCGTCTTGTGGCGGAAGGTCATGATGTCGCCAATCATACCATGACGCATCCCGACCTCGCCACCTGCGATCCCAAGGATGTCAAACGTGAAATAGACGAGGCGCATCAAGCTATTGTCTCGGCCTGTCCCCAAGCCTTGGTCCGGCACTTACGAGCGCCTTACGGGGTTTGGACTGAAGACGTGCTTTCAGCATCGATGAGGGCTGGACTTGGAGCAGTTCACTGGTCGGCCGACCCTAGAGATTGGTCTTGCCCGGGCGTCGACGTGATCGTTGATGAGGTGCTTGCGGCTGCTCAGCCTGGTGCAATCGTGCTTTTGCACGACGGGTGTCCTCCCGATGAGGTTGAGCAATGCTCGCTTGCCGGATTGCGTGACCAGACGCTTTTAGCACTCTCTCGAATTATTCCGGCACTGCATAGCCGCGGATTCGAAATTCGCCCGCTTCCCTGAAACACTGGACAAACGAGAAACCATGACCCTGCTCGCAACAACCAGCATCGCCGCCGTCTCGCTTTATGCAATGCTCTCCACCGTTTACAAGAGCGCGCAGGTTTTTCATGCTAGGCGGACAACGATCTCAACAACACCTGCGAAAGACATTGAATCCACCCCCGTGCCGAGCGTTGATGTCATCGTGCCGTGCTTCAACGAGGACCCAATCGTTCTTTCGGAATGCCTCGCGTCGCTTGCGGAACAGGACTACGTCGGAAAATTGCGTATTTATGTAGTCGACGATGGTTCCAAAAATCGGGACGCGGTGGTGGCTCAGCGCGCTGTGTATGCAGACGATGAGAGATTCAACTTCACAATTCTCCCTAAAAATGTTGGAAAGCGCAAAGCGCAAATCGCCGCTATAACCCAGTCCTCTGGGGACCTCATCTTGAATGTGGACTCAGACACGACGATCGCCCCCGACGTCGTCTCGAAGCTCTCCCACAAGATGCGCGATCCAGCAGTCGGTGCGGCGATGGGCCAAATGAAAGCCAGTAACCAGGCGGACACCTGGCTAACTCGCTTGATTGACATGGAGTACTGGCTTGCCTGCAACGAGGAGCGCGCGGCACAAGCTCGCTTCGGTGCAGTTATGTGTTGCTGCGGCCCATGTGCGATGTACCGTCGGTCTGCTATGCTTTCGCTGCTCGATCAGTACGAGACGCAGCTTTATCGCGGCAAGCCGAGTGACTTCGGTGAAGATCGCCATTTGACGATTCTCATGCTGAGCGCAGGCTTTCGAACTGAGTATGTTCCGAGCGCCATCGCGGCGACAGTCGTTCCTGACACAATGGGTGTTTATTTGCGTCAACAACTACGGTGGGCACGCAGCACCTTTCGGGATACTTTGCTTGCGCTCCCCATACTGCCTGGCCTCGATCGGTATCTCACGCTGGACGCAATCGGGCAAAATGGCGGCCTTCTGCTTCTTGCGCTGTCGGTATTGACGGGTATTGGCCAGTTTGCGCTGACCGCCACAGTACCATGGTGGACGATCCTGGTGATCGGATCCATGACTCTTGTACGATGCAGCGTGGCTGCCTATCGCGCCCGCGAACTTAGGTTTCTGGGTTTTGCTCTCCACACGCTCGTGAACATCTTTCTCTTAATTCCCTTGAAGGCCTATGCCCTTTGTACCTTGTCCAATAGCGACTGGCTGTCGCGCGGATCAGTCGCTGTTGCGCCCACTGTTGGTCAGCAGGGCGCCACCAAAATGCCAGGGCGGGCGACATCTGAAATTGCCTATAGTGGCGAGTGATGAACGGGTCACCGCAGCTCAAAATTTGGGACAAGAAATGAACGGGCAATTGGCGAATTTGAAGACGACAATCGCTGATCCGCACCAGGATCATATCATCATATCGGAGCGGCAGGGCCGTTCGAAATTTAAGGCTATAGACTCGCCTTCTGGCTCGTTGTCCCCAGTCGCAATCGACCTGGCCGGCGTTTCGAAATCATATGGTGGTAAAGTCGTCGTCAATGACTTGTCGTTTACTATCGCCGCAGGAGAGTGTTTTGGTCTTTTAGGACCGAACGGCGCAGGTAAAAGTACGATCACCCGTATGATCCTAGGAATGACGTCGCCAAGTGCAGGCAAGATCACTGTACTCGGAGCGCAGGAGCCGGGCCAGGTTCGCTTGGCACGCGCGAAAATCGGGATCGTGTCACAGTTCGATAATCTCGACTTGGAATTCACGGTTCGCGAAAACCTTTTGGTATACGGCCGCTACTTCCGCATGAGCACCCGAGAAATCGAAGCGGTCATCCCGTCTCTGCTTGATTTTGCGAGACTTGAGAGCAAGACGAATACGCGTGTGGCAGACCTATCGGGAGGAATGAAGCGGCGCCTCACTTTGGCGCGTGCGCTCATTAATGACCCACAGCTACTCATTTTGGACGAGCCGACCACTGGTCTCGACCCACACGCGCGACACTTGATCTGGGAGAGGCTTCGATCGCTGTTGGCACGAGGCAAGACAATTCTTCTGACCACCCATATCATGGAAGAGGCGGAGCGCTTGTGCGACCGGCTGTGCGTGCTTGAAGCTGGGCGAAAGATCGCCGAAGGCCGACCGCATGCCCTGATCGAGGAGCAGATTGGCTGTCCCGTGATCGAAATTTATGGTGGCGATCCGCAGGAGCTTAGTCTTTTGATCAGGCCAAACGCTAGGCGACTGGAAATCAGCGGAGAGACCCTGTTCTGCTACACGCCTGATCCAGAGCAGGTGCGCGCGCAACTGCGTGGATATTCGGGCCTGCGCTTGCTGGAGCGTCCACCAAATCTAGAGGATGTCTTCTTGCGGTTAACCGGACGCGAGATGGAGAAGTAGACGATGAGCGTAGCAACATTACCCGCTGGCGGTTTGAACTGGCTCGCAGTTTGGCGCAGAAACTATCTGGCTTGGAAAAAAGCGGCGCTGGCATCCATTCTCGGAAATCTGGCCGATCCCATAATATACCTATTCGGGCTCGGCGCTGGATTGGGAGTGATGGTAGGGCGCGTTGACGGCGTATCGTACACTGCATTTTTGGCGGCTGGAATGATCGCGACAAGCGCGATGACCGCTGCAACCTTCGAGACTATCTATGCGGCCTTTGGCCGAATGCAGGGCCAGCGCACCTGGGAAGCAATGTTGTACACACAGCTCACACTAGGGGATATCGTCGTTGGGGAAATGGCATGGGCAGCAACTAAGGCGGCGCTGGCGGGCACCGGTATTGGTATCGTCGCCGCCACGCTGGGATACACACATTGGTTATGCCTTCTCTATGCGCTTCCGGTCATCGCCCTCACTGGCTTAGCCTTTGCGAGCCTTGGAATGGTCGTCACGGCCCTCGCGCCCAGCTACGATTACTTCATATTTTACCAAACGCTTGTCATCACACCGATGTTATTCTTATCAGGCGCAGTCTTTCCCGTAGACCAATTGCCCGTAGCATTCCAACAGATAGCGGCCTTCTTGCCCTTGGCACATTCGATAGATGTTATCCGCCCGACGATGCTGGGCCAACCAATCGCCAATGTCTGCCTGCATATCGGCGTTCTCTGCATCTACATAGTCGTACCATTCTTCTTGTCTACCGCATTGCTTCGGCGGCGACTGATGCGGTGAAGAATGCTGCTTAGCAAGTAAAAGGGCACATCGCGTCTCCGCGGCCATCACCGCCAACCATATTGGGGCAGCGACGACCCCCGGCTCCAGCGGCGTGATGCCGCCTCACCAATTTGCTATGGCTGCCACCGTCAGCACCTCACTACGATTGCGCGGCCTAATGCCAAGGTCAAACGACCATTGTTCCGGCCTCGGCCAGCATGGTCTGCGTGAGCCCAGCGATGCCGCCGATGACGACCGTGCTGCCGAGCCCCGTCAGCTGATCAATCAGGGTCGGCGATAGCCGTTGGTCTGTACGCGATCTTGCGGTTTCTAGGGACGACACAATCCTCGATGACATGACCCACAGAAACCTAGGCCGGAACCGCCACGTTATCGGCTAGAGAAAGCAACAGACAGCCTGGCAATTCCCCTAAGCCAGCCTTAATCTGATCAGTGACGACATCCGCCACGTCACAAAACCGTTGGAGGGAACTCCGAAAAACTTTCGAGCAAGGTCAGGCCGGGGCTCCTTCGGGCCGACTCCTAGATTCAATTGTGTCGTGGAGGCGGCATGGGATAACTGGTGTTAGTTGCGGAGTCCACGGGGAAAGGTCAGGCGGCGCGCCAAGTGGTTGCCGAAGTCAACCAACCCGATCCATAATGTCGGACTGAATGGTCATAGCAGTGTATATTGAAGCGTCCAATGGCAGATCTCCAAACGCGAGTTGACACAGAAGATAGTTGGCGCCTGCCTCTTCCAACTGATCAAGAAGAGACCGTCGCACAGAGGCTGCCGTTCCTACTACGCACAATTCACTCTCAATTGCGGCATCCAAGGTCAGCGGCAGGTTTGACGGAACTGGGATCGCATTGATATCGTATAGAAATTTGAAGCTCTTAACCCATCGTTCGTAAGCAGGTGCCGCGAGTGAATAGGCATGCGCGGCAGAACGTCCGACCACCACCATTCGGAGCAATCCGAGAAATGAGGCTTGGTCGTTCGTGCCATCGTAGTCCTCTCGATGGGAATGGAAGGCATCAGTAATTTTTCGAACAACAGACGCGGGTCCTAGGCACGCGATATTCGCGCCATTTGCAGCGGCCCAAGCTGCAGACTCGGGCCGGTTGGTGGCGATCCAAATGGGCGGATGTGGACGCTGATAAGGCTTCAGCGTCAATGGTACGTTGTTTAGCTCAAAGTGATCGCCTTGGTAGGATAGCGTACCGCCCTTCATTGCCTTGACAAGGATTTCACTGGCTTCGGCGTAACGCTCCGGCACCGCGTCCGCATCAATTCCAAAGTAGCCCAATTCGATTGGGAGTGATCCGCGGCCTATGCCCAACTCGAGCCTACCACCGCTCAACTGGTCAAGCATACAGATCTCTTCAAACGCGCGTAGCGGATGACACAGGCTTAGCAGCATGACCATGGGGCCGACGCGAAGATGACGAGTGCGCTGTGCCACGCTCGATAAGAACAAATTCGGCGATGGGCCTCTGCCATGCGGAGTACAATGGTGCTCTGCGAGATGATACGCATAAAAACCGAGCCGATCGCAGGTCTCTGCTAGCGTAAGGCGATTTGCATATTGTTGTGCGAGGTCGCGACCATCCTCGTCCAAATGATCAAAGATGCCGAAGCTTAGCTTTGCAGGAAAGGCGTTTCTCATTCCGTATCTCCAACGTTCATGCACATCCTTCAGGCACCGATCCAAATTTAAGACTTGGATTGCTGAGCGGACATGATCTCATGCTCAGGGCGAACTTACCTCTGAGCTTTGCGTCTGCGAGGGCAGATCATTGAGATCTCGAAATTGCCCGCAGCGATCTGTGATTTTGCTGTTGCCGAAAGTCCACCGTCAGGCGTCGGCCCGCTCTACATCACCAAGGCCTAGAGAATGCCGACCCGGTGGCTTCGTCGACGCTTTGCAGGTCGTGCCGACGCGCGCCTTTTGTGAAGATGGTTCCTGATTTGACTTTGATGGCCGGTCCAAACCGGGCGGATAGTATCGAGCAGCGGCCTCCCGTTGCCCGCCATATCATGTTTATGCAACGCATAGAGGAGAGGCAGCGTTGCTTTAAGGCCGGCCTTCGAGATCCTCAGCTCCCATAATATCGCTGACCGCCGCAAGAAATGCATCCATCTGCGCTTTTGTACCGATGCTAACGCGGATGGAATATTCCAGTCCTCTATCGGGGAAGACAGCAATGAGTATCTTTTTCCGCTCCAGGGAGGCTTGCCACCAGACGCTGTCTCTTCCCGCTGGCACACGGGCCAGCAGGAAGTTTGCATGCGAGGGAGTTACGGTGAAACCAAATTGCGAGAGCGCTGCGCTCACTCGCTGTCTCTCATACTTAATTTGCTTGTGGTTCTCGTCGTAGGCGGACCGATTCGAAAGGATGCTGACGCCAACAGCATGGCCAATCACGTTCATGTTGAAGACGTTCTGTATGTTTCGCAGTCTGCCGATGACCTCAGGATGACCGAATCCGAGCCCAACTCGAATGCCCGCAGCAGCATAGCTCTTCGAAAATGTTCTTAAGAGCAGGAGGTTCGCATGACGCTTAACCAGACGTAGAGCATCGTCAGGTGCAAAGTCGACATAGGCTTCATCCAAAACAATCAACCGATCCGATTGTGCCACAAGGAGTTCGATGTCAGCAATCGGAATAAATGTTCCGGTTGGGTTGTTCGGATTAGCCAACAGAATGAACTTGGCATCTTTTGCTGGTCCGAGGAGTAATTGCTTTGACAGCAATGAGTGAATTTCCCCCCACCCAATTTCCAGAAAATCAGCTCCTTGCAAAAAGGCCAGTTTGCGGTTGAATGAAAACCCCGGCGACACCATCGCGACAGTGTCACCCGGAGCAAGGAATGCCCTGTAGATAAGCCCGAGAAGTTCAGATGATCCGTTCCCGGCGATCACCTGATCTCTGGAGAGGTCATAGGTAAGGGCGGCTGCTTCCCTCAGACTGATGTTGTCATTTTCCGGATACAGATACTGCCGTTCGAGGGCAGCAATAGCGCTCTGCATGACAACTGCCGGCAACGCAAATGGATTTTCATTCGTGTTTAGCTTGATGCAACCAGCATCCGGCGCCTTACTGGAAGGCAGAGCGTTCAGCTGTCCGGGCACTTCCGAAAGAGCCGAAAGCACGCTCTGCAATTTTGCATCAGACATGTTTTTCTCCGTTTCATTCGCTGGGGCGATCACATTGTGCCGGTACAAATACTCCTGTTCGTCCATTCCATATCGGCTCGCGACTTTTTTATTGGATTTTCATACGGTTGGTAAAATCGTTTCTATGCATGGCATCCATCCATGCTATCAATTGACTGGCAGGCTGTGCGGGAAGGGACAGGAGAGCAGGGACGTTGCCGACTGTCCGCGAGCACATGTTTCGAAAATGGCAGCGCGATAAGAAGTCGATCGAAATGGCCTTCTCGAAACTTACCCGGCCAGCGTTACGATTCAATTGGCGTGGCTCATCTAATCGATGACATCGATTTCGACATAATCCTTGGCGACAACTAATTCCGCGTCATACGGGTTCTTTCTAAGGATACGACAACGGCTGTCAGGTGCGCCTCGCGCGGCAAGAACGCCGAGGGCTGAGGCGATAAATTTTGAATCGCCGGCTTCCATTGCCTCGTCTGAATCGAGCAGATTGGCAATGTCGAAATCCATGATCTTTTCAGTCGTCGTGTTACCAGTCTAGCCGATAAGCGATGACCCTGAACAGAATCTCAGTAGGTTATCGACACTTCAGAACGGCTTTCATTGAGATTGTTCAGGGATTTTCGATATCGTTGCTATAGCTGACGATAAATCGGACCACGACGCTTCCCAAACATAAGCGATCACCGGCGTTTATGATCATAGGATCAACAACCGTTGCCCGGGAGGAATAACGATCACGCCTGAGGCGAAAGCCCCCTTGCACAATGTTTCGGCATTAAATCGAGGCATTGGCAGCCAGACATGAAAACCATCATAAGCGGGCGTTCGTAAATCATTACCAACGACTGAGCGAGCCATCTTCGGACGGTGTCTCGCCTCACTTTCAATTGCCTCTCGAATACCGTTACGGTCCCGTCAGAAAGCCACTCGGCTAAAATGGCGCAGGATAGAGGCGATACAGTCAACGACGAAGCACACTGGGTCCAAGGCACGCTGGACAAAGGATGCGGGTTTGCGTTGCAAGGCCCGGCATCTCGCAAGATCGTGTGAACGCTGGGCAACGCGGCGCGTCTCTTGATCAACGACGCTATGACGGCGAGGAATATGTGGCTGCCGTCAAAGCTTGCGTCGTAAGCGCTGTTTTCAGGCCACGGCTTTGAGTTCGTGCTTTGCGGCATAGGCCCAAGGCAGCAGGTCGTCGATCTGGCTATTTGGATGCCCGTTGACGATCTTCGTGAGGACGTCTGAGAGATAGGCCAGTGGCTCGACATCGTTGAGCTTGGCAGTCTCGATGAGCGAGGCGATGGTCGCCCAGTGTTCGGCCCCGGCGTCGGACCCGGCAAATAGCGCATTCTTGCGATTGAGGGCAATTGGCCTGATGGATCGTTCGACGGTGTTGGAGTCGATCTCGATCCGGCCGTCGTCGATGAAGCGGGTCAAGCCGTCCCAGCGTGACAAGGCATAACGGATGGCTTCAGCGAGCTTTGTCTTTTGGCTGATGTAGCCGAGTTGTTCACGCAGCCAGGGAGCGAGGCTGTCGGTAATCGGACGACTTTTTTCCTGACGGGCGACACGACGCTCCTCGTGGGTCCGGCCACGTATCTCGTCTTCGATCTTGTAAAGTTCGGCGATGCGTCGGAGCCCCTCGCTGGCGATGGGCGCGGGACCGGCGGCAGCCAGCTCATAGAAGCGGCGTCGAACGTGGGACCAACAGAAGGCCAGCGACACGGTGTTCCTTGCCGCGAGCGGGCGATATCCACTGTAGCCGTCTACTTGCAGGATACCGGCGAAGCCATCGAGATGGACCATAGGCCGTTCACCTTTGCGGTCCGGCGCATAGACATAGGCGACGCCTGGTGGGTCATTGCCCTGCCATGGCCTGTCATCACGCGCATAGGCCCAAAGTTGCCCGGTCTTGGTTTTGCCACGTCCCGGATCGAGCACCGGAGCTGTCGTCTCGTCGGCGAAGAGCTTGGACGACGACTTCAAATGATCAAGCAGCCGCTGATGGACTGGGCGCAGATGCCAGGCGGCACGGCCGACCCAGTCGGCGAGCGTCGAACGATCAAGATCAATGCCCTGGCGCTTGTAGATTTGCGCCTGGCGGTACAGCGGCAGGTGATCGGCATATTTAGAGACCAGAACCTGGGCGACAGTTGCCTCTGTCGGAATGCCGCCCTCGATCAGCCTTGCCGGGGCCGGAGCCTGGACAACGACCTCCTCGCAGGCCCGGCAGCCATACTTTGGGCGGCGCACCACCAGCACGCGGAATTGGGCGGGCACAATGTCCAGCTTCTCGCTGACATCTTCGCCGATCCGATGCAGGTTATTGCGGCAGCAAGGACAGGCATGGTCATCAATATCGACCACGATCTCGATGCGCGGCAGGTGCGCTGGCAGCGAACCTCTGTTCGTGCGCCGTTTGGCGACCTGCGCCTGTCGAACAGCAGGGGAGGCTTGCTCATTGTCTTCGAGACCGGCAGCCTCGACTTGCTCGGCCTCTTCAAGCCCAAGCAGAAGCTGGTCCTCGGGAAGCGTCTCGGCACGGCGACCAAAGCGGTGGCGCTGCAATTCCTTGATGATCTGACGCAGGCGGGCATTCTCCGCCTCGCGCGAAAGCACCGTCGCTTTCAGCGCGTTCAGGTCATCCGGAAGCTCGTCCGCCGTTATCGTCATGCGCCAAGAACAGCATATTTTACCGCTCGGATCGAGAGGCTGGATGATGCTGATTCAATTGGTCGCGGCCGTCATCCAGCCCTTACCGGCGTGCGCGTTTCGCTCGGCGTATGCACGCGTTTCCAGTCCAATCCCTCGAACAGCGCCGAGAACTGAACGGCCGTCAGATGCATCGCGCCGTCCTGCATTCGAGGCCAATGGAACTCGCCATCCTCAAGCCGCTTGGCGACCAGGCACACGCCGCTGCCATCCCAGAAGATCAGCTTAATCCGGTCCGTTCGTTTGGCGCGGAACACGTAGATCGTGCCAGAGAATGGGTCAGCACCCATCTCCGCCTTCACCAGTGCTGCCAATCCTTCAGCACCTTTGCGGAAGTCGACGGGCTTGGTGGCGATCATCACCTTTACCGCACCGGACGGACCAATCACGACTGAGCCTTCAAGGCCTGGATCACGGCAGCAATGGTCGCGCTGTCCGTGCCAGATGCGATCCTGACGATCGCGCCGCCAACCTCCAGCTCGATTGCCGCAATTGGAAGTGCGCTCCTCGTTATCGTCTTTCGCCGTGTCGGGGGTGGCTCTGCCGGACGATCAATTACCGCTGGCACAAACATTGACGGCGAGTCTTGCTTCGCCTGACTTCGCACCTGCCGACGCCAGGTAAACAATTGTCCGGGCGACAACCCATGCCGACGCGCAACAGCACTGACCGACATCTCGCCGCTATAGCTCTCGGCGACAATGCGGTCCTTCTCCTCGTCGCTCCAGTCGCGGCGACGGCCTGTTCCCGTGAAAACCTCAAACCGTTGCAACGGCACATCTTCACTGGTGCCATGCGTAAATCCTGTAATCGTCATATGTCGAAGCCTCGTTCGGCAACAACATCAACAATCACACGCTGATCCGGAAGGTGGGGTCAAGGCACCGCTTACCTTGCGTCGACGCATTGAGCGGTAAGACTGCCCCGGAACAACTCCGGTAAGCGCTTCTGCATGTGGCCGATGAGGCGGGTATCGCAGCTCTCTCTCGTCCGGCAGGGAGTTAGAGCGCGATGACCGGATCTGCCCTCGAGCCCCAGGATAGCCCGAATCTCAAAGGCTACCCGCTTTCGACGTCGCGTCTGCGCGGAGCGCCCGCCCCAACTGGCCGGACACGGACGCGCCACTCCTTGCCGTCAGGTTGCTTCGAGCACCATGTTGAGCGAGCTCTGGGCCGCGCGCCTGATATGGGTGAAGCCGCCGGACCGGATCACCTCGGTCAGCCGCCGTTCGCCTGCCTGCGCGCCTAGCGCCAGCCCTGTCTCCTGCGCAAGCGAGGTGGGAACGCAGATCATCGTCGACGCCGAGTAGTAGAGGCGCCTGACCGGATTGATGTTCTCCTCCAACGTATCTCCCGCGATCGGCTCGACGACCATCCACGTGCCGCCGTCTTTCAGCGCCTTTCTGATATGAGACGCCGCGGCTTTCGGGTCGCCCATGTCGTGCAGGGAGTCGAAGCAGGTGATCAAGTCGAAATCCCGGCCGTCGAAATCTTGCGCTCGGCCCACCTCGAACTGCACGTTCGTCAACCCGTGCGCCTCAGCGTGCGCTTTCGCAGCCGCGACCGAGCCCATATGGAAGTCGTAGCCCACAAACCGGGAATTGGGAAAGGCCTGCGCCATCAGCACCGTCGATACCCGTGCCCGCAACCGACGTCGGCCACCGTTGCACCCGATTTTAACATGGCGATCACGCCATCGAGCGCCGGCAGCCACTCCTGGACCAGCGCATTGACGTAACCAGGGCGGAACAGCCGCGCTACAGCGCAGAACATGCAGCCAGCCTGGTCGCCCCAGGCAACGCCTTCATCGGTCTTGAAGGCAGACTGCACCTTCGGCTGATTTCCGACCATCGCGGCAGCGGTATCGAACGCGCCAATCAGGTTGAACGGGCTGTCGGGTTCAGCAAACACATAGGCCTGCTCCGGCGTGAGCGAGAACTGGCCATTCTCGCAATGCACATAGCCCGAAGCCGCCTGCGCTGCCAGCCACTCGCGCACATAGCGAGGCGCGCATCTAGCGGCCACGGCAACCTCCTCGGCCGTCGCGGGTCCGATCTCCTTCAGCGTCTTGTAGAGGCCGAGGTCATCGCCGATCCGCACCAGCGGCACGCTGAATGCACCGCCAAGGTCGCCAAGGATGCGGTCCACGAGCTTCTCAAGCGTTGTGTCGTTGAGTTGGGTCATGTCGGATTCCTCCTGATTTACGGGCGGCCTCTTGCCGATGGCCGCCTTCAATGGATCGGGAACTCGATGCCCCCTATTCGGGGTGTATGCCCGCTTGCGCTTGGCATCGACGCTCATCTATCGACCCGCGCACACGCTAACTGGATAGCCTCCTCGCGTCGACAGTAACGGGCAGGCGCCTGTTCTGCGATAGCTCGGGGAGGGCTATCCGCCATCCATTTTTCAGCAAAATAAAGCCGCCCCATAGGTTTTTGTGCTCAACCGAAATGATCGGTTCCTCAAGGTCTTTCTTGTGAATATAGACCGATAAGCCGACGTCAGTTCTGCTGATTGTCACTCTCATGCATGTCCCTTCTCGTTGTGGCGGCTTTGGAGCTCCGGACGTCGAGCGTTATCAAAGCCTGTTAGTTCAGTACGACATATGCCCAGGCCGATATCTCCCTTATTGCTCTGTCTGAAATTTGGACGGCATCCGTTCCCGGGCCAACGTCGGCTACTCAGGTTGCGCGCATCGCTCACTGGATGGGATATTGGTGGGACGTGAATTTTTAACCTCATGTTCGCCTAGGAGACCACTGACCACTCGTCCCATTTTGCGCTTTAGTCCGGTGACGATCAGGCAGGGACGCAGGTCTTCGGCATCGGACACACCGAAGCGCATTGTTGCGTGTCGAACTCACCCCTGCACTCGGTACATTTTTTTGAATCCACAACATATCCCTCACCTTTGAAACTGATCGCATCTGAGGGACATTCAAATTCGCAAGCGCCGCACTGGGTGCATTGGGATATAATGATCTTGAAGGCCATGATTTAGCTCCTGATTCAATTAGAGGGGCCTAAAGCCGTCGGCATCGCCGGTTTGCCGCCAAACTCGGCGGCGTATAGCGCGCCAATCGCAGTCTCGATGTAATCATAGGAAAATGCGTCACTGGCTCGCACGCCAGTTTCTGCCAACCGCTTCTTTGGGCAATCGCCGATTTTGGAAGAAAGCAGAATGTCGATGCCGTCGAGTGCAACGATAGTGTGATCGAGAGTGGCCTTCTCGCCTAAACCACCGAGGCAATACTGCTCGACCTTGCGGTGTCCCACCAAGTTGATCCCCTTTCGTGAGACTGCATACACCTGGAGTTCCCTTGCCTGACCGAAATGTTCGTTGATCCGGCCGCCACCTTTAGTCGCCACGGCAACAGCAAGGGTTCGCGAAGAACCAAGTGACTTGACTGCTTTGTTCGCGTCCAATTTTGCTGCCAGTTGATCCCCTCGCTCGTGCTGGACCAGCTTGCGATAGGCCTCGCGCTTGCTGGTGTCGAATTCAACTTTGGTGGAGATCTGGTCGAGGGCAAACTCTCGCTCGCGATCATCGCCCAGCAAACCGATGGCGTCGGCCCGGCATTGTTGGCAGTGGCGCATAAGCTTAACGTTGCCATCGAGACAGTCTTGAAGTGCCTTCAGTTCGAACGGCTCCGGGCAACGCTGACCCGTAAGACCGTAATAAGTACCATGCGTAGGCTTGGAAATCAGGGGCACCACATTGTGCATGAATGCACCGCGGTCTCTGATCCATCGGTTAACTTCGACGAGGTGCGTGTCATTGACGCCTGGAATCATAACCGAATTGATTTTGGTGAGGATGCCGCGCTTGGTCAGCAATTCCAAACCCAACATTTGGCGCTCGTGAAGGATCCCGGCAGCTTCTATGCCAGTGTATCGACGATGTCCGTGAATTATCCATGGATAGATCTTCGCCCCTACCTCCGGATCCACCATGTTGATAGTGATCGTCACGTGATCGATATTCATGTCAGCTAGCTCATCGACATGATCCGGAAGCGCCAATCCATTGGTGGAGATACATAGTTTGATGTCAGGTATTTCTCTCGCAACTCCTTCAAACGTCGCTACGGTCTTCCTCCAGTCGTAACAAGCGTCGCCCGGTCCGGCAACGCCGATTACGGAAAGCTCCGGCACTTTGCTGGCGACGGCAAGCACCTTTCGTAGTGCCTGGTCGGGAGTTAGCTTTACTGATGCGACCCCGGGACGGCTTTCGTTGGTGCAATCATATTTGCGATTGCAGTAGTTGCACTGGATGTTGCACGCAGGTGCGACCGCGACATGCATGCGAGCGAAATAGTGATGCGCTTGCTCTGAAAAGCAGGGATGATCTTTAATTCTCTCCCAGATCCGCGCATCTTTGTCATCCGTCACCGAAAGGCCATAGGACGAAGATGCGCGGCCACCGGGCATAGCGGGAGCCATCGGCGCCCGGTGGGAGGGGGTACTGCTGGTCGTCCCGACCTTTATTTCCGGTTCCCACATCGCACTGTTCCACTGTTGAGGAAAGGTTACAGCTCCAAAAGCAAGAGAGATTCCGGTCGACGAGACATTGCTGTTCAGCGCTTATGTCGCCTTACCGCTCGTTTCCCCGTTTGCTGCCGGAGATGTCTTATAGAAATGAAAATAGATCGCGCCCGAAGTCGTTGGGCCACGCTTACGGAGTTCTTGGCGATCGCCGTCACTCCTTCTTCACATCGATACGATGCCGGCGTAGCGCATAGCCGACCTGCCGCGGCGTTTTACCCAGGATACGAGCCGCTTTGGCCTGTACCCAACCAGCCCTCTCCATTGCGTTGATCAGCCGATCACGCTCGGTGAGGCCCGCTGCCTCGATTGTGGCTGCGGCACCGCTGGGAGTGCCTGCGTGGGCGCCCAGTCCGCCCGACATTGTATCTCGCGGGTCGAGACCATGCATCGCGTCGTTGCCAATACCGTCGCCGTCGGCTTTCCGGAGGAGCGCCGAAGAACACTGGTCTTGCTGACAGGCAAAATCCGATGAAGTGATGGTATTTGAACTGGCGAGAGTGGCGGTCCTTTGAACGCAGTTGTCCAGCTCGCGAACATTGCCGGGGAAGGCGCATTTCGACAAAATGTCTATTGCCGACGGCCCGAAGTCGCAATTTCGATCATTTGCCTTGTTGAATTGCTCGAGGAACACTTGCGCTAGACGCGAAATGTCTCCGTCGCGCTGCCGAAGTGGCGGCAAAATGATCGGCACCACATTGATCCGGTAATAGAGGTCGGCTCTGAACTCCCCTCGAAGGACGGCCACTTCAAGGTTTTTGTTGGTGGCGCATATAACTCGAACGTCTACTTTCAATGTCTTCGTTCCGCCGAGACGTTCGAATTCGCCTTCCTGTAACACGCGCAATAACTTCGCCTGGAATTGTGGTGATACATCGCCAATTTCATCAAGCAACAGCGTTCCGCCATTGGCCAGTTCGAAACGTCCAGCTCGTTGAAGGAGAGCGCCAGTGAAAGCGCCCTTCTCATGGCCAAACAATTCGGATTCCAGAACGGTTTCCGACAGCGCGGCGCAATTCAACTTAATAAACGCCTTGCTTTTCCGTATCGATAACGCGTGTATTGCCCTTGCAAAGCATTCCTTGCCAGTGCCGCTCTCTCCTCTCAAGAGCACCGCGGAGTTCGTCGCGGCCACGATCCTGGTGATAGCTAATACCCTCTTGAGCGCGGGGCTCTCCCCGACGATCCAGTCGATTTTATCGATTTGGGTGGGATGAGACTTCGGCTTGATTTTCGGAATCTGTCCTGCTTGTTGTTCCTCGGCGACTGAGCCGCCATCGCTGCACAATTCGTGATAGCGCTGGCAGGTTAAGCCGATCAGGACGGCAATCATCGCCAGAAGGGTTTCGTCCTGATCTCCGCTTTTCTGCGCGAAATCAATCCACAATGCGCCAATTGCTTTCCGGTTTACCTTAACGGGGAGAACGGCAGAATTTTTCCCAAAGTGCTTCTCACCGCTAACGATGACACGATTTATTGCGTCCGCCTGTTCAATCGTAAGAGAACGTGAGCGAACGTCGTGCCCAATTGGAGCTCGCACGCTTATCCAGGGCTCTCCTCCGGAGTCGTGAATCACGATTCCGCCATCGCGCAATCGCAGATGCTCGACGAGGGCGTTCATGGCAGCCTTCAGCAAGTTGTCTAGAGGAAAAGAAGAGATAAGCTCTTTGGAGATGTCGTAGAGAATATGGAGCCGCGCCTCTGGTTTAATCATGCCTACAAACAGGGGAGGGTGCACTGCTTTTTACCCTGGTACGCGAAATATGCTAACGCATATTCCTAAGTTAAAAATACGTGTTATCGACGGCGCAAAAATTAGCCTTTCGAAAGGTTGAGTGGATGCACATTCAATCGCCGCCGCTAATGCAGCTGCATCGATCGCTGCTATCCCGGCGGAGGTAGGGACTCCTCATCCGAATTTGAAGAGGACCCCGAACCCGCCCCGGGGATAATTCCACTTTATGTCGCCACTCGCTTCGCATAACACTCTGCATGTGCCGCATTCCAAGCAGCCATCCGAAACAATCGCCACCTGACCAATTTCGTTCACCTCGTAGCATTTGGCCGGACAGATTTGCGTCAAGGCGAGGAGGTTTGGGCTCGGCGACAGATGCGGTCGCACCGTAATGTGCGGGCGTCCAGTATCGACGAGATACCGGTTTTGGTACAGCTTATCCTCAATGCGCTCAATGATGGTCGCCTTCATCGAATTTTCCTTTAACGCCAAGATACGGCGGAACGAACCGCGTCGCTAATCAACCCCCAACGGGATCGTGCGTTGATAAAGGAGGCAGCTGTAGCCTTCTCCCTGTTGATTTTAGGTGCACCGTCGACGCGCACAAAATTTTGAGCCGCCTGAGAGATAAGCGTTGGATACGTCATGAAAAAATTGTTACTGTCGGTGTGGAGGAGGCTTGGAAGATCTTTGTGTTTGATCAGGTCTTTCATGACGAACGACTTGTCCAGTATGCCCTTATAGAGAGAGAGATTGCGTTTCGTCATCAGACCGCCACGGCTCTTTATCTGGAAGATCGCTTCACCCGCCATGAGGCCGGATGTCATCGCAAGGTTCGACCCCTCCCTATGCACGGCATTGTTTAGTTGCGCCGCGTCGCCCACGACGACCCACCCGTTGCCAAAGAGCTGGGGGATTGCCTTGAAGCCCCCCTCAGGAATAAGATGCGCGGCGTATTCTTTGATCTCTGATCCGGCCAGTAATGGTCGGATCGAGGGATGTTGCTTGAAGGCGTCAAGAAGGCGGTACGGATTTTCCATGCCTTCCGCTAAACCGGAGACGAGGCAGCCGATCCCCACCGAGATCGACTCCTTGTTGGTATAAAGGAAGCCCAGTCCGGCCATTCCGCGTGAGATCGTGCCGCCGGCTTCGATCACACAGCCTTCGCTACCGTTGAGGCCGAAGCGCTCTGCGATGACCTCTTCCGGCATAAAATGCATTTCCTTGACAGCGAGTGCCACATTTTCTGGCTTCGGCATATCGCGTAAACCGGCTCGTGTTCCAAGCAGTCCGTTCACGCCCTCAGCAAGGACGACTACGTCCGCGAGGATCACACCGCCCTCTCGGTCCGTGTAAACGCCTATTACACTACCGCTCCGATCTCGAGCAAGTTTCGTCGCTGTCGTTTCACAAAGGACTGTGCCGCCCGCCTCGCGCACCTTGGATGAGAACCATTTGTCAAACTGGGCACGGATGATCGTATACCGGTTTGGCTTCAGTTCATTGAAGTCATCAGAGCGATAGTGCACGCCCGTGTGCGACGAGTCATCCATTAGCCAGAATCGTTGCTCGACCAGATGCCGTTCCAGGGGAGCGTCATCTCGGAAGTTTGGGATAATCGCCTCCAACATGTTCGCATATAATATAGCCCCCTGAACATTCTTAGAGCCCGAATGTTCTCCGCGCTCCAGCTGCAGCACTTTTAGACCGCGACGAGCCATCGAGTACGCTGCGGCGTTGCCGGACATACCGGCACCAATGACGATCGCGTCGAACTTACTCTTGGTCATCTAGCCTTCCTCGATCCATACCCTTGATAGAATTGTGCGGTGGCATTCGCCTGGCGAAAGCTTCTGTCAACGCCGGCAAGAACTCCAGCGCGCAAGCGACAACGCCGATGTGGGCGAAGTCAAAGATCGGAGCGTTCTGGTCGAGGTTGATGGCGACAATCAGATCGGCTCCTTCGACGCCAACGCGATGCTGGACCGCACCAGATATTCCCGCCGCGATGTAAAGCTTAGGTCTAATGGTATGGCCGGACTGACCAATTTGTCGATCAGCAGGCATCCAGCCTTTTTGGACCAGTGGCCGCGAGCACCCGACTCCCCCGCCGATCGTCGTTGCAAGGTTTCTCAAGTATTGCAGGTTTCCTGCAGCGCCGAGGCCGAGTCCACCCCCAACCACGATGTCGGAGTTGGCCAGATCGGATTGCTCAGATCCGTCGTTGCAGAGGAATGCGAGGACTTTGGTGACGATCGCTTCCTCGACCATTGTGAGTTCGTGCTGGATAACGCGCCCAATTGGCTTATCCTCACGTTGCGGCGTCGCCATGACCCTGGACCGCACCGTTGCCATTTGCGGCCGGCTGTTCAGCGTGTAGATCGTGCACAACAAGGACCCGCCGAAAGTTGGCCGTGTCGCTGCGAGTGAACCATCTCCATCAACATCCAGCTCGGTGCAATCAGCCGTAAGCCCCGTTTGTAAGGTCGTTGCTACAGCACCGGCGAGGTCGCGGCCGAGCGTGGTCGCGCCGAGAAGGAGAATTTCTGGTTTGTGAGTAGTGACCAGATCCGTCAAAGCCTTGGTGAAGGGTTCGTTTCGATAGTTGGCGAGGAGGGGCGACTCTACCAGATAGGCGACATCAGCTCCGTAAGCGAAGGCCTCTTCGATCGCAGGCTTGGTTCCCACGCCTTCAGACGAACCGAGGATTACCCCGGCCAGTTGAACGCCCAGCTTATCGGCTAGTCTGCGGCCTTCTCCGAGGAGTTCAATCGATACGGGATGAACCTTGCCGCGCTCAAGTTCCATGAAGACCCAGACGTGCCGGTGATCTTCGAAACACTTAAGCAGCTTTTTCCCTGAGCTGGCGCGGCCGACCGCGTTTGCCGGCGTTTCATTTTTTCTAGCGACCAAAATCTACTCCTCGCTGCTCACCGATCGCCATGGGACGTGAGCTTGCGTTCCAAAACAGGCTCGCGGGCAAAAATTGCAGCGACCGTGTCCGCCGCGACCTCGGCCAACGTTTTGTCGTTAATGTCCATTTGCATAGCTTTTTCGGCGCGAGGACCAGGAGCGAATACTCGCTTCACGACCGTCGGCGATCCCCTTAGGCCGCATTTGGTCAACTCCCCAATGCCGGCGTCAGCGGCCCCCCATTTAAGAACCGGGCTTCGCGCGGCACGGAAGGCGTCATCGAGAGAGCCCCGGCGGATTGCATTGACACCTTCCAGCACGGTGATGAGACATGGCAACGTGCTCTTCAGCATCTGCGTGCCGCTCTCCGCGTGCCGTTCAACCATGAGCTCGCGCGACGTGGGATCAATGGAGACAATCTTCGTTACGTAAGTCAGTTGCTGGAGGTTCAGCCTCTTTGCAATTCCGGGTCCGACCTGGGCCGTGTCGCCGTCAATTGTCTGCTTTCCGGTAAAGACGATATCAGGCGCCCCATAGCTCTCGCCAATTTTCGCTACTGCTTGAGAAAGTGCATACGAGGTCGCCAGCGTGTCAGATCCAGCAAAGTGGCGGTCGGTCAGAAGCACTGCGCGATCTGCGCCGTGGGTGAGGGCTTTGCGTAGCGCTTGCTCAGCCATGGGCGGTCCCATCGTGAGAACGGTCACCTCGCCCCCATAGCGGTCACGAACTTGTAGTGCCTCTTCGAGAGCAAACAGGTCGTAAGGGTTAATGATGGTCGGTACGCCTTGGCGCATGATCGTATTTGTCACCGGGTGGACGCGTATCTGCGCAGAGTCCGGCACTTGTTTGATACAGACCACGATGTGCATAATCGTTTAAGCTCCCAATCGGATTTGGGCTTTAGGGACCCGGCTTACTCTGAGCACTACTCGTGCCAATCAGGTTGCGGCGGTAAGCCTTCGAGATTGCACATGTTTCGTTGTCGCTATGCGGAGGGGTTTTGTAGGGTTGCCGACATGTCGTGTCGCAATCCGCCCGATCACCACCGCGAACGGATGGCGGTTCGATAGGCTTCAGGTCGGACAACTCCATGATAGCTGCGATACGAGCCGGCCCCCGGGAGATAGTACGGGGACTGAAGATCTGGTGCGGTCGGCGTGTATCGAGCTTCGGTTTGCCGGTGATAACTGACTAGCGACACCGTAATACGCGGTCAGAAGCACAGCGATCGAGAAAATAACGCTGCGGCGCCTAGTGAGGTTGGACAAGCGTTTTAGCTGATGTTGCGGCGTCACCAGGATCATTGCCAGAGGCGTGGAGAAGCCTTGCTGGAAATATCAATCGAAGGCCGTTCATGAACGCTGCCGCAGCGCGTCGAGGTCTTGGCTTTTCTCCGTCTCAATCATTTACATCAACGCCGTTCTGATCGGTTGGGCGAGTACCGTATGACCAAATGAACAACCCGAAGCCACTTGATCTGACGGCACTTGCTGCATTGAACCCGCGCCGGCTTGTGGTCCTTCAAACGCGTGACAACAAATGTGCGACACTGTCGTCACCTGTGTCAGATCAGCGACAAAAGCCGGCCGGCAACATCTGCCGCCCAGCATCTATTACGAATACCGGTGATCATCAGAAATAAGGAAAAGCCCAATGAGCTCGGAGAACATGTTGCAGCAGGCCGTGACACGCCTTGCTGATGCGGCAAAGCACCTCAACATCGAGTCGACAATTCTCGAAAGATGGGAGTACCCGCGCGAGATTAACGCAAGCCCGTCTGACGATCCGAATGGACGACGGCTCACACAAGTCCTTTCGGGCCTGGCGCTATGACGATAGGCAGAAATTTCACTTACCGCTCTGTTCAAATTTCCCGAGCCAGCTCTTTTTGAGGATGCCGATTACATTGCGATAACGGACCGGCGTCCAGACGAAGTTGGTCATGCGCCTTTCATCCGACGGCCGCGGAAAGTGGATTTGATCTTTCGTCATCGACAGCAGCACCTGACGCGTGCTTCCAAGCTAGGGGAAGCGTGCGAATATAGATCGGATTGCGTCTTGCAGACGCAGATCGGGGTCCAGTCCAAGCCCCGCCCCCCGATGCCCGAACGGAACGGAAAGTCGCAATTCGCCACGGCGCGCTTTCGATCTGGCGGCATCGAGCATGCGGGCTCTCAGCACGCCAAGTTCGAACTCGCTGATACTGCCCTTCATCCCCAGCAGCAGACGATCATTGGGCCGACATGGATTGTAGACACCATCGTGATCTATGACGCGGGCTTCAACGAGGCCACATAGTTCGAGCAGATGGTGCCAGTCGCGGCCGTTACGTGCGAGCCGTGAGGCATCGAAGCATAAAACGGCACCAACTTTGGCGGCGCACAGCAGGGCGACGAGACGATCGAAGCCGGGGCGCGCGGACCGTTCCGCTGGCAGAGCGTCCGAGGTCATCGTCGATGACCTCAACGTCGAGAAAGCCGCGCTGTCGTGCGACGTCAACAAGATCATACTGCCGTCGCTGGCTTTCCAGATTGGTCACCTGTGACTGAGTGGACTGCCGAACGTAAACGACGGCCTTGCGTTCAAGCAGCACTGTCGGAATCAGATCAGTGCTGATCATCGTTGAGCTCCTCGACGGCCAGACCGGCCGCCTGCATCAGCAGGCAAGCCAGTGTTGATATCGCCTTCTTGCGATCCTTGTCGCTCAGTCCGTCGAGCGTGCGGGTTTTGAATATCAGGTCGAGCTGCCGGCCCGACGCCGGCACCAGCGTGTTGCGGGATCTCATCATCTTCCTCCTAAGTGATTCCATGTTCACCCCGGAAGAGTGCCGCCTTCGCACCGCTTGAGACCAGTCAGTTCAGTTCGATCAGCGCCGCAAGATCGACGCGTGCCGTTCCCATGGTCATGCCGCCGCACACCAAAGGATCAATCATCCACCCCGAAATCGAGACCACCACAACTGAGGGCCCCAAAACCTTCAGAAACCGACCTGTCGCTCGTTCTTCGACGCGGCGAATGGAAACCTTTTGGCCGAAATACGGATGCCAGCGATAACGAACCTCGACTTCATCGCCGACATGGGCAGAATGAACGGGGGATGGCTCTCAATCGCAAGAATGCATTGTTTGCAGGCTCCGACGCCGGCAACACTGGGCGACCATCGCTTCGCTCATCGAGACCGCCAAGCTCAATGATGTCGAACCGCTCGGCTATCTCGCGGACGTGCTCACCAGGATCGTCAACGGCCACCCCAATAGTCGGATCGACGAGTTATTGCCCTGGGCATATCGCACGGATAAAATGCTCCGATAAAATCGGCGGCGATTGGATATGTCATGACAGTGCAGAGCATCTCGTGGGAGCAAGATGGAATCGACTCCGGCTGGTTCTTCGCCAAGGATGTCGGCTCAGTGAGGAGCAGTTCCCGTTATCATCCCGGAGGCTGGTGGTTCCTTCCGAAGTGGTTACCTGACACCGAAGAAAACGATGTCGGCCCCTTCAAAACCAAGGCTGCCGCGATGGCGCAGGCAGAGGCTCTAACTGCTCGCCAGCTCGCAAATCAGCACTAAGCTCCTCCCTTGGCCGTGGCCTCAGGACCGCGCTTACCGTGGAGGCGGCTAATCCGGTCTTATCCGATGACGCCGGTACAGCCGCACACACCACACTAGGCTCCAGACTCAATCATGCCCACCAAATGACGAGAGCAGCGATGTAGCAAGTTGCCTCGAAGTTGATCATGAGCTTGTCGTATCGTGTTGCGATGCGCCTCCAATCCTTCAGGCGGCAGAAGGTGCGTTCAATAATATTCCTGCGCTTGTAGGCAATGGGGTCGAAGGGCTGTATGCGCTTTCGAGTAGGATTGTTGGGAATGACCGGCTGCGTGCCGCGGGCGGTGAGGAAGTCGCGTAATGTGTCGCTGTCATAAGCGGTGTCTGCGGCACATAGGCGGCTCGCAGGCAAGGGCGTGAGCAGCGGAACGGCAACGGGTGCGTCGCCGCGCTGCCCGGGCGTTATTCGCAGCGCGATTGGACGGCCGCAACCATCGACAACAGCATGGATTTTTGTCGATCTGCCGCCTCGCGAGCGGCCGATTGCCTCGGCATCCGCCCCCCTTTTCCGCCAGCGGCTGATCGGTGGGCTTTGGCGGTGGTGCTGTCGATCATATGAAGATCCCGATCGGTTGTTTGCGCCAGAGCTTCAAACAGCCGCCGCCATATTCCTTTCGCAGACCAGCGATGGAAGCGATTGTAGATGGTTGTTGAAGGCCCGTAGCAAGTGGGACAATCCTGCCATCGGCAACCCGATCGCAGGACATGGATGATTCCACTAATCACTCGACGGTCGTCAGTGCGATGAGCACCGGGTTGGTTCGTGGGAAGTAGGGGCGCAATCACCGCCCTCTGCTGATCATCAAGCCAGAACTCTCCTGCCATCATCAAAACTCCCATTGTCATCATAATGAATCACAGCGATCCATTTTGATCAATGGCTTGATTGGGTTTGGAGCCTAAAGCCCTTGCAGCCTCGTGAAGGTGCAACGCGAAAGCGCAGCAGACGGGGCAAGAAGGCGGAAAGGGTTGCAGTCGTTATCCCACCTTCTTTAAGCGCTCTCACCGCTTCTGACGATGCAATCAATCTCGACGAAGAAATCAGGCTCCTCCGGGACAAGTTAGCGCGCAAGCTCCAAATGCAGAATGCGCAATTGAAGAGGATGTTAGAGCGGTTCGAACGCTGAAGCTGTCATAAACGCATTCTGCGGACTTTGGGCATGAGCAGCGTGTCAAACGCATTTCCCTAAGCTTGGCCAAAAACGAACTTGGCGCCTCGTCGGGCAACAAATGGAGGAACCGCGCCCAGACTCCAGCTCCGGCTAATCAACATTGGAGTGTCGGTTCCACGCCAATCCTCCAGACCGAGATTTGCGCGATGAATTAGGGACGGCCGCGGCCACGCCGCGCCACAGGTGGGCATGCTCTTTGCTATATTCAAAATAACCTTTGAACTGGCCCGCCGAGAGACCGCAAAACCAGCAGCCCCCGGTGCAGCCTTCGCTCAGCTCGAAAGCAATGACGGGGTGTGTGATCGACTCTGCCGATGTGCCCAACACGTCATCGCAGCGGCGCATTTGGCGCTCGCGCCACGCATGGAAACGAGGGGAGGCCACCGACATATTGCCTTGGTCGCGCAGGATGTCGCGATGGCATACCATCTCGTCCATATACTCACGCCAAGTTACAGCCAATGGCCACGACGCACACTCCGGCTCGCGATAGAATTTCCGGTAGCTCGAATGCCAGAGCGGTAGCATCGGATCGACTTCAATCCCGTAGCGTGCCGTTACGCTACGAGGGTTGTCGACGTTCTCCGAAAGCGCGCTCTTGAAGGCCACGTCACCGCCGAGGCACTCCAGGAAGCGCTTGATATGGGCCAACGTGCGGACCTCTCCAGTTGTCCGCCGGTTAAAGATCTGTCGATAGTGTTCCTTGGCAGAATGCACCACGAGGTTACCTCCCATTTTCCACTGTCTCATCGGTCCGGGGGTGAATGAGTACCCCCGGGACCGTTTGATTAGACGAGGACCGCAGCGACCACGACTTGCGCTGCCTCAACGGCGGTGGTCGCGGCCACGATGGTCTGGACTGCTTTGATAGAGGTCACAACGTCCGAATGGCGCTTGCCGACAGCCGGATCGGTCTGTTTGTCGGTCATGCCACTTGGATTTCTGGCCTTTATGTAACTTTTGGCCTCATCGATCGTGAAATCGTAGCCGTGCGTCTTTCCGCTCGCTACCAGTGATGCGAGACCGGTAGCATTCGTTTTCACGTATTCCAGCAGGGTGGCGTCTTTCCCCAGATCGCCAACGAAACGCTCTAGTTCAGTATCAGACATCTTTAATCTCCTTCACGTATTCCAGCAGGCTGACGTCTTTCCCCAGATCGCCAACAAAAGGCTTAAGTTCAGTTTTGGACATCTTTAATCTCCAGATCGCCTCGAGCTCAGAAAGCCTTGGCCGTGCGTGAAGCATGATACGTCTTCGGCGTCTCTCCAACATCGACATCCTCATCACGGATGCCGGCGAGCACGTCCGACGTTTATCAGATTGCGGCATAACAAACCTCCTGACGGTCTAATTAAGATATGACGGTACTAATCCGTCATTTGTCCGAATTATGATCTTTTCGGCAGGAACGTCAACGGCCATTAAGCTGCCGCGCCAAACAAAATTACCGGCTCCATCGGAGCAAGGCCTTTCGCGACGGCGGCGGAGACAATTTTGGTAGTGGACTTGCCAATTCCGCCCTTTCCATAGAATGCGATCTGACGCAGAGCTGCCATGCTTGGCGTTCCTTCATGAGTTCGAAGCAATGCGGTTATCCCGCACCGCGGATGCGGCGGCCGTTCCGCTGCCTCGCAATAGCTCTCAAGATTCGTGCCAAGCCGGCCGATTGAGCTGACGAACAACTATTCGCTGCTATTTCAACGATGTGGGCGGAAGATACGCGATTGGGCGAAAACGATTGCGCGTCGCGCAAGCTGACAAAGGTGACGACGATGATTGTCATCAACAACCGACCCTACCGGAAACACTGGCAGGCCAGCGTTATCGCGCTAAACCACTCCCTGGGATACGATCCCACTTACCCAATAGCGCTGTCTCCGGTGGGATCATCGACGACGATCAAGCGCCGCGGCGAGCGATCCCATTCACCAGGACGAGGTAACCTCGTCCCGCATCTGGTACCCTGCATAATGTTGCCGTCTGGCGCGCGCGCCTGCTCCGCCATCGGCCAAAAATGTTTGAGCGGCCTCTCCCCACTCAAGGGACCACGACGTCGAGCAAATGACGCTTGCCGTTTCATAAATGTATTCGGCCCTGCGCGCCTGGAGTGCTGTTGCAGCTGGTCATGATGACAGGTCCGCACGCTCCGTTCGGAATAAAGAGTTCGGGCACGAAGCCTTTTTTCACAGGATTTACGGCATGTTGATCGACCGTTTCGTCCATCACTATGCCAGAGCGTTGCAATTGAGCGAAGAACGTCAGGCGAAAGCAGGATCTCCGAAGGACGATTGTCCGGCATGCAGGAAAAGTCCGAACACAGCGATTCCCTGCTTGATGATGCCAAGGCCTTGCGCAGGGAGGCGGACGATCCCGTTGGTGTGGGTGACCTCAGCGAGGCTCTCGCCGTGCGCCTGCGACCTGAATAATCATGACGCTTGCATGAACGAAGGTGACACCCCTGCAGCACGGTCTTGTTCAACGATAGCTCTGCGACAGTTCGCTTCAGCTTGACGTTCGCCCTTCCAAAATGGCGTTGACGCTTCACCTTGCGAGGGCATCAGACCAGTATATTTTGTGCTAATTTAGAAGGTCGCGTTAGAAGCTTCTACTTTGCGACAGACATCGGCGATCAGCCTCTCCCTCTATCAAAATTCGGGACAATGCGATCTCCGCTTAATTTTTTCCTGCGCGGGTCGTAAGTCGACAAATGCAGTTCCAGATGACCCGATTAACCGAAATTCTCCACGCCAACCTACGACATCGTCGTCACCTTTGTCAGCTTGCGCGACGCGCAATCGTTTTCGCCCAATCGCGTATCTTCCGCCCACATCGTTGAAATAGCAGCGAATAGTTGTTCGTCAGCAAAATCGGCCGGCTTGGCACGAATCTTGAGAGCTATTGCGAGGCAGCGGAACGGCCGCCGCATCCGCGGTGCGGGATAACCGCATTGCTTCGAACTCATGAAGGAACACCAAGCATGGCAGCTCTGCGTCAGATCGCATTCTATGGAAAGGGCGGAATTGGCAAGTCCACTACCAAAATTGTCTCCGCCGCCGAAGCCGTCACGAAAGGCCTTGCTCCGATAGAGCCGGTAATTTTGTTGGCGCGGCAGCTTAATGGCTGTTGACGCTCCTGCCTAATGACGTTAGAAATGCATTATGACGGATTATTTCCGTTATATAATAGTAGACCGTCAGGAGGTTTGTTGTGACGCAGTCTGTTAAACGTCGGAAGCGCAAGGTCAAGGGGTCTGACCTCTTTGTGCGGGGGCTTGAGGAGCAGGGGGTCAAATGCATCTTCGGCATCCCCGGCGAGGAAGTCCTCGACATCATGGAATCCATTCGCAAGTCGAAGACGAAGATAAAGTTCGTGCCGACCCACACCGAGTGGGCCGCGGCCCTCATGGCTGCGAACTATGGCCGCCTGACTGGCAAGACCGGCGTCTGCCTCGCCACTTGCGGTCCGGGCGTGCTCAACTTCCCCAACGGGGCTGGCTATGCCTTTCTCGGCGGGATGCCGCTTCTGATGGTTGGCGGCCAGAAAGCGATCAAGAGCCGCCCCCAGGCAGGTTTTCAGAGGGTCGACGCCGTCGCGGTGATGAAGCCCGTGACCAAGCTCGCAATACAAATCGCATCGGCGCAGTTGATCCCGTCGATGGTCAGGGAGTCCTTCCGCGTCACCCAGGAGGGAAAGCAGGGGCCAGTGTATCTTGAGCTTCCGGAAGATATTGCGGCCGAAAAATGCGAGGAGGAGGAGCTCTGATGATTGCGCCGACGCCCCATCACCGCAGCCAAACGTCCGCTTCTGATGTTCGGGGCAGTCGCCTCGCGTCCCCGATCTACACCGGATTCGCGCAGTTTACGATTCGCACAGTCAGCAATCGAAAGGAATTGACATGACAAGGCAACGAAAGAACACTCGCAGCCCTGAGGGCGAAAAGCGCATGGTCAAGGGGTCCGACCTCCTGCACCAGTTCGAACGGCCGATAGCAAGCGATGCGACCCTCAATCAAATCGCCGCCCGCATCACCGAAGCCAAAAGTCCGCTTCTGATATTCGGGGCAGCCGCCTCGCGTGCCGCCGCCTCTAATCTCGGCTTGGCAGCGGATATGACGCAGTTTGTGATCCGCACCGGCATTCCGTTCCTTACCACTCAAATGGGCAAGGGCACCGTGTCCGAGAGCTCCCACCTCTATATGGGCACGCCGGCGCTATCCGAAGGCGAGGATGTGCATGAGGTCATCGACAAGGCCGACCTGATCCTCCCGATCGGCCACGACACGACCGAAAAGCCACCGTTCATCATGCGCAAGGGCGGCCAGGAGGTCATTCACATCGCAGAACAGGGGGCACCATTCGAGCCGGCCTACTCCCCGCAATACCAGCTTATCGGTGAGATCGGCCATTCGCTGAAGGCGCTGGGCGATCGCCTCGAGGGCAAGCTGCCAAACGCGCAGGCGCTTCTTTACCTACGCGAGCCCATTCTCGAGCGCACCGCCGCGCGGGCGACGGAGGACAGCTTCGCGCTACAGCGTTTGGTCAACGATATAAGCGAGGTGATGACGCCGCATGACAGCATCCTGGTGCTGGACAACGGTCAGTACAAGATCTCGGTCGCTCGCAACTACCAGACCAATGCCCCCAATACGCTGCTGCTCGACAATGCTCTTGCAACAATGGGAGCAGGACTGCCGTCGGGGATAGTTGCCGCAATGCTCTATCCCTTGCACCGCGTCATGGCGCTCTGCGGCGACGGCGGCTTCCAGATGACCAGCCAGGAACTGGAGACGGCCGTCCGCCTCAAGCTCAACCTGGTCATCGTCATCCTGAATAACAAGGACTACGGCATGATCAGCTGTAAGCAGGCCTCCAAGGGTTACAAGAATTTCGGCACCAAATTCGACAATCCGGATTTCGTGAAATTGGCCGAATCCTATCACGCCAAGGGCACGCGCGTCGAAACGCCGGACGATCTGGTGCCGGCGCTGGAAGCCGCTTTCGAAGGCGGCGGCGTCCATGTTGTCGAAGTGGCGATCGTTCATTCGGATTACAAGCGAGGGCTCACCGATAAGCCGCGCTCGCGCAAAGCGAAACCAACGAAGCGCCTGAGCGACCTAGGATAAACCGCCTCGGACAGGCCGCCCTGCCGCCCGAGAGACCCAAGTGAGGACCAAAAGCATGAAAGCCTTTACTTTCCAAACCCCGACCAACATCCGTTTCGGCGCAGGCGCGTCCAGCAAGATCGGCGAGCTCCTCAAGGGCTACAAGGCCGCCCATGTGCTGCTCGTCACCGACGAGAAGGTGTGGGCGGCCGGGCTGACGCGCAATGCGGAAGCGGCGATTGCCGAAGCCGGCATCGCGCTCACCGTGTTCGACGGCGTGGTCGTCGACGCGCCGTCGCATGTCATCGAAGCGGCGGCAGAAATCTGCCGCGAGCGCGGCGTCGACACTGTCGTGGCAATCGGCGGCGGCAGCGCGCTGGATACGGCAAAGCTCGTCGCCTATCTCGCCAAAACCCCGGACAAGCTTGATGCTATCTATGGTGTCGACCGTGCCACCGGCGACCGACTGCCGCTGCTGCTGGTGCCGACCACGGCCGGCACCGGATCGGAAGTGACGCCGGTCTCCATCGTTAAAACGCCAAACAACGAGAAGAAGGCGGTGATCTCGCCGCGCCTCCTCCCGGACTGTGCGATCCTCGATCCCGAACTGACGCTCGGCCTGCCGCCGCACCTCACCGCCCAGACGGGCATCGACGCCATGGCGCATGCGATCGAGGCCTATACCGGCAAGATCAAGAAGAACCCGATCTCCGACTGGCTCGCGCTGAAGGCGCTGGCGCTGCTGTCGGCCAATCTGAGGAAAGTGTGCGCGGACGGCTCTGACCTCGAAGCGCGCTCGGAAATGCTGCTCGGCTCCATGCTGGCCGGCATGGCGTTTGCCCATTCGCCGGTTGCAGCGGTGCATGCGCTCGCCTATCCGATCGGCGAGATCTTCCATGAGGCGCACGGCCTCTCCGTTGCGCTGGTCCTGCCTTACGTGTTGGAATTCAACCGGCCGGCGGCCGAAGCGCTCTATGCCGAGCTCTCCGACGTTATCCAGCCCGGCTATCGCCGCCAGTCCGATGCGGCGGACGCTGTGGCCTTCATCGCCGAGATCGAGGCGATCTGCCGAGACTGCGGGGTGCCCGGCTCGCTTTCGGCGGTTGGAATCGGCGAAGGCGATCTTTCCAAGCTGGCGGAGGATGCGATGAAACAGAAGGATCGCCTACTGGTCAATAATCCGCGCGAGCTCGACTGTGATCAGGCCCGGGCGATCTATGCCAGCGCGCTTGCGGGCCGCGGCCCGGCCGCAGACTAGTGAGCCGGCCATGACCCCGAGCTCGGACGACCAACCGGAATTCTCGCAGATGCTGCTGCGCATGTCGGAAATGTGGCGCAGCAGCATGGAGCAGGGGAAATTGGAAAAATGTGGTTCAACTCGATGATGCCCTTCCTCACCACGCGCGCGGCCGACAGCAGCCTGTTTGCCGTCGCGCAGTGCGGCGAGATCTCAAAAACCATCAAACGCATGGCGGAAGCCCCGCGCCTTGCCGACATGTGGAACCTCGACCGGCAGGTCTACGCGCTGATGGCGGCCTGGATGGACGTGAGCCAATGCATGGCGGCCTATCACGCCATCGCATCCGTGCCGTGGAGCAAGGCCTATGAACGCTACAGCGCGACGCTCGCCGACACGAAGGAAGGAGACGCCAAGGATTTCGGCTGGCGCAAGGCCTTCGACAAGTGGAGGGACATTGCGAACAAGGAACTGATCAGCAACCTGCGCTCTAAGGATTTCCTCGCCGCGCAGCGCGAATTGCTGCTCGCCGGGCTGGAGCTGCGCACCCGCCAACAGCAAATGACCGACAGCGTCGCGAAGCTGTTAGGCGTTCCGAGCCAGCACGACTTCGACGAGCTGACGCGGCAGTTCACGGAACTCAGGCGGGAGGTGCGCGCCAGCCGCAGGGCACAGCGCGATGAGGCCGAAGATGCACGCGGCCTCGCCACACAACCAGGAAGGGATGAGTCATGACCGAACCCCGCGAAACCGCCTTCAACAGCTTCCTGAAGGATTTCGCCGAGAATGTCGGCAAGTTTCACAAGGGGGCGGACGTGCTCGCCGGGATCCGCGACGAGGATGTCGATGTCGGAGCGACGCCGAAGACGCTCGTCATGCGTCGCGACAAGGTGGAACTGTTCCGCTACGAGCCGACGGCCAAGCGCATCGTCGAGACGCCGGTCCTCATCGTCTATGGGCTGATCGGCCGCTACACTATCGCGGACCTCCAGCCCGACCGCTCGCTGGTGCGTAGCCTGCTCGCCAAGGGCATCGACGTCTGGCTGATCGACTGGGGCAAGCCCGGCCGCGCCGAGCGCTGGCTGACGATGGACGACTATGTCGACGACTATATCCACGAGGCGGTGCACCGGATCTGCCGCGAGACGGGGCATGACAAGGTAACGCTGCTCGGCATCTGCGAGGGCGGCTTCTTCGCCACCTGCTATGCGGCGCTCCATCCGGAGAAGGTCAAGAACCTGGTCCTGACCATCACGCCGATCGACTTCCACGCCGATATCGACGACCCGGCGGCCAGTCAAGGCCTCCTCAACATCTGGACGCGCTCGCTTGCGCCAGAGGATATCGATCGCATGGTCGATGCGTTGGGCGTCATCCCCGGCGAATTCATGAGCTTGATCTTCTCGCTCATGACGCCGATGCAATCGCTGACCAAGTACAATGTCAACCTCATCGACATCGCCGGCGACAAGGACCTGCTGATGAACTGCCTGCGCATGGAGAAATGGCTGGCCGACCGGCCGGATCACCCGGGCGCGGCCGGCCGGCAATGGCTGAAGGAGCTCTATCAGGGGAACCGCCTGGTCAAGGGCAGGTTCGAGCTGTCGGGCCGCATCGTCGACCTCCACGCGATCGACGTGCCCGTGCTCAACATCTACGCGCTGAACGACCATATCATTCCGCCGGCCTGTTCCAAGGCGCTCGGCGGCAAGATCGGCAGCACCGACTATATGGAGATTCCGCTTCTGAGCGGGCATGTCGGCCTGTTCGTTTCGAGCAAGTCGCAGGGCACGCTCACCAAAAGCATGGTTGAATGGCTCCAGGCACGGGACGGGTAAGAGGATAGCGATGCGCAACAAATTTGTCTCCGCCGCCGAAGCCGTGGCGATCATCCGTTCGGGCGATAGAGCCGATTTTTCCGGATTCGGCGGCATCGGCACGCCGGAGGCGGTGATCTGCGCCGTCGAGAAGCGTTTCCTCGAAACGGGCGAGCCGAGCAATCTCACCTTTGTCTTTGCCGCCGCCCCGGGCGGCGGCAAAGACAAGGGCCTCAACCGACTGGCGCATGACGCTTGCGTCCATCGCGAGCTGGGCGGGTGATAGGAAACGACCAATTGGCGTTGCGCGGAGCGACGACGGCGGTGGTAAGGGAGCGAAACAGAACTGTTAGAAGCCAGGACTAACTTCCACAACTATGACGTATCCTATGACGTTATTTGCGGCGGCTTCGCGTTGCCTATCCGTGAGAATAAAGCTCAGGAACCGACATCGTCTGTCGGTCGAGATGGTAGCACTCTATGCAGCCAACAACATCGCCAAGGCATCCTGAAATATGCTGTAGGTCGGCAGCGTCCTTCTGGGCGGCGGCCTAAGCGTCAGGTCTACGAGATGATGTGATACGGAGAATGCCGCAGTGCAATCGCGGGCACTTTGGAGAGGGCAGGCATGTCAACTCGCTCAGCGGCTGTCTACGCAATTTAACGGTAAGAGCGCGATGAGGGCGCCTGGAGGCGTGGGGGTTGACAATGAGTTGGCACTCCCCGGCGCATGATCGTGCTCATCCAGGATCGGCGTGATTCGCGCAGAATCCAGCCCTGCTTAATACGAACCGCGAAGTGCATGGGTTTCTCCAGGCTCCGATCATATGTGTGCCAGCGTTTCCTCCACTGTGCGCTTGGGCGCATGCCATCGTCGATACTCGTAAAGAGGCGCCGGCGAGAAGGCGAGAAGCCGGCGCCACCCATTAATTACAATAGGGCCTTGCTCAGATTGTAGTAGAAGTTGTAATCGTTGAATGGCACCCCCTTGCCGAAGACATAGGTGTCAAGCGTGTGTCTCGCTGCTGGCGTCATGTCGAACCAGTTTATTGCAGGCTGCATCCCGCCACGAGTCCTGGTGTCAACCAGTGAAGGGTTGAGCGGGAATGGGTTGCGCTGATAGGCGACCAGCGGATGTGTTCCGCTCATGTGAGGCTCTGTCTTCCGGTTGTAATGACCATGGCTTGAGTAGCTGACTGCGTTCACCCGCGCTTGGCTGTCACAACTCGCCGTCCAGACGACGACATTCTGCCAACCAGACCGATGCCCTAAATTGCCGGGTCCGTCGACGTTCTGCTCCTTGGGAAAATACCAAGCGTACATGATCGCGCACTGGCCCCTGAAGGATGATTCCGCTCTGACGTAGACCTGTCCGATGCTTCGTGAGCAATGGCCGTCCATCGCTCCCGACGGGTTCAGGCCGCCGCTGACGTTGCCGGCGGCATCCACGGCCGGGAAAGGGACACAGCCGTTGTAAACCTTGAGATAGGGCTGGAAGGTCTTGAGGAAGCCGGAGGTGCTGTCGGGAAACCCTTGGACCTTATCGTGATCAATGACATCAGCCGCGCGCGTCGGCCCCGATAGTGCGCAAAGGGAGATTAACGCGGTAAGCAGAGTTCGCCGATTATGGGGAAGGGTGAGTGCCATGTTGTGTCCTTCGCTGTTTGAACGATTCGGTCCGCAAAATGAATGCCGACGCTAAATCGTACGAGGTTAGTGGTAGGTCGCAGCGGTGAACTCCCGTCTTTGGGCGCCGTTCTGTTAATGCTTAGACTTGTTAGGCTTCCGCTTGGACTTGCCGACGCCCCCGATGCCGACCTCCGCCTTACCGTAATCCGCCTTGCCGACCCCCTGCTTGCCACCTCTGACCCGCTTGACGAAGAATGCTTTCTTCCGCTTAATCATCTTGAAACCTTCTCGATCGAACTAATTTCCCGAGGCCGCCGATCTTGCTGGACGCGCCTGGCCGAAAGGCTGTTGGACGGGGTCTGAAATCCTCTGTCCCTTAAGGATCGCATTCGGCGAGCGATCTTCTGGCCGTGGTCAACAAGGGCCGCCAGCGTATTTTGAGAGGTAGTGGATTTGCCAATTCCACGCTTTCCACAGAATGCGATCTGATGTTGTGATGCTATTGTTTGTCCTTTCACGTGTTCGAACAATGCGGTTATCCCGCAACGCGGATGCGGCGGCCGTTCCGCTGCCTCGCAATAGCTCTCAAGATTCGTGCCAAGCCGGCCAATTGAGCTGACGAACAAAGTATTTGCTGCGATTTCAGCGATGTGGGCGGAAAATACGCGATTGGGCGAAGACGAATGCGTGTCGCGGAGCGGACAAAGGTGAGGACGATATCGTATCATCAACAATCGACCCTACCTGAAAACACTGATAGGCTAGTGCTATCGCGCTAAACCAATCCTTGGGCCCCGCCTGCCCCACAGCGCTCTCCGGTGGGATGATCGACGACGATCAAGCGTCACGGCAAGCGGTCCCATTCACTAGAACGAGGTAACCTCGTCCCGCATCTGGTGCCTGGCATGATGTTGCCGCCAGTCGATTCCTCGGCAATCAATCCGACGAAGGACGATCGTGCGGCATGCATGAAAAGTTCCGAACTTAGCGTGTCGGCTCGATGGCTTTCAGGTCCAAATGCAGAGGGTGTGCGCGGAGGATCAGCCAAACCTTGTGGCGAAGCGCTGTATATACGTCGGATCCCACCGCCAAGCCGAAGGACGTGGTCCACAAGGCGCCGCTGGCCCGAAGACCTTCATTCAGCACTCCACTGAGAAAATTCAATGAGTTGACGAAAGGCCTGCGCCGACGGAGCAGCGCAGCAAAGCGCTTGTTGGCTGGCACGGGCCTTGCGTTTTATAACGCGACGGCATAAAAGCGTCAAAGACGTCAAAAGCTGTCGCGACGAAAATAATAACCAAATTGAAATGGAGACAACGTCGGAACTAACTCGACGCCATCGCAAAGGACTCTGGGCCGCATACGCGCGCGGCGCGCAGCTGCGATTATCTATTTCCAGACACATGACCTTGCGCTCGGTCCGCGCGACGGTTTCCACGCGAGGCGGGATGTCTCGAATAGGCAACGAAAATACAAAATCCCCTCCGAAAAAGCTCGGAGACTGATGAAACTGCTAGGAGAACAAGATGCGCTGGATTTCCAGATTACTTGCAACGGGTGCCGCTTTTACGTTGGCGTCCATACCCCTCGACGGCTTCGCTCAGTCGGTCGATGCCAACCTCGCAATCAACAGGCCGGACGAGGCGTCTTGGCGTTTCCTCGCTTATGTCGCTAGTCCCGTCGCGGCGACGCCTGGCAAGGTTTTGTTCGAAACATGGGCTTCGAACGAAGATACATTCACTCCGCGCCCGGTTTTTCCGGGCGCCAAAGGTGACCCGTCCTGTGGACAGTCGGGTGCAGCGGCGGAAATCGCCGCTCCCGTGGCCAGCCCAAAAATACTGAGTCTTCCAGCCCTCCAGCAGTTGGCTCCGATGGGCCTCGTCCCGCATGGGTCGCCCGACGGGAGCGAAGAAGTTCGCCGCAACCAGGCGACTTTCGATTACATCGTTTGCAACCAGCTCTTTACCAAGGCCGGTCTGCGATCCTTCTATAATGCCGGCCGGCCGATCTCAGCTCCTGTCGGCGCCATGGAAGTCAAGGCAAATTGGGTACCCGCCGATGAGGTCGATAGCGCCGATTATTATGTCAGCGAGGCACCTGACGGGAAGAAATACGCGCTAATCGCCATGCATATCAGCAGTAAGGTGCTGCCCAACTGGACCTGGGCAACGTTCGAGCACCAGAACAATCCAGGCCGTTGCGATTATACCGGATGCCATGATGCCTATGGTGCGGTTGTCGCCGACGTGGACGCGAATGACGTCCCTGATCGGCCCTACAGCGCCTGTGCAAAGAACGACGCACTGAAAGCCATGATGGGCTCTGCAGGCCTTTCACCCGTGTGGGAACATTACTGCCTGAAGGGCAGCCAGACCGACTTCGTCTCGGCGACCGGCTTGCCGACGCATCTCGGCAATTCGGTAACGGAGGCCGGATTCGCCGACACTTCGTCCTGCATCACCTGCCATGCGCGTGCCGCCGTCAACGCAAAGGGAATAAAGACGACGCCAGCAGGATTTGTCGATCCGCCGATGCCGGCGCTCTGTCCCAATCCATCCGGTTCCTGCAGTCCGAATGGCGCGCCGGATCCGAATTGGTTCTGGACCAATCCGGGCAAGCTCGACAAGGCCGCCGTTGCCATGCAGACGGATTTCATCTGGTCAATTGCTCGCTTTGCAATCGGGGACTAACGCCGGCCCCGCCACGACGCTGCCCGAGAAAGCGAACCGCCGAAAGTTGCCCGGCGATGAAGTTATGACCGTCTATCTTCGTGATCGGCGCCGGGTCCGGCATCGCCCCGGCAGCGGAAGGGACCTAGCGGCGCTTGTTTCGCGGAGGACGAGTCTGATCTTGCGCGCGAGCGGCGCAATGTTCTGGGCCAGACCTCTTCTGAATTCAGCCGGCTGGCGCGGATATCGAAGGCACGGGTTGTGCGCTTCGAGATCATTCGCCGCACCGCAACGATCGTCATGTTGTGACAAGAATCTGGATCGATTCAGTTCGCGAGCCCACGTCTTAGGCTAATTGGGACAAGCGGGGCCGCACGATCCGCGGCCATCAGGGCCATAGGGGGTAACGGCGAAGGTCGTGGCACGCTGGGTCGAGTGGTTCCTGTGGGGAGGCCCCGCCGGCATGGAGGATTGTTCGTCCCGCCGAACACGAGCCCAAGCCGGACCCCGGAGCAGAACGATCGCCCAAAAAATCTCGTTCCGCCTTAAGAGGAATAGAGAACAAGAATTCCCTGACGAAAGTATGCAGCCGCAAGTTCTTGGCGCGGCAGAGTGCTTGTTGACGGGCACAGATAATGTGGTAAATCGTGACAGAATAAACACGTCATGCACAAGAAATGCCGTCACGAGGTCACTTATGCCACCCACTGAGAATCCACCTCAAATGGAAACCACTTCGGAGCGCATCGAGCGCCGTATCAACGAACTCTGGGATCGCCTAAGGGAGCGGGGAGCTCCTGATTTTCGAGACCGAGACGACAGGACCCTTCGCTCGTTCTCCTTGGGCGAGGTTGCCGAAATTCTCGGCGTGTCGGGCAGCTATTTGCGCCAGTTGTCAATTGATGGGCTGGGGCCAACACCGGGGCTAGGGACCGCAGGACGGCGCTCCTATACGCTTCGACAGATCAACGAACTCCGCGCTTATCTCGCTTCGGCCCGTCCAAAAGAGGCTTTGAAGTTTTGCCCGCGCAGGCGCGAGGGTGAGAAACTACAGATCATCTCAGTAGCCTCCGGCTCCGCAAGCACCACCACATCGTACTATCTGGCTCAGGGCCTTGCACTTCAAGGATACCGCGTTCTCGCTATAGATCTCGATCCGAAGGGCTCATTGTCGAAAATGTTCGGCTATTATTTTCCGGATATCGGTTGTCCCGACCACCCTACGACCATGTATGGCGCTTTAAGATATGATGACGATCGGGTCAGTATGAGCTCTGTAATCCGACCCACCCATTTTGATGGTCTTGATCTTGTGCCGGGTACTTTCGAGCTCGAAATATTCGAACGGGAAAGTACGAAGCGCTTCGATAATGAGGACTTGAGGCACCCAGACGCTAGCATCAGAATGGTGGATGCGCTCAAGGAAGTCGAGCAGGGCTACGACGTTGTCGTTATCCACTGTGGACGTGGAGGCTTTCTGACCGCGGGTGCGTATGAAGCCGCGACCGGCGTTCTGGTGACGGTCCGCCCTCAATGGCCTGAGATCAAGTCAATGGGCCTGTCCCTCTACCGCTTCTCGCATTTGGTCTCTTTGATCGAAAAGGCTGGGAGGTCGGTAAATTATGATTTCACCAAATATTTGGTGACAGGGCACGATCCGCGTGACGTCTCACAGCAGGAGGCAGTCGCACTACTGCGGGACTGGCTGGGGGATGATCTGTTGACTGCGACCGTCTGGGAATCGGACGCGATCCGGCAAGCTTGGATGAAAAACCGGTCGTTGTATGAGCTGTCAGCGGGAGAGGTAGGCCGGTCGGCGTACGAGCAAGCGATGGAAACGCTGAATTCCACCAATGCGGAGGTAATGGACCTCATAGCCGAGGTTTGGGGCCGTCCCCCGATGTATGTGTCGAGGGCTTCGCGGACTGCAGGTAAGGCGAGTTCCTAATCGAGAGGACTTAATGGTTGTATCATCAATGCCGGCCACGCCGCGTGCGTCTGGTGATTGCCGCCTGTCTCGAGGAAATCGAGATCCTTGGTCGCAGAATCCACCGACCATAATGGCGCCAGGCGTCCCATCGTCGAAAACAGCCTTCGTGAGCCGCTCGGCCCGGCTATGATCGATATGATTGGGATTAGGATAATTAGGGGCGTGCAACGAGCTCAAAGCTCGTAAATTCGATCTAGACCTAATCCGCGTAACGTCATACAGGCCCGCAGTGCATATGATGCCGCAACGATGGGGCCTGACACATGACCGCGCCCGTTCACATGCTCAAGAAAGCTCGACGCCTACTTGCATGGCCCTGAGCATTTATAGGAAGGCCGTCCCAAACACCCCTACCGCCGAACCAATGTTGTTTCCGACATACCCGATCGCGTGGATCGGGTCGACTGTACCTAACCCGACCGCTCCCGTGACAATCTCAACTCCGCCGGCCTGATATTTGTTCTGCAGCTGTAAGGTCGGGCACCGCCGATGGTCCGCCAGAGGTGGCTCAAAATTCGGCGGTGCACACTTCGTCCGGCTGGAAATTCGCGGGGCACGCCACGCTACTGGTTCTGCACTTCAATTGCAGGAAGCCTCTCCAAAATAATCTATCATGCAGATACCGTCCAAAAACGCATCGAGCAGTCGCCGCCGCCCAAGCACGTATTGTGGGCAGCTAGCGAACGCGATGGAATAAAGCCAGGCCGCCTAACTCTTAGCACTTAGGGATTTGCTGTTCCGCTAATTTAACAACATTGCGAATGAGATCTATATTTGCCTGATATTTTTGTATTTTGTAATACCCTTCATTTAAGCAATTGAAATAAAGAGCCTTAAGGTACCGGTGGCTTCTGAACCTTAGAAAATGGTTATAGAGGTCATCTGGATCTGCCGAGAGGATGTATTTTATTGTCCGAGCGGTCATGTGATGACTAGGCTCCACCACGATCCGGTTTAGATCCTTGATTGACTTAACGGCGGCAAAATTTAGCTCGGATTCTATGTTAGGACGATCGCCCGTGTATCGAGCAAAATACAGGAAAAATGTTTTATTCTCTAACTGCTGCTCGCGCATGAGCTCGACCAACTTGTTTTGGTGAGTGCCAGTGATCTTCACGTCGTCGATAAACAGAAGACAACGACCTTCGAAATGTTGCGAGTTGAAGTAGAACCTATCACCAGCAATCAATGATTTGCGATCCTCCCCTGAAAGAAATCCATAATCGTCCATGTAACTGATCTTTCGCGGGACAGTCGCATATTCCACATGGTTGCCTTTCGCATCAACGATGTGGTTGTTGAGGCGATCTAGCAAATGCATAGTCATTACATTTGCTGCATTCGGAACGAAATTGAATGGCGACGGAATCATCAGGCAGCGACCGTTCAGTATTGTGGATGCGTTTTTTTCGAAGAACGCGTCTGCCATCTGGTGGCCCATCTCGCGAGCGGCCTCGTCGCAACCGAACTTCAGACGCGAATATTGTTCCGGTCGAAAGGGTGCATCTTCGATTGACTGAAATTCATAAAGCGCAAACTCCTCAAACTGCGTCATAAACAGCCTCTTGAATGTCCTCAGATCTTCCCACCAGGGCACCGCGCATTCCAGCGCTGCGTGCACCTTGCAGATCGCAGATGGCGTCATCGCCCACATGCAGGATGTTGTCGGCCGCAACGCCGCACGACTTGATGATTTTGTTGAAAAATGCCTCGTTTGGCTTTGCATATCCAAGCAGGTCGGAATAGATTCCGAACCGAAATACGCATCCAAAGGTGCTCTCAAGAAAGTTGTGCATCGTAGTGCCGCTAATAAAACTCGAGTTGCTACCAATTGATAGCGTAAACCCGTCGTCTGCCAACGAACGGATTAACCTCACCGTGGTGTCCAAAACAACTGGTTTGCAATTCTCAAAAACGTGCTCAAACGCCTTTGCGATCAAACCTGGATCTTTTTGAACATTACAACGCATCATAAGCAGACGAATATTTTCGGACAGGGATGGGGCGTACCCCGTTTCGATCGCCTGTTGGTTAACCCACTTCTTGACCTCCGCGTATGCATTCCTCACAGCTGCTTCTTCCTTATCAAAACAGGTGGCGAGAAACTTGGTCCTCCTCGTCGCATGACTTGGGTTCGCTGTTACGAGAGTATTCCAGACGTCAAAAGAAATGTGACTGATCAACGTGGCTCCACGGGATCTGCGATCCCTCAAGCGATGCGTAACTGTGATTGGTCGTCCCGCAGCCGTTTCGGCTGCGGCGTGTGGGCGGGTCCGAAACGGATCGTCGGGATGCGCCACTTCCAACTGGGCGGGCAGCCCAATCCGATCCGCCGTACAAGCCGTTCCCTGGATCGGCAACATGGCGACGAATGCACTCCGACGCCGACTTCGTTTCAGGGCTCGCTTTTTTATTTTCGGCATAAAATCTCCATGACGTAGTTTGGGCAAAATGACGCTTTCAACCCGTCGCGGAAACATAAACCGGTCGCCTGGGTCAGTCAACAGTCTGCGTATAATGCCGCGGCAACAATTCAACTCGCTACTAGCGGCCGGGGTGAACCGAGCATCGGCGTACAGAGCTTCGAACCGGATGTTCAAGAAGCAACCAATCGAATCCAAGGCGAGGAGTTGACGGCGAGTGTGGCCAATCAACTGCGCCGCCACGAGGTAAACTGCATCAATTTTGACTTGATCAACGGCCTTCCAAATCAGACGGTGCAGTCCTGCGTCAACGCCGCGGGAGCTGCCGCCGCCAGGCACCCCAGTCGATTTGCCGTGTTCGGCTACGCACATGTTCCAGCCTTAGAATAAACCAACGTCTGATCGAGGAGGAGGCGCTTCGCTGCCGGACCTGTCAGCTCGCGGCCGTGGCCAACGCGCATTGCGGAAAGGCTAACTCCCGATCGGCCTCGATCATTTCGCTTTACGGGACGATGAGCTTGCGTTGGCGCAGGAGGCCGGCCGGCTGCGGCGTAACTCTTTGCGGGTATTCGGCACACTCCTGCGCAACGGTGATCGGCTGCGGGCGTCACTATTCATGGTGTAGGCGACGGCTATGTCGTCGATCTCTCCGGTCAAGGCCGGGAGCAGGTTAACTTGCGGGAGGCAAGTTGATGGGACTTGTCACAGATTCCGGCAGCTGCAGTTATACGTTGAACGGCCTGCGCTTCATGCTTTGCTAACCTTTTGCAGTCCGAAAGGCGTCGTCAGTGTTCATCCTGATCGGAGGCTAGTCCGCGCCCGACCGCGGAGCCGAGGAAGTTTGCCTCGATGCGTCCCGATTAAAATCCACGAAAACTCAATGAGGCTGACGAAGGCCGCTTCGTCGATGGAGCGGGGGCCAAGTTTGTTGTCGGCATTTTTTCTGTTGACTTGTCTAGGCGGTATCTCTATGTCGTGACGATCTACAGCCACCATATTAAAGGAAAACCGTCGCGGTGCTATTTTATGCGCAATCTGATAGGTATACTCCGAACATCGAGCGGTTGGTCTCTCCAATCCGACCGCAGTGCCTCGCGACGTGCCTCACGCTCCCCCGGCGAAGGCGAGAAGGCGAACGCCATCCGCAACGCGGGCGACAAGGTGCTGAACATCGACAATGTCAGGAACGGCGGTCGGCGGCAGCGCGGCGACCAGGAATTCACAGCAGCAATTGAAAGGTGACTGACATGACAAAAAAAAGCAGGAAGAACCCACCCAGCTCTCAGGGCGGCCGCACCGTGATCAAGGGGTCTGACATTTTTGTGTCGGCGCTTGAGAACGAGGGCGTAGTTTACATATTCGGCATCCCCGGCGAGGAAACCCTCGACCTCCTCGAGTCGCTGCGCAAGTCGAAGAAGATCAAGTTCGTGCCGACCCGACACGAACAGGGAGCCATCTACATGGCCGCGAACTATGCCCGCCTGACTGGCAAGCCCGCCGTCTGCCTGGCGACGCTCGGCCCCGGCATGCTCAACTTCTGCAACGGCGCTGGCTATGCCCAGCTCAACGGGATGCCGCTGGTGCTGATCGCCGGCCAGAAGGGGATCAAGAGCCGCCCCCAGGCGGGTTTTCAGAGGGTCGACGCCGTCGCGACTATGAAGCCCCTGACCAAGTTCGCAATGCAGATCGCGTCGAAGGAAATGATCCCTTCGACCGTCAGAGAGGCATTCCGTGTCACCAAGGAGGGAAAGCCGGGGCCAGTGTATCTTGAGCTTCCGGAAGATATCGCGGCCGATAAATACGAGGAAGTGGTAGCGCTGATTGCGCCGCACCAGCGCGACCTGCCGATAGCAAGCGATACGGCCCTCGATCGCGCCGCCGCCCGCATCACGACAGCCAAGCGTCCGCTTCTCATGTTTGGGGCCGGCGCCTCGCGGGCCGCCGTGTCGCGTCCCGGCTCTACAGCGGAAATGGCGCAGTTTGTGAACCGCACCGGCATCCCGTTCTTCACCACCCAGATGGGCAAGGGCGCAGTGCCCGAGAACTCCAGCCTCTATATTGGCACGGCGGCGCTTTCCGGAGGCGACTATGTGCACACCGCCGTCGACGAGGCCGACCTGATCATTACGATCGGCCATGACACGACCGAAAAACCGCCCTTCATCATGAAGCCAAAGGGACCGAAAGTCATCCATGTCGACGATACTCCGGCGCCAGTCGAGCAGGTCTACTTCCCGCAACTCGAGGTCATCGGCGACATCGGCCCTGCTCTCGAGGCGTTGGCGGACCGCCTCGAGGGTAAGTTGCCCAATGCCGGCGGATTGCTGCCGCTGCGCGAGGAGATCCTCTCCCGGATTTGCAACGGCGCCGATGACGCAAGCTGGCCGGTCACCCCGGATCGACTGGTGCACGCGCAAGTTCATGCGGGAAAGCGACATCGTGGCGCTCGACAATGGTCAATACAAGCTCGCGTTCGCCCGCAGCTACCGGACCTATCACCCCTATACGCTGCTGCTCGACAACGAGCTGGCGACTATGGGCGCGGGCCTGCCCTCGGCGATGATGGCAGCGATGATCAATCCCGAGCGCCGCGTCATGGCGGTCTGCGGCGACGGCGGCTTCATGATGACCAGCCAGGAGATTGAGACGGCTCGCCGCCTCAAGGTCAATCTGGTTGTGCTCATCCTGGTTGACGGCAGCTACGGCATGATCGGCTCGAAGCAGGCCGCCCGCGGTTTCACGGATTTCGGCATCTCCTTCGGCAATCCGGATTTCGTGAAATTGGCCGAAGCCTATGGCGCCAAGGGCACGCGCGTCGAAACGCTGGACGATCTGGTGCCGGCGCTTGAAGCCGCTTTCGAAGGCGGCGGCGTGCATTTGGTCGCATTGCCGATCGATTATCGCATCGACGAGTTGCGCTCGGGCAAGGCGAAACCGCCGAGCGCCTGATTGACCCGAAATAAACCGCCTCGGGGAGCCCCGGGGCGGTCGACAGCAAGGATCGGCTTTTCAGAGGGGGCGGCAGGCCGCCCTGCCGCCCGAGAGAGCCAAACAAAAGGACCAAACACATGGCCTTCACTTTCCAGACCACGCCCAACATCCGTTTCGGCGCAGGCGCGTCCAGCAAGATCGGCGAGCTCCTCAAGGGCTACAAGGCCGCCCATGTGCTGCTCGTCACCGACGAGAAGGTGTGGGCGGCCGGGCTGACGCGCAATGCGGAAGCGGCGATTGCCGAAGCCGGCATCGCGCTCACCGTGTTCGACGGCGTGGTCGTCGACGCGCCGTCGCATGTCATCGAAGCGGCGGCAGAAATCTGCCGCGAGCGCGGCTTCGACGCTGTCGTGGCGATCGGCGGCGGCAGCGCGCTGGATACGGCAAAGCTCGTCGCCTATCTCGCCAAAACCCCGGACAGGCTTGATGATATCTACGGTATCGACCTTGCCACCGGCGACCGGCTGCCACTGCTGCTGGTGCCGACCACGGCGGGCACCGGATCGGAAGTGACGCCGGTCTCCATCGTTAAAACGCTGAACAATGAGAAGAAGGCGGTGATCTCGCCGCTCCTCATCCCGGACTGGGCGATCCTCGATCCCGAACTGACGCTCGGCCTGCCGCCGCACCTCACCGCCCAGACGGGAATCGACGCCATAGTGCACGCGATCGAGGCCTATACCGGCAAGATCAAGAAGAACCCGACCTCCGACTGGCTCGCGCTGAAGGCGCTGGCGCTGCTGTCGGCCAATCTGAGGAAAGTGTGCGCGGACGGCTCTGACCTCGAAGCGCGCTCGGAAATGCTGCTCGGCTCCATGCTGGCCGGCATGGCGTTTGCCCATTCGCCGGTTGCAGCGGTGCATGCGCTCGCCTATCCGATCGGCGAGATCTTCCATGAGGCGCACGGCCTCTCCGTTGCGCTGGTCCTGCCTTACGTGTTGGAATTCAACCGGCCGGCGGCCGAAGCGCTCTATGCCGAGCTCTCCGACGTTATCCAGCCCGGCTATCGCCGCCAGTCCGATGCGGCGGACGCTGTGGCCTTCATCGCCGAGATCGAGGCGATCTGCCGAGACTGCGGGTTGCCCGGCTCGCTTTCGGCGGTTGGAATCGGCGAAGGCGATCTTTCCAAGCTGGCGGAGGATGCGATGAAACAGAAGGATCGCCTACTGGTCAACAATCCGCGCGAGCTCGACTACGACCAAGTTCGGGCGATCTATGCCAAAGCACTTGCGGGAGCGAGCAGGCTATGACCGAGCTCGGACGACAAACCGGAATCTCCACATTCAACTTACGACATCGTCGTGACCTTTGTCGGCTTTGCAACACCCATTCCACTTCGCCCGATCCCGTATTTTCCGCCCACGTAGCTGAAACAGCAGCAAATAATTGTTCGTCAGCTCAATCGGGCGGCTTGGCACGAATCTTGAGAGCTATTGCGAGGCAGCGGGAGGGACCGGCGCCATCCACATTGCGGTTTAACCGCATTGGTTCGAACACGTGAAGGAAACAAAATATGCCAGAACGGCATCAGATTGCATTCTATGGAAAGGGCGGAATTGACAAATCCACTACCAAGATTGTCTCCGGCGCCGAAGCCGTCGCGATGATCCGCTCGGGCGATACAGTCGCCTTTTCCGGCTTCGTCGGAATCGGTACGCCGGAGGCGGTGATCTGCGCCCTTGAGAAGCGTTTCCTCGAAACGGGCGAGCCGAGCAATCTCACCCTCTTCTTTGCCGCCGCCCCGGGCGACGGCAAAGACAAGGGCCTCAACCGACTTGCGCATGACGGGCTGGTGAAACGCCTCATCGGCGGGCATTTCAAGCTGGTGCCGAAGCTGGCGGAACTGGCGGTCAGCGGCAAGTGCGAGGCCTACAATCTGCCGCTCGGGATCATTTCCCATCTCTTCCGCGAGATCGCTGTGGGAAAGCCCAGGCTGATCTCGAAAGTCGGACTTCGGACCTTCGTCGACCCGCGCATCGACGGCGGCAAGCTCAATTCCAACACGACGGAAGACCTCGTCGAGCTCACGGCAATCGACGGTGAGCCGGGGCTCCTCTACAAGACCTTCCCCATCCACGTCGCCATCCTGCGCGGCACGACGGCCGATCCATCCGGCAATGTCACGATGGAGAAGGAGGCGCTGACGCTCGACAACCTGACGATCGCCACCGCCGCCAAGAACAGCGGGGGTATTGTCATCGCGCAGGTCGAGCGGATCGGCGCCGCCGGTTCGCTGAACCCTCGCGACGTCAAAATCCCCGGCCACCTGGTCGACTACGTCGTCGTCGCCGAGCCGGAACATCACATGCAGACCTATGCGACCCAATACAACGGCGCCTTCTCCGGCGAACTCCGCACGCCGCCGGACCGCGCCGCCTCCATGGAACTGAACGAACGCAAGATCATCGTGCGGCGCTGCGCCTTAGAACTGCGGAAGGGAGATGTCGTCAATCTCGGCATCGGCATGCCGGAAGGGCTTGCGGCGGTCGCGACGGAAGAGAATATCATCAACCAGCTCACGCTCACCACCGAATCCGGCACCATCGGCGGCACCCCACAGAGGGGGCTGGATTTCGGCGCGGCCATTAACCCCGAATCGATCATCGACCAGAACCAGATGTTCGATTTCATCGACGGCGGCGGGCTGGACCTCGCCTGTCTCGGCTTCGCGCAGGTCGATGCGCAAGCCAATGTCAATGTCAGTCGGTTCGGTGATGTCCTCGCCGGGGCCGGCGGCTTCATCAACATTTCTCAGAACACCCGCCTTCTCTTCTTCTGCGGCACGTTTACCAAGGACCTGCGCACGGAGATCCGGGACGGCAAGCTCGTCATCCTGCAGGAAGGGCAGGCGAAGTTTATCGAAAAGGTCGAGCAGATCACCTTCTCGGGCGAATATGCCCGCGAGACCCACCAGACCGTGCTCATCGTCACCGAGCGCTGCGTCTTCTCGCTGATCCCTGAGGGGCTGGAACTAATCGAAGTCGCGCCGGGGATCGATATCGAGCGCGACATCCTCGCCCATATGGAGTTCCGGCCGATCATCCGCCAGCCGCGCGAAATGGCGGCTGTGATCTTCGCCGACGGTCCGATGAATCTCGACCAGCTGCTGCTCGAACGCCTGCTTTCAGAGGGCATAGATTTCGATGCAGAGCGCAGCACGAGGCCCGCCCGCTATGGGCTAGACGCCGGCAACCTTGTAACCCCATCGTTTGAGGAGAAGCCCACCATGCCTACATCGCAGACCCCGGATATCCAAACGTTGACCAACCAGATCAACGAGATGCTCGCCAAGTTCAACATGCCGGGCGCCGATCCGGCAGCACTTGTTAGGGAGCAGGCCAGGAATATCGAGGCCTTCGCGCAGGCCACGCAGGTTGCCAACAAAGGCGCCTACGGCGTCGTCGAAAAGCAGCTGGAATTGTTCCGCGCGGCTTCCTCACAGCTCCTGATGATGTTTGAGGATGCGGCCCTTGCCCCCAAGGAGCGCGGCGAACTGGCGAAACAGGCTTACGAGGTGGCGCTGATCGGCTCGCGCGAGATCACCAGCATGGCGGTCAAGGCCAGCGAGAACGCTTTCGCCATCACCCGCAAGCGGATGACCGAGATTTTCGAGCAGTTCCGCAAGGCCGCGACAATCGGAAAGGATACGTGAGGCCGGACCTGTCGAACGGAAAGCATAATTCGTGCGTGAAAGGCATTGGGAATGTGCGTGGATAAGATCATCAGGAAGAGACGCAGCAACGCACGCCAGAAAGAACCGGCTCCAGGCGGAACGGTGGAGGGCTGTGATCGGCCAGTCGGCAACACCGTTTTATCGCGTTCCGTATGTATCGATTGGGGGCCGATCGACGCCGCCGTGCAGGATTAGTCTTGGGACCAGAGGATCTCTTCCCAGTTGTGCCCCCACTCTTCGAGCTGCACGAGATCGACGTCGGGCACAATTTTCTGACCAGCCCGCCGCCCGGTTGACGGCGGCGGTGCGACTGGCAAACCCTTTTTGAGGAGAAAACCATGACAGATAACGGCAACAATCAGGTGACAGGCGCCTATCCGGTTCCGAAGGAATGGGCCGAGCGCGCTTTCATCGACTCGGAGCGCTACGCGGCAATGTATGCGGCTTCGATCGCCGACCCCGAGGGGTTCTGGGGCGAGCACGGCAAGCGCATCCACTGGTTCAAGCCTTACGGCACCGTCAAGAACACCTCGTTCGAGCCGGGCAAGGTTTCGATTAAATGGTTCGAAGACGGCACCACCAATGTCTCCTATAATTGCGTCGACCGGCATCTGCCCGAGCGGGGCGATCAGATCGCCATCATCGGGGTGCGGGACGACCCGAAAGATGACGCCGTCCGGATCACCTATCGCGAACTACACGCCCATGTTATGAAATGGGCGAACGTCCTGAAGAAGCAAGGCGTCAAGAAGGGCGATCGCGTCACCCTCTACCTGCCGATAATCCCCGAAGCCGCCTATGCGAAGCTCGCCTGCGCGCGCATCGGCGCGGTCCATTCCTTCGTCGTCGGCGGTTACGCGTCCGATAGACTGGCAAGCTGCATCGCCGATGCCGCGAGCACCGTCGTGGTGACCGCAGACCAAAGCCCACGCGGCGGGCGCAATAAGCCGATGAAGGTCAATGTCGACGCGGCGCTGGATAAGCTCCCCGAGGTGGTGACAAGCGTCATCGTTGTCAAGCGGACCGGCGCGGCCGTCAGCATGCTGAAAGGCCGCGATCACTATTACGACGAACTGGCCGTGACCGTTCCCGACGAATGCCCGCCCGAGGAAATGAACGCTGAGGACCCGCTGTTCATCCTCTATACGTCGGGTTCCACCGGCAAGCCGAAAGGCGTGGTGCACACGACGGGCGGTTATCTCGTCTATGCGGCGATGACACATGAATATGTCTTCGATTATCGCCACGGCGACGTCTACTGGTGTACGGCCGATGTCGGCTGGGTGACCGGCCACTCCTATATGGTCTACGGGCCTCTGGCGAACTGCGCGACTACGCTGATGTTCGAGGGCGTGCCGAACTTCCCGGATCAGGGTCGTTTCTGGGAAGTCATCGACAAGTACAAGGTCAACATCTTCTATACGGCGCCGACGGTGATTCGCTTGCTGATGGGTGCCGGCGACGACTTCGTGACGCGCTCCTCGCGCTCTTCACTGCGCCTGCTCGGCACGGTCGGCGAGCCGATCGATCCCAAGTCTTGGGAATGGTACTACAATGTGGTCGGCGACAAGCGCTGCCCTGTTATCGATACGTGGTGGCAGACCGAGACCGGCGGCATCCTGATTACGCCGCTGCCTGGCGCCACCGACCTGAAGCCAGGCTCCGCCAGCAAGCCCTTCTTCGGCGTCAAGCCCGAGCTCGTGGATAAGGCGGGAGACGTGCTCGACGGCGTTGCAGACGGCTACCTGGTGATCGCCGACAGCTGGCCGGGCCAGATGCGCACGCTGTACCGTGATCATGAGCGCTTCGAGGCATATTTTTCCACCTATCCCGGCAAATTTTACACCGGCGACGGCTGCCGGCGCGATGCGGACGGTTATCTCTGGATCACCGGCCGCGTCGACGACGTCATCAACGTCTCCGGCCACCGCATGGGCACGGCGGAGATCGAATCCGCCCTTGTCGCCCACGCCAAGGTCTCGGAAGCCGCGGTAGTCGGCTATCCTCACAAGATTAAGGGTCAGGGCATCTACGCCTACGTCACCCTCATAGATGGCGAAAACGACGACGACGACCTGCGGAAGGAACTCGTTTCCTGGGTGCGCGGGAAGATCGGCCCCCTCGCTTCGCTCGACAAGATCCAATTTGCCCCCGGCCTGCCGAAAACCCACTCGGGAAAAATTCTGCGCCGCATCTTGGGCAAGATCGCTGAGGACGATTTTGCCGACCTCGGTGACACCTCGACGCTCGTCGATCCCGCGGTCGTCGACGATCTGATAGTCAACCGACAGAACCGGAAGGATGGCTGATGGCAGCATAAGATGAAGACGTGGGTTCCAGCGCGTCGTCGCATCGGCGCCGACGAGACGATCAGGGAAAAGACAATCCGCAGGCAGACCTACGAAGGAGGGAATGATGAGATTGATCATGCTTGGACCGCCGGGGGCGGGCAAGGGAACGCAGGCAGCGCGCCTCGCCGAGCGGCTGGGCGTGCCGCAGCTGTCATCGGGAGATATGCTGCGCGCCGCTGCCGCCAAGGGCTTGCCGGTTGGCCTTGCGGCGCGCGACCTTATGGCGCGGGGCGAACTGGTTGGCGACGGCATCGTCGTCAATTGCGTCCTCGAATGCATCGCCGAGCCGGGCGCTGCGTCCGGCTTCATCCTCGACGGCTTTCCCCGCACGCTGGGACAGGCGCGGGCCCTCGATGAAGCGCTCGAAAAGGCACACCTCGGTCTGGATGCGGTGCTCGAACTGAACGTCGACGAATCCGTGCTGCTAGACCGCATCATCTATCGGGCGCGCGAGGCCAAGGCCGCAGGCCGGCCGGTGCGCGCCGACGACAATCCGGAAGCGCTGAAAGTCAGGCTCGAGGCCTACCGGACGCAGACGCAGCCGCTCGCGGACTACTACCGCACCGCCGGGCTCCTACGCACCGTTAATGGGCTGAGGCCCGTCGATGAGGTTACGTCCAGCCTTGTTGCGGAATTGCGGCTCCATCGCAAGCCCGAAAGCGAACAAACCAGTCTGTCGCGGGCCGAATTCGAATGAGTCAGGAAAGGTGATCCGAATTCGCGCTCCATGATGATCAAACAGGCAAAAACAGAGTGATCGCCCGCGAGGACATCTCCCACATGCCCGAGTTCATCAACGTGCTGTCGAGTCGGGAGGAGACGATACGCGAGGTCCAGAGGCGCTCAAGGAGCATGGAAAGGAGGTGATCCGAACTTCGCGCTCGCCATTCTCGCGCGCTCATAGCTCCCAACGTTCTCTTTCTCCATTGGGAGTGTCGACTGGGTTCTCTTTTTCTTTGGCCACAGCCCATAAGTACAACGATTGACAGAGCGGCGCCCGGCAAGAGTCACTTTGCTCTCCTTGGTCCGTTACGTACGCTACCCTATTGTTTACAAACTAAAATTGAGTTGCGCACCTATGCGGGGCGTCTGTCGATTTCATCTCAGCATATTGCGGAGTTAAGCGATGCAGATAGCCTACTACTATGGCAAGTACCGCCCGTCATCAGACGTAGAACACGCACGAGACGCCTTCGACTACGTAGGTGGCGCACTCATGCGGCACCCTGAACGGGAAGCGGAGCCGATACTCCGAACACTCGCTGCAGCATGCCTGATTATTTTAATTTGCGTCGCCGTGGCGTTTGCCGCCAAAAGCGGCGTCGGCGACCTCGACCGCGGGGACGCCCGACTTCTAATCTCGGAATGCAAGGTGCACACATTACAGCGCAACCAATGCGCCTACGTGTTGGCTACAGCATTTCATGAAACTAGATGCCTTATGAAGCCGGTGCGCGAGACTCTCGCGATATCTGACTTTCAGGCGATTGCCCGTCTTGACAGCGCATGGGCAAAGGGCGGGCTGCCTTGGGTCTCCTCCCCATATTGGCGTCAAGGCTGGTTTGGGAGAGGATACGCCCAACTCACGCACAAGAAAAACTACCGCGTGGCCAGCATCAAGCTCGGCATTGATCTCGTTTCCGTTCCAGCAAGAGCACTGGTACCGGAAATTGCGGCGAAGGTGCTTGTCATGGGCTTGAAGGAAGGCTGGTTTACCGGCAAGAAGCTCTCGGATTACATTAATCTTCGGGCAACCAACTTCATCGACGCTCGCCAAGTTATCAATGGAATGGATTGTGCGGATAAGATCGCGGCATATGCCGTCGCGTACGCCGCCGCCCTTGAGCAGGACGGCTATGGTGTGACTGGAGTTGAAGCAAAGGTCGGCGCTCCATAGCAGCAACTCACTGCGAAAAACCAAGTCGCTCGTCCCGTTCCAGCGTCCTCGGGGCCAGGGCGATGACCGGGCCTGTCGCAAATTTTCTTAGTTAACCGTCTGTTGACGCTCGCCGGAGAAATTCTCGCTTCGAGTTTGTGGAGCGAGCCTGTGATTCTGAATACCATTGCCGAGAAGCTGAAGCGCTGGTCGAAAGATGATTTCAAAGGGCGGCATTTCGAGCATGGCTCATCGTGCAGGCGGCGGCCTGGTATCTGCGGTATCCGCTCAGCTACCGAGACCTTGAGGAGATGTTCCAAGAGCGCGGCTTCGAAGTGGACCACAGCACGATTAACCGCTGGGTACTTGCCTATGCTCCGATGATCGAGAAGCGGCTGCGCCAGTTTCGGCGCTCGCATTGTGGTTCGGTCAGGATCGACGAGACCTACGTCAAGATCCGCGGTAAGTGGCGTTACCTGTACGGCAAGTCCGGCAAAGGCGATTGCACCGCCATGTTTCTCGATCGTGAGGGCAAGGTGCAGTCTGCCCATTTTCGGATGCCGGAAGCCAGACAAGCGAAAGGCAAGGGCGATCCGACCGCGCCCGGCGGCGAGGACGGAAACGAGGCCATCGACGTTTCAGCCAAGACCCGGCCGGACGTGACCCGAAACGGCATCGGCATGATCGGCGATTTCCGCACCGACGCGCTGCACGAGGCGCTGGCACGGGCTCCGATCGAGGACGATACGCTCATGGCAATGCTGGTGCTTGCGTTTGCCGGGCAGAACGTCTCGGTCGACTCCGGCTCCGAAGTCTCCGGGCATCTCTATGGGTCCAGGCGGTTCGTCCGGCACGTCGTCCGGCTGATCGGTGAAAGCGGCAAGCTGGTGTTCGACATGGATACGCTACGCGTCGTGGCTAGATTGACCTTGATCGACGCGCTGTCGGCCCGCACCAATCGTTCGGACAGCGGCGTCGTTGTCCGGGTCGCCGGCGATGCCATCGGTGCCGACGCTTATCTTCCGAACATGGGCACGGAGGAGTTCCTCGCGTGCCTCTCTCGCCCGGCATTGGAAGCGTCCTGCGGCGGCACGAGTGTCGTTCCCTGCCCGCGCGTCCGGGACACCCGCGCTGCCCTTGTCGAGCACTTCAAGGAAGAGCGCTTCGTGCATCAGTCTGCCCTCTTCGCGCCCGATGACGCGAAGCTGGCCGAGTGGCTTGCCAAGAGCATGGAACATGGTGGCAAGGACGACTAATTGCCCGCCGGGGGATCGTTCCTTCCGGGCGAAGACGCCCCACGCCGGACCGCGGAGCGGATCGCTGAGGTTGTCTCGCTGCGTCCTCAATAAGAGAAAATTCAATGAGGGACGAAAGGCCTTCCGATCGAGTCGGGAAGTTTGTTGGCGTGGCAGCTTATTGACAGTTGACTAATAAATAACGGTTCTATATCGCCATGACGGAATAATGACTTTATACATATGCAAAACCGTCAGGAGGCACTTTATGCACACTTTGAGAATGCGCATGGTCAAGAGGCCAACCTCCTTGTCTCGGCGATTGAGAACGAGGGGGTCCGGTACATCTTCGGCGTCTCCTGTCACGACGGGGAGATCGGCACTCTCACAAAAGAAGGACTGTCGCAATGGCCCGCACCCGCAGAAGCCATTTCAGAAGAAGAGATCACCAGCGTGTATTTGTCGAGCGGCTGCGGAACGTATTTCAGCCCAATGCGTTCGGCCGTCCGCTTTGCGACACGCCCGTTCAACACCCAATTCCGGTAAAGGAGCAGCCCATGGCTACCGTGAAAGTCGATATCAATAACTTCCAGTCGGAAGTTCTGGAATCCGCAGAACCCGTCGTCGTCGATTTCTGGGCCGAATGGTGCGGTCCGTGCAAGATGATTGCTCCGAGCCTCGAAGAAATCGCTGTCGAGATGGAAGGCAAGGTCAAGGTCGCCAAGCTGAATATCGATGAGAACCCGGAACTCGCTGCACAGTTCGGTGTGCGCTCCATTCCGACCCTTGCAATCTTCAAGGGCGGCGAAGTTGCCGATATCTCTGTCGGCGCAAAGCCGAAGACGGCCCTTTCGAACTGGATTTCGAGCGCTGCCTGATTGATATCGACGAATTTATTTCACATTGACGAAAAAGCCCGGCTCGACCGGGCTTTTTCATTTCGCAGCCTTCATTTCGGCGGCGTGCCGTTGTCGGCAAGCACGTCACCGACGAGATAGAGAGAGCCGCCGACCAGGATGCGCGGCGGCAATGCCTCCGGATCGAGAACAGCTTTTATCGCTTCCAGCGCATCGCCGACCGTCAACATCGGTTCGGCAACCAAACCGGCATCATAAGCGGCATTTGACAATATCACGGGATCGATCATCGCTTCGCTGCCGCGGATCGGCACGCAGAAAACCTTCTCGACCAGGCCGGTAAAGGCCTTGAAATAGCCGACCGGATCCCTGGTATTGATCATGCCGATGATCAGAAAAAGCGGCCAAGACTGGCGTTCCTCGAAATTGGCCATGGCTTCGGCAATCACTTCGCCGGCACCGGGATTATGCCCGCCATCGATCCAGATCTCGGCGCCGGGCGGCCTTGTAGCCCTTGAGGACGTCGGCGATCTTGCTGGATGCGCCTGCCTCGAATGTTTGGCGGGGTCTGGAAGATAAACTGTTTCATGTTGTGGTCCTCCTGTTGCTTTCTCGGACAGCAGGGCCTGCCGTCCGCTCTGAAAAGATGATCATTGCTGTTGACCTCCTGGGCTCCTGAGGGCGGTTTATCCCGGTTACGCTTTGCGCGAGTTGCAGCTCGTCGGTGAGCACTCACTTGTTCTCCGCATAATCGATCGGCACTACGACGACATGGACGCCGCCGCCTTCGAAAGCGGCTTCCAGCGCTGGCACCAGATCGTCCAGCGCTTCGACGCGCGTGCCCTTGACCCCATAGGCTTCGGCCAATTTCCCGAAATCCGGATTGTCGACGGTGTTGCCGAAATCCGGGAAACCGCGGGCGGCCTGCTTATGGCGGATCATGCCGTAGCCGCCGTCCTCCACGATGAGCACGACCAGGTTGAGCTTGAGGCGGCGGGCCGTCTCCAGTTCCTGGCTGGTCATGTGGAAGCCGTTGTCGCCGCAGACCGCCATGACGCGGCGCCCGGGATTGAGCATCGCGACAATAATCGCCGACGGCAGTCCCGCGCCCACGGGCGGAGGGGTTTTGTAGGGTTGCCGACATGTCGTGTCGCAATCCGTCCCGATCACCACCGCAAACGCAGGGGCGGTTCGATAGGCTTCAGGGCGAAAAATGCGCGATTGGGCGAAGACGAATGCGTGTCGCGAAGCCGACAAAGGTGACGAGATGTCGTAAGTTGATTGTCATCAACAACCGACCCCACCCGAAACACTGGTAGGCCAGTGCTATCCCGCTAACCATTCCTCGGGATAGGATCCCACTTGCCCACAGCTTCAGGCGGCAATGATGAAGAACAAAGAATGACCAGTATTTAGACCCGCGCTCCTAAGCCCGCGCGAATGCCTCAACGCAGCCTTGAAAGAGCAACCGTCGAAACCACAGGTTACCGAAGTGGTTCACAATTTCGTATGCGGCGGTTGGGACGCAGCAGAGATGCACAGGCGCTGCCAATGACGGTCAAATAGAAGTGATCTGGCCACGGTCCATGCGATAAACCATATCGAGGCCCTTACCGGCGTGCCGAAGATCGGCGCCGGAAAGAAGGATGGAAAGACCAAGCGGCTGCAGGGATGCGACTACCTCGGAAATGCGCTTGGAAAGCGCGGGGGCGACGCCTTCGAATGGCTCGTCTAGCATTAACAGCTGGGTGCCAGTCATGCGTGCGCGACCGATGGCCACGAGTTTCTGCTGGCCGCCTGAAAGCTGCAGGGCGCGGCGATGGCGGAAGTCCGCTGCCTCCGGAATGAGCGCATAGACATCGTCGAGCCGCTTCTGCGCATCTGTGACGCCAGCTGCCCATGCCGGAATAAGCAGGTTTTCCTCAACAGTCAGTTCGGGAATAAGGCGCCGGTCTTCCGGCGCGAAGCCCATCTGGTGGTGCACGCGCAGATGCGGCGCCTCACGTGAAATGTCCTTCTTCTCATAATGGATCGAACCTGCCCGGAGTGGCAAGAGCCCCATTATCGCACGCATCAACGTGGTCTTGCCGGCACCATTGCGGCCGACGATTCCGACCATCGAGCGGGCTTCGACCTTCATGGAAACGTCACGCAGAATAGGTACCCCGCCGATGGAGACGTTGATTGACTTCACTTCAAGCATGGTTATCCTCCCTGCGAACGCAATGTTCTTCACCAATGATGAGTTCGCGCACTTGTCGGTCGCTGAGGACCGTTTCCGGAGGTCCATCAATCAGCACCCGGCCTTCGAAGAAAGCGAGCACGCGGTCGGAGTAGCGGCCAACGATCTCCATGTCGTGTTCGACGAAGAGCACGCTGACGCCTGCGACACGGGTCGCATCAATAATGCGGTCCATGACCGAGAATTTTTCTTCGCTGGCGACACCGCTCGTCGGCTCGTCCAGGAAAAGAACCTTCGGCTTGCCAACCATGGCAATTGCAATGTCGAGAAGCTTGCGGATGCCTTCGGGCATCGTGCCGGCAATCGAGTTGCGGAACGCTCCAAGTCCGAACACCTCGAGCCTCTCGTCAGCATGGGTCGCGAGCTCGTCGTCGGAAAGAATTGAAAAGCCCTTGATGCCAACGCTGTCCGTGGCGCTGTAGGCAAACATCAGGTTCTCAATCGCTGTCAGCGAGTTGAACAATTGCGGAATCTGAAAGGACCGGGCAACGCCGCGCCGAGTGATCTGACGAGGTGAAAGCCCGACGATTTCCTGTCCGTCGAGCAGGATCGAACCGGAGTCCGGGCCGAGGTAGCCCGTAATCATATTGATAAACGTCGTCTTGCCGGCGCCGTTTGTGCCGATCAGCCCCGAAATCGTTCCAGACATGATGTCGACATTCACGTCGTTTGCGGCAGTTACCGCGCCGAACCGCTTAATGAGGCTCTTTGCTTCAATAATCGGCTTCATGCTTTTTCTCCTGCCTCGACGGTGGTCGTGTTGCGCTTACCGAAACGGATGCCGCCCAGGCCTGTCGGCAGGAACAGGATCATCGAGAGGATGATGACGCCAAGTACCAGTTGCCAAGTGTTGGGGGCATGCTGATAGGCGAACGTCCTGACAAATTCGAGTGCAAGCGCGGCGATGAAGGGCGTGAAGATGTTGCCAGTACCGGCAAGGACTGCGATCACCACGAATTCGCCCGAGGTTGCCCAGAAGGCCATTTCCGGATCCACATGCGCGACGAGAATGCCGCTCATGGAGCCACCTACGGCGGCTAGAATTGCCGCAAGGATGTAGGAGAGATAGATCGTCTTGCTTGCAGACGCGCCGAGATACTCGACGCGAATCTCGTTATCCTTGATGCCAGGCAGCAGGCGACCGAGCGCCGTCTTGCCGAAGTACCAGACGGTTATCACCGCTGTGAAACAGATCAGGACGAGGATAACGAGGCCGTTGAAACGCGCAGTACCGCTCAGCGGCAGGCCGAACAAGGTCACGCCTCGGATGTTGAAGCCGTCCGTGCCGCCAAGTTCCACCGACTTCACCAGAAGACCGTAGAGAAGCATCGACAGGGCGAGCGTCAGCATCGCGAAGAAGATGTCGCGGTAACGCGACAGAAGGAGACCGGCGACTGCTGCAGTCGCCGCGGCGATGACGACCGGGGCGATGAGCAAGAGAACCGCTTCGTTGATTCTCCAGAGATTGACCATCAAGCCGACGGAATAGCCGCCGATAGCATAATAAAGTCCCTGGCCGAACGAGACCAACCCAGCGCGCATCATCAGCACGAGGCCGAGAACCGCGAGCCCCTTGGCAAGGCCGATCGAGATGACGAAGTTCCAGGTGGGTAGCGCCCAGGCCGCGACGATTAGGAAAAGTGCCGCGCCGACGGCGACCGGCACAAAGGTTTTGGTTTTGTTCATCATATCTTGCGCAGCTCCACACCGGAAAACAGCCCCTGCGGACGTATGGCGAGAACGATAGCCATCACTGCATAGATGCTGAACACTTCGACTTCGGGCCAATAGTGGACCGCAAGTGAGCGGACGAAGCCGACGATCAGGGCGCCGACAATGGTGCCAGGAATCGATCCAAGCCCCCCGATCACCACCGCTGCGAACATCATGACGACCACTTCGACGCCCATGCCCGGCGCCACCGAGATGGTCGGCGCTGTGAAGGCGCCGCCGAGTGCGGCGAGGATCGAGCCGACCACAAAGGCCGACACTTTCCAGCGGCTGACATTGATGCCCATCGCCTGCGATACTTCCGGATCATGAATGACGGCGCGCAGCATCTTCCCCTTGGCAGTGAATTGCAGAAACCACGTCAGGAGACCACCACTGACGATCGCCACGACGACGACAATGAGGTTGTAGGTCGGATAGACAAGGGGGCCGAGATAGACGTTGCCGAATGCCCACACCGGGTCGGAGGCTATCCATGGATCGACACCCCAGATGAGCTTCACCACGTCTTCCAGAATGAGGAAGAGCGCATAGGTTACCAGCAGCAGCACGACGGGATCGCGCCCCGCGAAAAAGCGCAGGACGCCCCGTTCGACGACGAGGCCGACAATCGTACCGGCGATCAGCGCCGCGACAATCATGACCGGAATGCTTCCAGCGGGCGGCAGGCCCTGGGCGAACCACCAACCCAGCAGAGTCACCGACATGTAGGCGCCGATGGCATAGAACGTGCCATGGGCCATGTTGAGGATCTTCATCACCCCGTAGATCAGCGTCAGGCCGACTGCGATGATGAAGAGCCATGCGGAATACAGAATGCCGTCAATAATAGCGCCTAGAAACGCGTTCATGCCACACACCATTTCGAAACGACGGGCGGGATTCATCTTTCGGTGCCAGCGTGGCATGCGACGGGCGAAAACCGCTTCAAAGGGATTGCGGCGCCAAACGCGCCGGGAGAACCCGCGCAAGCGATGCCGCGGTGGACAAGTCACTTCAGCTTATTCTTGATCCACTCATGGCTGGTCATGCCTTCCGGTGGGTTCACCCTTTCTGGAGCGTAACGGATCACATCGACGAAGGTCAGCTTGCCATTGACGGTTTTGATGCGGCCATAGACCATTTCCTGCACAGCCTGGTTGCCCTTGCCCATCGACATCTTCACTTCGCCCGAGGGACCCTGGAAGGTGGAACCCTTGAGAGCAGCGGCGATCTCCTCCGTAGTCGGCGTCTTGGCGGTGTCGCCGCCCTGTGCCTTCTCATAAGCGAACTTCGCCGCAAAAAGCGTCTGCACCATGTGGTAGGACGGATAGCTGGGGGGCGTGGCGGACTTGGCGTTGTAAGCGGTTTTGAACCAGTCGTTATAGGCGTTGTCCGGTGCAAAGATGCCGTTTGGACCGCGGGCGCCGATGATGGTGCCATCTGGGATTTGTTTGGCCTGGCGATGAATCGCCGTTTCGCCTGCCGTCAGAACGACAGTGGCGTTCTTGAATAGATCGCGTGGCGCTCCCTGAAGCACGAGACCCTCAAGGTCGCCACCCCAGAAGCTCGAATGAATGATATCGGGTTTGCTGCCGAGAATTGCGGAGATTTCAGTATTGTACTGACCGGCACCGAGCTTCGGCATCTGCGAGGTCGTCAGCGTCACTTCGGGGCGAAGGCTCTTCAGTGTGCCCTCGAAGTCGTTCCAGGCGTCCTGACCCCAGGCGTAGTTCTGGTTGATGCCGGCGTAGGTGTTGAATTTCTTGACTGTCTCGTTGACGTAGAGTGCGGCACCGGCGTTGTCCATCGTCGCGGTTGCAACGGGGCGGAATACATATTCGTAGTCAGCTTCCTCGAAGATGCGCGGCGTGCCGCAATCGAAGAGAAGTGTCATGGTCTTCAGTTCTTCGGCAACAGGCGCGACCGCAAGACAATCGCCCGAGGACGTGTAGCCTACGATCATGTCTACGCCCTTCTGTTCGACGAGGTTGCGTAGTTCGGAAACCTGCTTGGTGGTGCCACCGGCCTCGTCGATGACGACGAGTTCGATCGGACGGCCGCCGAAGCCGACCTTGTCATACGGCGCCGGGAGCTTGCCACCGGCATTGACCTGCTCGGCGAAGACTTCGGCGGCAATCTTTGCGGGGATGCCGAAGGGACCAGCCGGTGCACCGGACAGGAACGTCACAACACCAATAGTGAAGGGCTTTGGCTCCTGAGCCGAGAGGCCATCGGGGGCGGTGGCAGACAGAAAGATGGCTGCAATGGTCAGAGACCACGACTTTTTCATAGATTCCTCCTCTACGGCAAATTGCCTGTTCCGGTGCAATGACACGCTTGCGTGGTAGGCCGAAAGCGTCCTCTCACGCTGCGGCCACGCCACCGAGTTCATTATGTTGAACTAGGTTCATTACTGTGTATAGTGAGTATTGCAACCAACGTCAAGATGGAGGAGCGGCTGTTCAGCCAGAAGGCGAGTACAATCAGCGGCGCGAACTGTTCCTAAAGGGGAAACGGGCGCCGTCAGCCTCACGAAGAATCACTGAGGACGACTTCTCCTGAACTCCGCCAGAAGCTCGCTTTTGGCAAAACCTCCATCAACAAGTCGACGTGGAGAGGATTTTCGTCAGCTGCTTATGTAGCCATTCGCCTGGCGAGCGAACCGCGACATTGACACTTGCATCGGATTGACGGTGAGCCCAAATCCACGATTTTCGCAGCCATTCGGTTCGACGCTGCGACGGCCTGCCTTAGGGTCAAAGAGCAGCCACGTTGCTCAAGCTGAGCCAACCCCACCTGGTCTCCTTTGGTCGGCAGTAAATTTCCGCTCTCTCAAAACGCTGCGCTATCCTTCGACACTGATGCGTGATGAGCTGTTATGCCCCAATTGCTCGGAAAGAATGGCGGCTGATTTGCGCATCGTCTCTCCGAGTGACTCGATAAGCGCCGGAGTCGTTTCGCTTTCCAGAAGGCTGATGGCAATGCCGGCAACCGCGCATCTCGTATGATCTCGCAGAGCGGTGCCGATGCAGATCATCCCTTCGCGAACCTGACCGTTATCGATCGAAAAACCACGCATACGTATGTCAGCCAGCTCCTGCCTTAGTGCGGCAAGATTTTTGACGCTTCTAGAGGTGAGGGGCAAAGGAAAGTTCGCTCTGAAGAGAGCATCGAGCTTATCCTCCGGCATTTCGGAAAGCAGCATTTTGCCTGTCGCGGTAAAGGTGGCAGGAAGGCGCATTCCTATCCGGAAAGTATGCCCCAGGGGCTGGTCGGAATTACGGCAATCAATATAGACGACCTCGTGACGGTCAAGAGTCGTCAGTGTGACCGTGTAGGGAGACAATGTGGTGTCGGAAGCGAAATAATTCCGGAAAACTGACACCATGTCCATCTCGGATAAAAAACCGTGCGCCCAACGCATAGGATGCGGGCCGAGCCGGAACGTGCCGTCCTGTTTGCGAACAAGAAGGCCAAGCTCTACCATCACGCCAAGTAGGCCGTGAGCCGTACTTTTTGGCAACGACATCGCCCGTGTGATGTCGGCGGCCGACATTGCCTCGCTGGAATTGGTGACAAGATCGAGGATCGAGACCGCGCGCCTGAGCGCCGGAACAGAGTCGACGGATTTGCCGATCGCAGTGTCGTCCACTGCGGCGAGTCTTGCACTTGACACTTTCGATACCTCCTGTCAGGCTAGTTCAATATAACGATATTGGTTCAACAAATTGAACTCTACGCTTGGGGGAGGTCATGGTCAATCTAAAAAAAACGGAACTGCTGCGCGATCGATGCCTGATAAATGGCAAGTGGGTTGCGAGCTCTCAGAACAACGTAGCCGTCAACAACCCCGCGACGGGGGAGATTGTCGGCACCGTCCCTGCGCTGGAGACGGCAGATATTGAGCAGGCGGTCGCAGCGGCCGAGATGGCGTTCCGATCGTGGCGCGCGCTTGCAGCCAAGGAAAGAGCGGCCGTCCTGCTTCGCTGGTTCGATCTGATAGTAGAAAATGCAGACGATCTCGCCGCGCTGTTGACGGCTGAACAGGGTAAGCCCCTCTCCGAAGCCAGGGGGGAAATACTCTATGCTGCCTCCTTCATTCAATGGTTTGCCGAGGAGGCAAAGAGAGTGTATGGGGACATCATACCCGCACCCACCACCGACAAGCGCATCCTGGTTTTCAAGCAGCCGATCGGTGTCTGCGCTGCGATCACGCCCTGGAACTTCCCGGCAGCAATGATTACACGCAAGGCGGCGCCTGCGCTGGCTGCCGGTTGCACAATGGTGGTTAAGCCGGCTGAGCAGACACCCCTCACGGCGCTTGCTCTCGGCGTTCTGGCCGATCAGGCAGGTATTCCCGCCGGCGTTTTTCAGATTGTGACAGGAAAAGCACGCGAGATCGGCAAGGTGCTGACGGAAAGCGACATTGTCAAAAAACTCTCTTTCACCGGATCGACCGAGGTGGGGCGAATTCTGATGGCGCAGTCGGCGCCGACGATAAAAAAACTATCAATGGAGCTCGGCGGCAACGCACCTTTTATTGTTTTTGACGACGCGGACCTCGATGCCGCCGTCGATGGTGCCGTCGCTTCGAAATTCCGCAATGCTGGTCAGACCTGCGTCTGCACAAACCGTATCTACGTGCAGTCCGGTGTTTACGCTGTCTTCGCTGAAAAGCTTGCCGCGAAGGTTTCTGCACTGAAAGTCGGTGAAGGTACGCAGATAGGCGTAACGATCGGGCCGCTGATTGATGCTGACGCCATTACCAAGGTCGAGGACCATATTAGCGATGCGGTCGCGCAGGGAGCGAAAGTGGTCGCAGGTGGCAAGCGACACAGCCTTGGCGGGACATTCTTCGAACCAACCGTCCTGACGGGAGCGACACAGGCGATGAAGGTCGCACGCGAGGAAACCTTCGGGCCAGTCGCGCCTCTCTTCAGCTTTGAGACAGAGGAAGAGGCAGTCGCTATGGCCAACGATACGGAATTCGGATTGGCTGCCTATTTCTATACTGAAAACGTCCGTCGGACATGGCGAGTGGCCGAAGCGCTGGAGTACGGCATGGTGGGTCACAACACCGGTCAGATCTCGAACGAGGTAGCGCCATTTGGCGGCGTCAAGCAGTCCGGCCTCGGACGGGAAGGCTCCCGTTACGGGATCGATGACTACCTGGAAATCAAATATCTGTGCTCGGCGATCGCTTAAGCAGCTGACGACAAGGGAGGACTGAATGACGATCAATCCGTTCGAGTTTCGAACTGTCCCATCCATTGAAATGGCCTGGGGCGGAGCTAAGCGATTAGGTGAAATCATCGCTGCGCGTTTTGCCGCGCGCAAGGTGCTTTTGGTCACCGATGCGGGCCTTGTGAAGGCTGGGTTGATTGCGCCCATTGCCGCCAGTCTGGAGGCGGCTGGCTTCAGCGTGGCGATTTTCGATAGGGTTGTGCCAGATCCACCGGAAAGTGTTTTGTATGGTTGTGTCGAGGAGGCGCGGCAAGTCGCAGCCGATATTGTCATTGGTCTCGGTGGTGGCTCGTCCTTGGACATAGCAAAGCTCGCGGCGGTGCTGCTCTCGTCGGCACAACCGCTCGCCGAAATGTATGGCATCGGCAAAGTTCAGGGGGGGCGTGTTCCACTGGTTCTCGTTCCGACAACTGCGGGCACCGGTTCCGAAGTCACCAACATTTCCATCATCACCACCGGCGAGACGACCAAGATGGGAGTCGTGTCGGCGCAACTCTATGCGGATTTCGTGCTCCTGGATGCGGAATTGACCGTTGGTTTGCCGCAGGCTCACACCGCAGCAAGCGGCATCGATGCGATGGTGCATGCCATCGAAGCCTATACAAGTAAGCATAAAAAAAACCCGCTTTCGGACGCGCTTGCGCGTGAGGCGTTGCGGCTTCTCGGCACCAATCTAATCGCTGGCTGCAAGGAGCCGACAAACCGGGATGCTCGCGAAGGCATGCTTCTCGGTGCAATGCTTGCGGGCCAGGCTTTCTCCAATTCCCCGGTGGCTGCGGTCCACGCGTTGGCCTATCCGCTGGGTGGACATTATCACATTACGCATGGTCTTTCGAACGCTCTGATGCTCGGCCCAGTCCTTCGTTACAATGCACAGGCGGCTGCCCCGCTTTACGCCGAGCTCGCCGATGTGCTTGGGGTCAAGGGAAGCGGCGACACTGCGGCCCGTTCCGAGGACTTCGTTACCCATATGCAGGTGCTGATGGATAAAAGCGGCGCGCCGCGCCGGCTCCGCGATGTCGGGGTAACCGACAACAGCCTCGCCATGCTGGCTACGGATGCGATAAAAAACCAGGGGCGCCTGCTCGTCAACAATCCGGTCGAGGTTCGGGAAGAGGATGCGCTGGCGCTGTATCGGGAAGCCTTCTGAAGATTTCCGCAGAAATTCGCCGTTCATATCAACACGGGAGGTCCAACGTGACGGATATCCGACTTTACATGCTTCAGTCCGGCACCCTGAAATGCAAAGTGCACAACATCAAAATGAATCAGGGAAATGGTGCGGATTACGAAATCCCGGTTCCTTTTTACCTGATCACCCATCCCGACGGTCACACAATCATCGACGGTGGAGTCGCCATTGAAGTCGCGACGGACCCGCGCGGCCACTGGGGCGGTATTTGCGACGTGTACTGGCCGGTGCTTGACAAGGACAAAGGATGCGTCGATCAGGTCAAAGCTCTCGGCTTTGATCCGGCGGATGTTAAATATGTCGTGCAGTCCCACCTGCATCTCGACCATACCGGCGCGATCGGCCGCTTTCCGAATGCCACGCATATCGTGCAGAGGGCCGAATATGAATACGCCTTCACGCCCGACTGGTTTGCCGATGGCGGCTATATCCGCAAGGATTTCGATCGCCCGGGTCTGAAATGGCAGTTTTTGAACGGCACTCAAGACGATTTTTATGATGTTTATGGCGACGGAACGCTGACGACGATCTTCAGTCCTGGCCATGCGATGGGCCATCAATCCTTTCTCGTCCGCCTTCCCAGCAGCGAGCCGCTGCTTCTGACGATCGATGCCGCCTACACACTCGACCATTGGGAAGAAAAGGCGCTGCCCGGCTTCCTCGCATCGACGGTGGATACTGTTCGCTCTGTACAGAAGCTGCGCACAATCGCGGAGAGGACGGGGGCAAACGTCGTCACCGGTCACGACCCGGATGCGTGGTCGACCTTCAAGAAGGCACCAGAGTATTACTCTTGAGAAGTCGCCGCGGTCTGGCCGCGACATGATCCTACAGGGGCGAATAAGCCCCTTATAAGCTCAGAAGTTTTGACCTGGATCAATGTGAAATCCAGTGACTAGGATACGGCTTTGGAAGGCTGAGGCCACCACTTTGTTTCGTTGGTAACCGACCAAGGAGAAGTAAATGCGCCTGAAAATACTTATCACTGTCGCCATGATGGCCGGCCCGGCATTGGCGTACGAGCCTTTAGTTGAGAAGCGGGAATTTACCCTGAAGAACTTCGTGACACGTGGAGGCAGGACGGTTCCCGAAATGCGGCTGGGGTATGAAACCTATGGCACGCTGAACGACGCCAAAGATAATGCCATCCTGATTCCGCATTATTTCAGTGGAAGCAGTCACGCAGCGGGAAAATATAAGGAGGCGGATGTAAGCGCCGGCTATTGGGATGCGATCATCGGGTCCGGCAAGCCCATCGATACGGAAAAATACTTTGTCGTGTCGGTAGACACACCGGTCAATCTCGGTGCCAACGATCCGAACGTCATCACCACCGGACCGGCGACGATCAATCCCAAAACAGGAAAGCCTTGGGGTATGGATTTCCCGATCATGACAATCGGCGATTTCGTTGATACGCAGAAAGGGCTGATGGAGCAACTGGGGATCGGGAAATGGCATGCTGTCATGGGCGCCTCCATGGGAGGGCTGCAAAGCTATGAATGGGCAGCACGCTATCCCGACAAGTTGGAGCGGGTGATTCCGGTCATTTCCTCTGGTTGGGCAGACGCGAACCTTATCGCGTGGCTGGACGTCTGGGCGTCGCCGATCAAACTGGATCCAAACTGGAACGGTGGAGATTATTACACAGGCCAGGCGCCGAATGCAGGGCTGGCTCAAGCGATGAAGACTTTAACACTGCAGGCAAATTCGGCAGAATGGACCGACGGTACATTTGGGCGTGACTGGGCCAGCGAAGGTGCGGATCCCGGGCAGAGTTGGGCGAATGATTATAGGGTTGTCACGAAGCTGAACGAGGCGGGCGCAGCACGAGTAGCCCAGTCAGATGCGAACCATTTCCTTTATCTCGCGCGCGCCAATCAGCTGTTCGTCGCTGGACAGCCCAAAGACTGCCTCTACAAAGGGCTTCTGAATATCGATGTGCCCGTGATGCTGATCTATACCGACGAAGACCTGATTTTTCCTGGAAATGCAGTGCGGGAGACAGGAACGATTATTAAATCCGACGGTACGCCGGTCGAATTCGTCGAACTGGAAGGCACGCGAGGGCACATGGATGGCGTGTTGAGCATTGCTCAGGCGGGAGAGCGAATTCGAGCATTCCTTGAGGCCAAATAGGAGCGGGCTGGCCCTCCCTTTTGCTTAAGGCGAGCCAGCAGGGACTGGCGGTGTTTGGCCACACACACGTGCTCGGAGTCCATAAACAGAAACTAGTGGCCTCCGGCAAGTCCAAGACAGCCGAGGCGGTCCGCTATGCTCCTACTCGCCGCGAGGCGTCATCGAAAACGATAAGCGGCGTTGCCACCAAGCTCGGCGCCGCGTTTCATGATCTCGTTGGCGCCCTGGAGCATCAGGATCTTGCCGACATTGCTCGCGCCGGTGAAGGTGAGCTTGCGCACCTTCTCGTTCTCCGTGAATTTCGTGCCGATAAATGGGAATCCTCGGAGAGCACGAACATGAAGATACCAGTCGACAGGCCTGCGCGCTCTGCAAGCAATGCGAGCGATGTGCCGAAAGCATTTTTCCTCGGTAGTGATCGGTGCGAGGAAGCGGATGATGTGGCCCAACGCCGCAGGTGAGCAGGATCAGCCCTTGAAAGGCGCCTTCTCGCTGACCTGTCTGATAAATTCGCCAGCGTCGCTGTTGCGAGTGATCGAACACATGGCTATGAAATCCCACACTGATTTCGATCTGCCACGGGTATTTTTCTCCAAATGTGCCCGTGTCTTTCCCTGTGCGAACGCGTTTTGCAAACAATGCAGCGTTCAAGACGCTTCCTTGGATCGAGCGTATTTCTAACCGGCAAAATTGCGGCTGAACGAAAGTGCCGAGATGGACCACAAAAAGAAAATCTATCGCGTTGCGGAAGCTGCACGTCTAGCGGGAGTTTCTGCATCGACACTTCGGCTTTGGGAGAAGGAGGGTCTCATCGTACCGGATCGCTCGGAAAAGGGCCACCGGCGGTACGACGCTGACCACGTTACGCGGTTAAAGCGTATCGCATCGCTTAGAAAAGACAGACGACTCACCATCGCGGGGATCCGCGAAGATCTCAGGAAGTCTTCGCCAGAAGCGGGCACGCCTCGGGACGCGAGTGATGCCATTCCGGAGGTGAAGAAGCGGAAGCAGCTCGAAGACGAAATCGCCCGGTTGAAACGGATTGTCGCAGAGCAGACGCTGGAGCTCAATATGTTGCGGGAGGTCCATTCGCCGAAACGCCCAGGGCCTGCTCGGAAGCGGGAGGGGTGAAGGACATGTGCCGGGATTAGATGGTCTCGATCCGGCGTGCCTGTGGGCCGTTGAACTTCGATCGGACCACCTACCACTACACCTCTCTCCAGGCCGATCAGGCCGGTCCGGACGTCGTATTCGTGCGATCTGCGAGACGAGTGTGCGGTAAGACTATCGTTGCTTGCATGTGCGGTTTCGCGGGGTTCGGTCATGGCTCATCCCTTTCCTGGTTGTGTGGCGACACCGCGTGCACCTTCGGCCGCATCGCGCTGTGCCCTGAGGCTGGCGCGCAGCTCCCGCCTGAGTTCCGTGAACTGCCGCGTCAGCTCGTCGAAGTCGTGCTGGCTCGGAACGCCCAACAGCTTGGCGACGCTGTCGGTCATTTGCTGCTGGCAGGTGCGCAGGTCCAGCCCGGCGAGCAGCAATTCGCGCTGCGCGGCGAGGAAATCCTTAGAGCGCAGGTTGCTGATCAGTTCCTCGTTGGCAATGTCCCTCCATTTGTCGAAGGCCTTGCGCCAGCCGAAATCCTTGGCGTCTCCTTCCTTCGTGTCGGCGAGCGTCGCGCTGTAGCGTTCATAGGCCTTGCTCCACGGCACGGTGGCGATGGCGTGATAGGTCGCCATGCGTTGGCCCACGTCCATCCAGGCCGCCATCAGCGCGTAGACCTGTCGGTCGAGGTTCCACATGTCGGCAAGGCGCGGGCTTTCCACCATGTGCTTGATGGTTTTTGAGATCTCGCTGCCCTGCGCGGCGGCAAACAAGCTGCTGTCAGCCGCGCGCGTGGTGAAAAAGGGCATCATCGAGTTGAACCACAATTTTCCAACCTCCCCTGACTGCTCCATGTTGCTGCGCCACATTTCCGACATGCGCAGCAGCATCTGCGAGAATTCCGGTTGGTCGTCCGAGCTCGGGGGATGGCCGGCTCACTCGCCTGCGGCCGGGCCGCGGCCCGCAAGCGCGCTGGCATAGATCGCCCAGGCCTGGTCGTAGTCGAGCTTGCGCGGATTGTTGACCAGGATGCGCTTCTGCTGTTTCATCGCATCCTCCGCCCGCAGGCCGGAGCTTGCACAGCAGTTTTTCATTTGTTTGCTGAATTGGCAGCCACAAGGACTGAACGCTCAAGCAGCCTAACCTGCGGCCTTCACCGGATGCATACCTTCGACGCTTCGAAAAACATGGCCCGATTTTACGCTATGTCAATCGAGCCGACGTTATTTGGGGAGGTCTGCTTGACGCGGCGCTGGGGGCGCATCGGCTCTGGTGCCAAGAGGGAAGTCTACCATTTCCCTCGGGAGGAAGAGGCGGTCGCACGGATACAAACCGAAACCCAGTGCGGCCAGAAAACGATGGCCTGATTGGCTACCGGATCAGGCGGCCGCGTTCACATCGAACTCGAAATGAAGCTGGTCATAGGGGAATTCGACGCCGGCGTCGGTCCGGTCCAGGACACCCGCGTTGACAAGCGTCGTCACATCCTTATGGACGGCCTGCACGTCCCGGCCGACACGTCGGGCGACTTCCCGTATCGCCAGCGGCCCCTGCCCTGCCATCGCCTTCACGATCGCAAGCCGCGGCGGCGCAAGCACCCTGTGCATGTCGTCGTAGCTTGGAAAATTCACCGACGGCGTAGCAGGAACGACGACGCCTTCCAATGCCTTTTGCCCCGCATTCACGAAGCGGGCCTTGGCATCGGCAATCGAGCTTAGTCTGATGACGAGCGTCCTCATGCGAGTATCCTTTCCATGTCCGCCTGAAATGCATCGAACAATGCTTCCAGCGTTGTGAATTCCATCGGTTCCTCGATATCACAGATGGCGATGATCGCCCTTGCCGCGCTCATTGTCATAACGCATGACGCACTCGCCCTCCTCTCCTGATCCTCGATCATCCCCGTCAATTCCACGCGTCATCACCGGGAAGGTCGCCGTTGGTTGATCGCGGCGGCGAGCTTGTCGATACCCTGCGCATCGAGGGCGGCGAATTCGCCAACCCGCATGACAGATGTTCCAACTCGTCCGGGCGGGTTTTCGCATCGCGCCAGAAGACCAACGCGGCGGTAATGGTGGCCTAGTCCACGGGGTCAAGATCGATGCGCACGTTTCGCAATGTCGGCTTGGGCGATCCTCCTATGAGCGCTTCGAAAGAGCGGCATGATGCGCTTGCGCGTGAGGCGGTCGCGGGTGGTCGTGAACATCGAGCCATCCCGTTCCCGCCATGTTTCGCAGCCGTTGATGGTGGTGCGTCCACGGCGTTTGCGGATCGGCGGCAGGACGCTGCGCCTGCTGCTCAGGCGTCAGGTCTTGAAACCGCTCGATCTCGTAGTCAGGCATCCAGCCGTCTTGCAAAGGGTGCGGCGCGTTCCGATAGCGATGCTCGATCGCAGGACCGCCGAATAGGCCGGGCTGTATCCCGGCAAGCCGTCGTTGATGTTGCGCCTTCCGATAGTCGGCACGCATTGACCGTCCGCGCTCAAGGCGGGGCGGTCAGGCTCGTTTTCGGTTCCGTGCCGCCGATGGGAGTCCTCTACGCTCTTATCACCCATGTTGAATGTCCTGCAGATCGAGGGAATAGCTGCGCCGCGCCGGCCGCAATGGCGGCGTGCTCGATATGAAGCTCGGCGGCGCGATGACCGGACGGACGCTTGCACCATGTTCCCGCCTTCACATGGCATGTGGGCCAAGGGACGCGGGTGTCGGGATGGTCGGGCCACCCCTCCCCGCAACAGGAGAACGCGAAAGCAGCTTGGCCGCACGCCTCCATATAGGTGCGCCGGCAAATTGCGGAAAGATCGCGATTCCCGGTGGTGTCCGCGCATCACCAGAGCACCGGCAACTCCTCGAACCCGCCAGTAATGATCTCCTTGCGCAACTTCAGTTCTCCAGACGCCACGGCCAAGCGCAGCGTGGGGAAGCGCTGGAAGATCGAACCGAACACCACCTTGAGTTCCAGCCTGGCAAGCGCCTCGCCGATGCAGTAGTGCGGCCCGTAGGAGAACGCCAGGTGCGGTTTTTCGGCGCGTCCGATGTCGAAGATTTCCGGGTCGTCGAAATGGCGTGGATCGAACGACGTCGCCGGCAGGCCGACCAGCACCTTGCTCTCCGCGGGAATATGCACGCCCGCGATGGTCACGTCGGTCGTCGGATAGCGCATGATGCCGTCCCAGCCCGCGCCCGGCGGGTACATGCGCAGGATTTCCTCCACTGCCTTGTCCACGAGGGATGGATCGCCGACCAGGCGTTCGCGCTGTTGCGGATGGCGGAACATGGCCAGCAGGCCTAATTCGATCTGTGCGACGGTGCTCTCGTGCCCCGCCACTAGTATGCCCGCGGCCAAGCCGATCGCCTCTTCCTCGGTCGCCTTGCCCTGGTCGACCGCCGCGAGCAGATCCGTCAGCAGGTTGTCGCCCGGATCCTGGCGCTTGCCTCGCATCTTGCCGCGAATGTAGGTGCGCAATTCTTCCCAGGCCAGGAGCGCCGCGCTACGCGGGCCGCTTTCATGCTGGTGCGTCATCACTTCATCGGACAGCTCGGCGAAAAAGGCGTGATCCTCGTAGGGCACGCCCATCAGCGCGCTGATGACCATGGCCGGAAGCGGAAAGGAGAGGTAGTGCCGCAGGTCGGCGGGCTGGGGCTGGGCCGCCAGCGTCTCGAACAACTGCGCGGCGATCGCCTCGATTCGCTGCGCGAGCAGCTTCACCCTGCGGTTGCTAAAGGCCGGCGCCACGATCGTGCGTAACCGGGCATGCTCGCTGCCCTCGTGCGAGCCCAGCCACCCCGGCGAACCGAGAATCACCGTAGCCGGGGTGAATGCCGCCGGGGGCATTCCCGAGGGCCGGAACGCCGAGTCGGACAGTACCGCCTTAGCTTCCTCTTAGCCTGTTACCCACCAACCTTCGTGCCCGGACGGGAAGCGCACGCGGTGGATCGGACCGTTGGCGCGTAACGCCAACATCTCGGGCGAGGGCTCGATGTGATTGACGCGCCACATCGGCAGCGTCGGCAAGGGTTGTCCGGACCTGATGGCACTTCACTCTCTATGCGATGAAAGGGCGGAAGGTGACCGGCAAGCGCTGCCGACAGCCAATGACTTAAAGCGGCATGTAGAAGACGTCCTACGCGGCGATTGTCGGCGCCAGATATTCCACCGCACGAACAGCGGGGAAGTACCGGCATGACGCGCTGGACGTCTTGCAAGCGTCAGCAGGAACCGCAATCGTCTTCATCGTCTTGCTCTACGATGTGTCTTCTTACCGTTTCCTCATGCCTCTCGAAGGGCTGCGCTCTGCTTCAGCGAGAGAAAAGACCACCTCAACATCCTCGCGTGAGACGAGCGGGCCTGAAGCCCAAGAGCTCAGGGGACCAAGGTGCGACTAGGTCCTCGATAATGGTTTGAAGATCTGCCAGGAGATGTGCGGTAAACTGTCGGCGTGAGCTCACGAGAACTGCCAAATCATTGGTCTTGAAATGGCAACCAAGTTTCTGCCACACAAAGCGATCGGATTCAGTCAAGACGATGTTCCTTTGAAAGTGGAGTTGAGTGGAAGGCAAGGGTCTCTAAGCAGCATTCGCATCAGGTTTCTCTCCAAACGTTACTCTGCAGATATCGGTCTTCGCGGCCGCGAGCATGAAGCGTATGCGCTGCGTGCGTGAGCTCATCTGCTAAGTCCCCTGGATTAGGAGTTCGCCTTACCTGCAGTCCTGGAGCACGAAGCCTGTGACATATAGATCGGGGGACGGCCCAAAACCTTGGATACGATGTCCATTACCTCCGCATTGGTGGAAGTCAGCGATTCGATCGCTTATCGGCCTACCGCTACCCCTGACAGCTCATACAACGATCGGTTCTTGAGCCGCGCTTCCCGTATCGGGCTCGATTCACCCTCGAGGCTCTGCGGGCAAAACTTCAAAGCCTCTTTCGGATGGGCCGAAGCGAGATAAGCACGGAGTTCGTTGATCTGTCGAAGCGAATAGGAGCATCTTCCTGCGGCCCCTGGCTCCGGTGTTGGCCCCAGCCCATCAATGGACGACTGACGCCGATAGCTGCCCGATGCAAGGTCATGTCCGGAAAGTGGCTATATGCAGCATAGATATCATCGTGACGGTTTATCTTCTCATTGGCGTATATATTCTGTCTTCGTTTACCCCAGTTGCCTGAGCTGGTCAACACTCAGCAGCCAGCAAGCACTTTGCCGCGCCAACAAACTTACCGGCTCCATCGGAGCAGGGCGTTCGTCAGCCGATCTGAACCCTTCAAACTGGACCAGTTTTAGCTAAAGTTTTCCGGTGCATTTTCTGGCTGGGAAAGGAACAACGATGAAGGCATCGCAATTTTCGGACGCGCAGAAGGCGTTCATTCTGAAGCAAAGTGATGAAGGTGTCTGTTGCTGCGATCTGCCGCAACGCATCAGTCAGGCGACCTACTTCAATTGGAGGAAGAAGTATGCCGGCATGTTGCCGCCGACAGACATCGGCGATCGGGACTCCCCCTCTACCAAAATTGAGGACAATGCGATCTCCTTAATTTCTTCCTGCATGGGTCGTAAGTCGCAGTTCCAGATGGCCCGATTAACCGAAATTCTCGACATCCATTTACGATCGTCGTCACTTTTGTCGGCTTTGCGACAAGCATTCTTCCTCGCCCAATCGCGTATTTTCCGTCCAGGTAGCTGAAACAGCAGTTAATTATTGTTGGTCAGCTCAATCGGCCTGCCTGGCACGAATCTTGAGAGCTATTGCGAGGCAGCGGAACGGCCTCCGCATCCGCGTTGCGGGATAACCGCATTTGCTTCGAACACATGAAGGAACGCCAAGCATGGCAGCTCTGCGTCAGATCGCATTCTATGGAAAGGGCGGAATTGGCAAGTCCACTACGTCCCAAAACACGTTAGCCGCCCTTGTGGACCATGGGCAGAAGATCCTCATCGTCGGCTGTGATCCTAAGGCTGATTCTACGCGCCTGATCTTGAACTCGAAGGCTCAGGATACGGTTCTTGATCTCGCAGCAACGAGAGGTTCGGTTGAAGATCTTGAACTCGAAGACGTGCTCAAGGTCGGCTATAAAGGTATCAAATGCGTGGAGTCTGGCGGCCCGGAGCCGGGCGTCGGCTGCGCGGGACGCGGCGTTATCACGTCGATCAACTTTCTCGAAGAGAACGGTGCCTACAACGATGTCGACTACGTGTCTTATGACGTGCTCGGTGACGTTGTGTGCGGCGGCTTCGCGATGCCGATCCGTGAAAACAAAGCTCAGGAAATCTACATCGTCATGTCCGGCGAAATGATGGCCCTCTATGCCGCCAACAATATCGCCAGGGGCATTCTAAAATATGCCGCAGGCGGCAGCGTCCGCCTGGGTGGGCTCATTTGCAACGAGCGTCAGACCGACCGCGAAATCGACCTCGCCGAAGCGCTGGCTGCCAAACTCAATTCTAAGCTCATCCATTTCGTGCCACGCGACAACATTGTCCAACATGCCGAGCTTAGAAAGATGACGGTAATCCAATATGCGCCGGACTCTCAGCAAGCGGCCGAGTACCGGACACTTGCCCAAAGAATACATGACAATTCTGGCAAAGGCACCATCCCGACCCCCATCACCATGGAAGAACTTGAGGACATGCTTCTCGATTTCGGGATCATGAAAACCGATGAGCAGATGCTTGCCGAACTTCAAGCCAGGGATGCGAAGTGATAGCTGCCCAGTGATCACACTGATACGAGCGTGCAGCGACACGCAAAGCGCTCGCCATCCCGTGAGGGAGGTTTCGCCAATGAGGCTTCATCCGGATTTTCTAAGGGGTAGGGTCAATGAGCCTCAAATACGACAATGACAGTGGCTTCCACGCGAAGCTTATAGCAGACGTGCTGTCGCAATATCCGGGCAAAGCAGCGAAGCGCCGCAGTAAACACCTTAGCGTGGCAACGAGCGAAAAGGACGCCGGCGAGGACCCAAACACGATTAGCGAATGCGAGGTAAAGTCGAACATCAAGTCTGTTCCTGGCGTGATGACGATCCGCGGATGCGCGTATGCCGGTTCAAAGGGCGTCGTCTGGGGACCCATCAAGGATATGGTTCACATTTCACACGGGCCGGTCGGCTGCGGTCAATACTCCTGGTCGCAACGTCGCAACTATTACGTCGGTCTGACAGGCATCGACACTTTCGTGACGATGCAATTTACCTCCGATTTCCAGGAGAAGGACATCGTTTTCGGCGGTGACAAGAAACTGGAAAAGGTCATCGACGAGATTGCTGAGCTTTTCCCGCTAAGCAATGGCATCAGCCTGCAGTCCGAATGTCCGATCGGTCTGATTGGCGATGACATTGAGGCCGTAGCGCGAAAAAAGGCCAAAGAACATACGACGACCGTCGTGCCGGTGCGCTGCGAAGGCTTCCGTGGTGTGTCGCAATCGCTTGGCCACCACATCGCCAACGACGCAATTCGAGATTGGGTCTTCGACAAGAAAGACTTAAAATTCGAGCCGGGTCCTTACGACGTCAATGTCATAGGCGACTATAACATTGGCGGCGATGCATGGGCGTCGCGCATCCTGCTCGAAGAGATCGGATTGCGCGTGGTCGGCAACTGGTCGGGAGATGCAACTCTCGCCGAAGTGGAGCGCGCTCCGAGAGCTACGCTCAACCTCATTCACTGCTATCGGTCGATGAATTACATCTCCAGACACATGGAGGAAAAATATGCCATTCCTTGGATGGAGTATAATTTCTTTGGCCCATTCCAGATCGAAGCCTCGCTGCGCAACATAGCCAAGCATTTCGGGCCGGAGATCGAAGATAGAACGGAAACAGTCATCGCCAAATACCGACCCTTCGTTTCGGCTGTGGTCGACAAATATTGGCCGCGCCTTTCTGGCAAACGGGTGATGCTCTACATCGGCGGATTGCGCCCTCGTCACGTCATCACCGCCTATGAGGACCTCGGAATGGAAATCGTAGGAACCGGCTACGAATTCGGTCATGGCGACGACTATCAGCGCACCGGCCACTACGTAAAAGAAGGCACGTTGATCTACGATGACGTGACTAGCTACGAACTAGAGAAATTCATCGAGGGAATTCGGCCCGATCTCGTCGGGTCCGGCGTTAAAGAAAAATACCCGGTGCAGAAAATGGGCATTCCATTCCGTCAGATGCACTCCTGGGACTATTCTGGTCCGTATCACGGTTATGACGGCTTCGCGATTTTCGCTCGGGATATGGACATGGCGATCAACAATCCAGTTTGGCGTCTCTACGACGCGCCCTGGAAAAATGACCGCGCTTTGGCGGCGGTTGCTGGGTGAGAACATAGCGTTCGCGCGTAAAAAACGCGCAACGGCTTAAGCGACGCATGTTTCTGGACCGCCCTTGAGCCGCGGCCAGATCGAAAGAGGTGACTCTATGCCGCAATCAGCTGAGAAAACTCTCGACCACGCGCCCCTATTCTGCGAGCCGGAATACAGGCAGATGTTAGCCGAGAAAAAGTTGAACTTCGAATGCCCACACCCTGATCAGGTCGTGTCAGACCAACGCGAATTCACGAAGACCTGGGAATACCGCGAGCAAAACTTGGCCCGCCAAGCCCTTGTCGTCAATCCAGCCAAAGCCTGCCAGCCACTCGGCGCGGTTTTCGCAGCGGCGGGATTCGAGCGAACGATGTCGTTCGTCCATGGCAGCCAAGGTTGCGTTGCCTACTACAGATCGCACCTATCGCGCCATTTCAAGGAGCCGTCATCGGTGGTCTCGTCATCGATGACAGAAGACGCCGCTGTATTTGGTGGCCTGAAGAATATGGTCGACGGTCTCGCCAACACGTACAAGCTCTATAACCCGAAGATGATCGCGGTGTCGACCACATGTATGGCCGAGGTCATCGGAGATGACCTGCATGGTTTTATCGAAAACGCCAAAAGTGAAGGTTCGGTCCCGCGCGATTTCGATGTCCCCTTCGCCCACACACCTGCCTTTGTCGGCAGCCATGTCGATGGCTATGACAGCATGGTAAAAGGTGTGCTGGAGAATTTCTGGAAGGGCACCGCGCGAAATGAAGCCACCGCTACTATCAACATCATTCCTGGATTTGATGGCTTCTGCGTTGGGAACAATCGCGAATTAAAACGCCTGCTCGACTTGATGCAAGTGACTTACATGTTCATCCAGGACGCATCAGATCAGTTCGATACGCCTTCCGATGGCAAATTTCGGATGTATGACGGCGGGACCAAAATCAATGACGTGAAGGCGGCGTTGAACGCGGAGTGGACATTGTCCCTGCAATATTACAACACTCGCAAGACGTTAGATTACTGCAGAGACGTTGGACAAGCGGCGACCTCCTTCCACTACCCTCTCGGCGTCGAAGCTACCGACGAACTTCTGATGGTGATATCGGAGATTTCCAGCAGAGAAATTCCCGAGGCGATCCGTCTGGAGCGCGGCCGACTCATCGATGCGATGGCGGACAGCCAAGCTTGGCTGTATGGAAAAAAATACGCGATCTACGGCGATCCAGATTTCGTTTATGCGATGGCGCGCTTCATCATGGAGACCGGCGGCGAGCCAACCCACTGCCTCGCCACAAATGGCACCTCAGCTTGGGAGGACGAGATGAAGGAACTCCTCGCATCCTCGCCCTTCGGGAAGAATGCACAGGTTTGGCCAGGCAAAGATCTCTGGGCACTGCGCTCGCTACTGTTCACCGAGCCGGTGGATCTCCTGATCGGAAATTCTTATGGGAAGTATCTCGAACGGGACACCGGTACCCCACTGGTTCGGCTGATGTTTCCAATTTTCGACCGGCACCATCATCATCGATTCCCCCTCATGGGTTACCAAGGCGGACTGCGTCTTTTAACGGCGATCCTCGACAAGATCTTCGACAACCTCGATCGCGAAACAATGCACGCGGGTGTGACAGATTATTCGTACGACCTCACTCGCTAAAAGCGGCGGCCGGCCAGGCGGCCTATCTCTCAACCAGATATGAAGGCAGACGAATGTCCTCGCTCAACGCCAAAAACAAAGATGCCTTCCACGAGCTAGCGAGTGAAAAGAGCGGCAGCAAGGGTCCCAAGGCGCGCCTCAGGAATTGCGCGAGGCCAATGGCCCCGGGAACGGCCGTCGGCGGTTGCGCTTTCGACGGCGCCAAGGTCGCACTGCAGCCGATCACGGATGTCGCACATCTTATTCACGCGCCGCTCGCCTGCGAGGGAAATTCCTGGGACAACCGTGGCGCTGCCTCGTCAGGCCCAACACTTTGGCGCACGAGCTTCACGACTGATCTTACGGAAATCGACATCGTCATGGGACACAGTGAACGGAAGCTCTTTAAAGCGATCCGGGAAATCAAGGATGGGTATGCGCCCGCAGCAATCTTCGTCTATTCAACCTGCGTTACGGCGATGATCGGTGACGACATCGACGTTGTTTGCAAGCGAGCGACGGACGAATTTGCCTTACCGGTGGTGCCGGTCAATGCGCCAGGCTTTGTCGGGTCTAAAAACCTCGGCAACAAGCTAGCGGGCGAGGCGCTGCTCAAGCATGTCATAGGTACCGTGGAGCCCGATGAACCAGGCCTTTGCGACATCAACATACTCGGCGAATTTAACCTCTCGGGTGAGTTCTGGCAGGTGAAGCCGCTCTTGGATAAGCTCGGCATCCGCGTCCGCGCCTGTATTCCCGGAGACGCGCGATATCTGCAAGTCGCCTCCGCCCACCGCTCGCGCGCAGCGATGACGGTGTGTTCGACAGCGTTCGTTGCGTTGGCACGTAAGATGCAGGAACGCTGGGACATTCCATTTTTCGAAGGCTCCTTCTATGGCATCTCGGGCACCTCGGAGGCCCTCCGGCGGATCGCCGATCTGCTTGTAAAGAAGGGTGCTGACCCCTCGCTTTTGCATCGCACAGAAATCCTTGTAGCGGAAGAAGAGGAAAAGGTGTGGAAGAGGCTGGAAGCCTACCGACCTCGCCTTGAGGGCAAGCGCGTGCTTCTAAATACAGGCGGCGTGAAATCCTGGTCCGTCGTCCATGCCTTGATGGAGATCGGCATGGAGATCGTCGGCACATCAGTCAAGAAATCGACGCTCGAAGATAGGGAGCGAGTGAAACAGACCCTGAAGGAGGAGAACCTCCTGTTCGAGTCGATGTCGCCGCGCGAGCTTTTCTCGCTTCTGCTCGAGAGAAAGGCTGACATCATGCTGTCGGGCGGACGCACCCAGTATATAGCGCTAAAGGCAAAACTGCCCTGGCTCGACATTAACCAGGAGCGTCATCACGCTTACGCTGGCTATGAGGGAATGGTGCAACTTGCTCGACAAATTGACCTGGCAATCCACAATCCGATGTGGCCGCAGGTGCGCGAGCCGGCGCCATGGGAGCCGGCCTTGGTCGTTTAAAAACGAGCGAAAAGAGAAGTGTAAGCGCAACCAAAACCGCGAGATCACTCGCAAAAAATGTTGAGGTCGTACTATGGCACGCGTCGTATCTCAAACGAAGTCGGCGGCGGTCAACCCCCTGAAGTCGTCTCAGCCGCTTGGTGCTGCCTTCGCCTTTCTGGGCGTCGACGGCGCAATACCGCTGCTCCATGGCAGCCAGGGATGTACGAGCTTCGCGCTCGCACTGCTCGTGAGGCATTTCAATGAAGCGATCCCGCTGCAAACGACGGCGATGAACGAAGCCGCGATAATCGTCGGCGGCGCGGATCGTCTCGAAGAGGCAATTCTCAACCTCAAAACCCGCACACGGCCACGACTGATCGGGATATGCACGACCGCATCGGTAGAGGCCCGCGACGAGGATGTCGCCGGTGACGTCGAAAACATCAAACGCAAGCGGGCGATGGAACTTGCGGGCACCGAAGTGGTACTCGCCAACACGCCGGACTTTGACGGCGCGATAGAGGAAGGGTGGTCCAAAGCTGTTACCGCCGTGATCGAGGCAATAGCGCGACCTGACAAGCAGTATCGCAATCCGAGGAAGATCGCGATCTTGCCTGGCTGGAACTTAACAGTTGCTGACATAGAACATCTGCGCGAGACGGCCGTAAGCTTCGGGCTCGACCCGGTTATTCTGCCCGACGTATCCGGAGCGCTCGACGGCTCCATCCCCGAAGAATGGATGCCGACAACGTATGGCGGCACCAAATTGAAGGAGATCCGCGATCTCGGTGCGACGATGCAGTGTATCGCAATCGGTGAGCATATGCGCCGACCGGCTGAAGCGCTGCAGAGACTGACCGGCGTGCCGTACGTGCTGTTTAGATCGCTGACGGGCCTAGAAAACGTCGATCGCTTTATTCGCGTGCTTGCCGCTATGTCACGCAAACAGACACCGCTCAATGTCCGCCGCAACCGAATGCAGTTGCAGGATGCCATGCTCGACGGACATTCCCATATGGCTGGCAAGAAGATCGCAATCGCCTCCGAGCCCGATCAACTCTTCCAGCTCTCCGACTTTTTTACTGCCATGGGTGCGGAAATTGCGGCCGCGGTCACCACGACCGGCACCTCGAAGGCGCTCGAGATGGTACCGGCGAAGACCGTCAAAGTCGGCGATCTCAGTGATCTGGAAAGTCTCGCCGCAACGGCCGATCTTATCGTCACACACTCGCACGGCCGAGAAGCTGCCAGACGTCTCGGCGTCCCGCTGATGCGGGTGGGGTTCCCCATGTTCGACCGCCTCGGCAGCCAGCACAAGCTTACAATCTTGTACCGAGGGACCCGCGACGTGATCTTCGACTTCGCGAACATCCTTCAGACTAACCACCCCCGAACCCCTGGCCCACTTGACTCAACCGACAGGCGGGAATCGCAAAAATGAGATCAGTTCGTCGCCTCTCGCAGTTCAATGGCAGATTCCATCACCAGCGGCCGAAACGGCAGTTGGGCGCTTTGCGAACCGCGATCGCCACGCAAGCTATGAAAGGACTGAAAGCGCAGTTTGAATCGGCCAAACGATTGACCAACTACGACGCGATACGCGACGCGTGGACCTTCGTGGAAGCCGCTGGGTTAGAAGACATCTCCGACGAGATCGGAAGACACCGAAGGGAAGGTGAGGATTGCACCGGGACAAAGATAGCGGCGTTAGACAGCTGCCGGCTCGCATTTTGTCTCGCAATGGGCGCGCCTTCGGCGGTCACATTTGTCATAGGCAGAACTCGCTAAATCGGAGGAATCTATGACAAGCTCATCCGTGACTCGCGACGGATCCCGATGGATGCCGGAATATCTGAATTCGATCAACCCTGCCACGTGCATCGGCTGCGGCCGCTGCTTCAAGGTCTGCTCACGTGAGGTCATGCATCCCTACGGTATCGATGAAGCAGGCGAAATGCTGGGTGTCTGCGATGGCGAGGACGACTTTAATGGTGAGCTCAGTCGCGTGATCATGGTCATTGATTATCCCGGCCGCTGTATCGGCTGCGGAGCGTGCGCCCGCGTCTGTCCCAAGAACTGCCAGACTCATATCGCCGTTGATCATCGTGCGGTGCACGAATCTTGAATTCCGTTCCGAGCGGTAGAAGCCGCCGGCGCCATCCACAGTGCGAGACAATCGCATCAGTTCGATCTGCCATTCGGAGGCAATCATCACAGGAAACACCAGGTCGAAAGTCGAACGATCTGAAGAGAAGAGGCATTGCACTGTGCATCAAGCCGCGACCTACCTCTCTGTGATTATTCTTTGCGTCGCCGAAGCGACTGTCGCGAGTGAAACCATGGTCACCCAACCCGTCCGGACTTGATGTGGTCGACCTCGGAGCATTTAAACCCGCCGACGAGTTCGACAGCCTTCCGGTTACATCCTTGGGCGGCCGACGCGAGCTTCGAAATTTGAAAGCAAGATCCAACCATGAGCTTCTAAATGAGGATACTCATGAGAGCATTAGATATTTCTGTCGTTGGAGCAACCGGGGCGGTCGGAACGGCCCTGATCAAGTTATTGGAAAAAAGCGAGATTGCGATCAATCGACTGCAGCTGTTCTCCTCCGGTTCGGGTGCGCGCCAATTCAAGTTTCGAGACCAAACATATTTAGTTGAGGCACTCCGCGACATCGGCGATATCGCCGATACAAAAACCGATATCGCATTCTTCTGCGCAGGCGATGACGTAAGCGCCAAATGGGGGGCTCCGTTCGCATCCCAAGGCACCTTGGTGATTGACAACTCGAACTCCTTTCGAATGAACCCTGACGTACCACTCATCGTACCACAAGTTAACGCCTGTTCACTTACCGTTCGCCCACCGTCTCGAATAGTAGCAAACCCAGATTGCTCCACGATACAGCTGGTTCGGGCACTGAAACCGCTGATAGCGACGTTCGACATTCACCAGATCATTTTGACCACCTATCAGGCAGCGTCTGGAATGGGCCTGCTCGGGTGTAAAGAGCTACTAAACGGTGCCCAAGCCGTGATCGAGGGGAGCGCCGGCCCCCCTGCGGAGAGGTTTCCTGTCCCTCTCGCGTTCAATGTCATACCGCAGATCGGAGAGATTTCCCGCGAAGGCGTGGCTATTGAGGAACGCAAGCTGGTTCAAGAGTCACGGAAGATCTTCGGTATGCCTCACCTGCAGTTAACCGCCACCTGCGTTAGAGTGCCGGTAAAGACGGGTCATTCCGAGGCGGTATACGTCGAGTTCGACGATCATGTTCGACTAGAACAGGTCCGTGAGCTCCTGGCAAATGAACCAGGTGTTCGACTTTATACTGATGAAATTCGCGACGGATATCCAACGCCGCGCTTTCTGGGAGATCCCGCAGATGTTCACGTCGGACAGGTCCGAGTAAATCCCGAGAATCCGCGCGGGCTGTGGATGTGGGTGGTAGCCGACAACCTTCAGGTTGGGGCCGCACTCAACGCACTCCTCATCGCACAGCTTGCGATCGCCAATAACTTGATCGGTGAAACATGAAAACGACCATTGTCAATTTTGAGAGCTCGAGTTTTCGAGATCCTTGTCACTACGCTCAAGTTGCTCGGCATTTAGCTGAGCTGCGGACTGCAGGAGGAAGTAAGATTATCGCCGTGGTTAGCGCAATGTCTGGAATGACCGACAAGCGGAAAGCAGCCATGCTTGGCGTCAACGGGGAAACATCACCATCGAATCTCGATGCGGCGCTCACCACCGGCGAAATGCTAACTAAGTCATCGGCTCAAAAATCAAGCGCAACATAAAACATGAATAAGCAAAAATCACCGAGGAAGCTTTCAAAAATCGCCTGTGCCTGCCTGTTGTCGGGCAGCTTGCTGGCAGGGTCGGGGTATGCTGTCACGCCGGACAATGGCCAGATCTTGAGCGGCTTTTGGACCACCGCGAATCTGGTCAAGGAATATTTCGATTGGCGCGGCTGGGCTGGCTGGGGCACGATTGGCCTGACCAATGTGGTCATTACCGTGGCAACCGGAGAAAGCAATGGCGCCTTTACCCGGGCTCTGTTCACCAATCTTTGCGGCTCTACCGCCGCCGGGTTTGTAGCCGCGTGGAAGCCGGCCACCAGGCCCGGAGCTGCGACGCACATCAAGGCAATCGTCAAGGCCGGGACCGTGACCGCCGCCGCCAGCGCCTGCGGATGGGCGACGCAGGCAATTCTTAGCAAGATCGATTCCGAAATTCCTGCTGCGCAAAGAGCGATCGACAACGCGCAAAGAAACAATGTGCCGAATTACAAGGAAATTGTCGACGACAAGACAAAAGTAAATAACGCATTTCTGGGCATCGAGAAGAATTACCGCGATACCGCGCTCGCCTTGAACAAGGCGGCGGATCTGATGAGCCAATACCGCAGAAACGGCTGCACGCCCCGCACGCAGTCCACACTCTGCGCCGACCTCTATCGTCGCTGGGCCAATGCGCAAGCCGAGGCTGAGCAGAAACTGCTTGCCTTCAACGATGACGGCAACACGATGTCCGCCAACGTCAAGGAACTGGGTCACGACGTGAAATCTTGAATTGAATTGGCCCGTTCGAATCTTCGGCCGGCCCGTTGAAAGCAGTGGGCAAGCGTCACACTCTGAGGAAAAAAATGCCGATCTACTACTCAAAGTCAACAGGCAAAAAGAAATTGCTGCGCGTCCTTCTCGTATCGCTTACAGCTTTGGCGGTCTATTGCATTTACCAGTCGGATGAAATTGCACCAACGGCCGAGGTGTTGCCTGCCGACCGTCAAGCTCCCGTTCGATTCGATCTGTTGAATCCGGCGCAATATGCATTGCAGGCCAAGGATTACGGGGGGCATCCCGCCTACGGCGCAGCGATGCTGGCGCGGGTATGCGCCAGCTATTTCGAATCTAGGAGCAATCACGACCAGGATCTGGCCGACGCCGCAAAACTGGAAAAAAGCGGCGACAGGAACTTCGAAGATCTTGTCGCCGCCACCGCTTTCAAGATTCGCACGATGGAGGTGCAGTGCAGCGGTGTCACCGCGGAAGACATCCGGAATTCCGGCGATTTGCTGCGCGAAGCCGCAGCCGCGGGGGATGTCAATGCCAAGGCCATTGTCTTGTTCGAGGATTTCCGCGCCGCAGATGCCGCCCGGGCCGAAGCCAAGCTGACCAACAAGGCCTTCGTCGTCGATCCCGCCGTTTACAAGGATTGGCTGAACGAAGCGGTGCATCTGACCGAACAGGGAAATCTGAGAGGCGCCCAGCTTGCCGCCTTGTTGACCGGCGTCAGCGCCTACGGGCAAAAAGACATAACTACATCGGCCATGTGGTCCATGGTCGCCCAACAATCCAAAGGGGAGGCATTCGATTCCGGCAAATTCTCTTTCGAGACGGAGCCATACAACGAATTGAGCAGTGCACAAAGAGCCGCAGCCACCGAGCGCGCAAAGGATGTTTTCGGCACGTGTTGCAACCAGCCTTCGGCGCAAGCCCAGGAGGCGCCCTGACAGAGTGATCGCCGCACCGGAGCGCGAGGAAATCGGACAGCTTCCGGCGCGCTGAATCTCGGATGGCAGGCCGTTAAGCCGCCTTCCTGGTCTTGGCGGCCGTCTTTTCCAAGGCTGCCTTTCGGCCGGCGCCGCCGGATTTGGCAGCGGTCTTGGCACTGCGCTTCTTTGTCGCCGCAGTGCTGGACATGTCGCCGACCAGCTGCTCGGCGATCTTCATTTCCGTCGCAGTCACCTTGGCGCCCTTGACGCCCGCGGCCGGCAGATCAAGGCCTTCCAGCGTCTTGACCTCGTCGCGCCAGCGCAGCAGGTTCAGCACCAGCACCAGCACCTTGCCCGAAGGCACCAGCCCGGCCACGCGCTACGCGCACAACGCACTGGGCCCAGCGCGCCTTCAAGACCGAGCCGCTGTACCCGCCCAGCCAGGGCGACGAGGCCGAGCCGGGCTTCATGGCGATGTTGACACCGTCGTGGCTGCGTGTTTCGGCCAGCAGCGCTGTGATTTGGAGAAGCTTGTCACTGGGCTGTGCGGTGATTTCCCCCGACCAAGCCTCGACGCCGACGAGAAGCCCGTTCTGCTTAATCAGTCCCTCTTGCTCAAGGTGCGCTCGGAAATCAACTCGGTCGTGGCCATCGGCCTGCGCCGTGCCTTTGAAATTGCCGTACTGAACACTTGCATGGAAGTTTTCCGTTGTATGTCCGCTCCTCATTTGGAGCGGCAAGCATAAGACGGTAGGGCGCGGTGAGTTCAAGAAATCGTGCCGGCGCCCATTCTTGAATCTCTGCGCAGGATGCGATCGGCCAACGGCGATAGAAGCGCCGGCGAGGAGATCCGGCCACCCGCAGTCGTTTTTCCACCTCGGCCAGCACCAGAACGCCACAGCTGGAGGTGGTTCCTTCCGAAGTGGTTACCTGACACCGAAGAAAACGATGTCGGCCCCTTCAAAACCAAGGCTGCGGCGATGGCACAGGCAGAGGCTCTAACTGCTCGCCAGCTCGCAACGTAGCACTAAGCTCAACCTCCCTTTGCCCTGGCCCCAGAACAGCGCTCTGATGTCCGTTGTCAATGCTTTAGGCGCGAGGAACCGATCGCCCAAACGAACGGCTGTTCATGATGATGATCGCGTATGGGTGGAGGCGGAACTCAAGGACGTCGGTGATCAAGCTCTGATGCGCGGATTGGCTACCGCATTCCCGATAGTGCGTCCGGGGCTGCTCCGATCTTACTGCGGGCGTCGGTCAAATGCCGGCCACAAAGCGTCTGACGGGTGTTCCCCTGCCGTGTTCCGCCCCCGCCCATGCGCGAGGTGCAAGTTCGATGTGGCGATCTATGATCTGATCGCCTGCGCCTCCCTTGCAACAGCCCACATGAAGCCGGTCAACTCACGGGCAATGGCGGTACAAACCACCGTCGTTCGCTTTCCGCGTCCGGTCAACATTCGATAACGAGCCGTCAACCGGGTCTGAGCCTTCCATGCTATCTCCAGCTTCCTCGCGCCGACCTTCGGCGGATGGCGATAAGTCCAGGCGCTCTCGACCAACATGTGTCGAACCCGGCCGTTGCCAGCCTTGGTAATCGCACCTCGTCGAACCGTTTCACCCGTTGATCGCTCGCCAGGTACCAGGCCGAGATAGCCCATCAGTTGGCGCGGGCTTTCAAATCGGCTCACGTCGCCGACCTCCGTGGCAAAGGTGACGGCCACGATCAGATCGACCCCTCTTAGCGTCTGTAGAGCTCGGACGACCGGCGCAAGAGACCAGTTCGGTACGAATTCCTCGATGACCTTCTCCAGTCGTTCGACGCGCTCCTTCGAGACGCGCACCGCCTCGACCATTTCCTGCAAAGCGATCTGATGAGCGGGGTGATCGAACTGTTGCTCCTGCAGCCAGCACAGATATCGCATCGTCCAGCCCTTCATGCGTGGATAGATGCGACCATGCTTGAGCATGAAGGCGCTGATCTGTTGTCGGTGAACCCGCAACGTCTCGACTGCAGCAGCCCGGGCGCGAACGAGGTCTCGCATCGCCTCATGACCCTCATCGGGAACCCACACCGCTGTGAGCTCGCCGGCCCTCAATAGCCGGGCGAGCGCGAGTGCATCTCGACGGTTTGTCTTCACCCTGTCGCCTGGCTTCCTTGGATTCAATGACGAAGCGACAACCATGCATTCATGGCCAAGGGATTGGATCAGCCGATGCAGGCCGTAACCGGTTGGGCCAGCTTCGTAGCAGAAATGTACACGATCAAACTTCGCGGCTATTCGCTGGATAATGCGGCGCATGCTGGCATAGGATGCATCAACCTCGCCGAAATAGCGGACCTCTCCTTCCCGGCCAGATTCGGCAACAGCAATCGCATTCTTCAGCTTGGCGACATCGATTCCGACAAAAGCTTCTCTATAATCTGCCACGGCTCGTCCTCCTGTGATGAGGATCGGCTCGGCCTGTCCGAGCAACCTTCGGAAAACCAGTGTAGGGCGAGCCACCTCAGGCGCGAAGACGGACATACGGCCTTACTTTATAGCCGCGGCCGTCTTTCTGTCCTCTCGTTGATGTGGATCAAGGAGCAATTTGCGGCTTCGTGACAGTCCTGGCGAGAAAGACGGCCGCGACGCGGTCGTCGGCGCATTGAGGACGACATCATGAATTACACAACGGAAACGATGGTGATCGCGGTCGCGGCGTTTCTAGCGCTGCTAGTAGCCGCATTCGCGCGTGATCATCTCTTTGCGGTCCATATGGGCATACTTTGCCTCTGCCTCGTTATGGGGGCTGTGCTGATGGTCAGGAAGGTTGACTTTTCGCCGGCAGGCCAACAGCGCAAAGTCGATAAGTCCGGCTATTTCGACGAGGTGATACGGTATGGCTTGATCGCCACGGTGTTTTGGGGCGTGGTTGGTTTTCTGGTTGGCGTGATCATCGCGCTGCAACTGGCCTTTCCTGACCTCAACATCGCCCCTTATCTCAATTTCGGGAGGCTGCGGCCCGTTCACACGTCGGCGGTCATCTTCGCCTTCGGCGGCAACGCGCTAATCATGACGTCGTTCTACGTGGTGCAACGCACCTGTCGCGCGCGTCTTTTCGGCGGCAACCTGGCTTGGTTCGTATTCTGGGGCTACCAGCTTTTTATCGTGCTGGCTGCGACCGGATACGTTCTTGGAATCACCCAGGCCCGTGAATATGCCGAACCCGAGTGGTACGTCGACCTCTGGCTGACGATCGTTTGGGTCGCCTATCTCGCAGTGTATCTTGGAACGATCCTGAAGCGCAAAGAGCCGCACATCTACGTGGCAAACTGGTTCTATCTTGCCTTCATCGTCACCATCGCCATGCTGCACGTGGTCAACAACCTGGCGGTTCCCGCGTCGTTCCTGGGCTCCAAGAGCTATTCTGTCTTCTCGGGCGTCCAGGACGCGCTGACCCAATGGTGGTACGGCCACAACGCCGTCGGCTTCTTCCTCACCGCCGGCTTCCTGGGCATGATGTACTATTTCGTGCCGAAGCAGGCCAACCGACCCGTCTATTCATACCGGCTTTCGATCATCCACTTCTGGGCGCTGATCTTCATGTACATCTGGGCCGGTCCGCATCATCTGCATTACACGGCGCTGCCCGACTGGGCCCAGACGCTCGGCATGGTTTTCTCGATCATGCTCTGGATGCCCTCCTGGGGCGGCATGATCAACGGTCTCATGACCCTTTCGGGCGCCTGGGACAAAATTCGCACGGATCCGATCATCCGTATGATGATCGTCGCCATCGCCTTTTACGGGATGTCGACCTTCGAAGGCCCGATGATGTCGGTGAAAACCGTCAATTCGCTCAGCCACTATACCGAATGGACGATCGGGCACGTGCATTCCGGCGCTCTCGGCTGGGTGGGAATGATCACCTTCGGTGCGATCTACTATCTGACGCCGAAGCTCTGGGGACGCGAGCGTCTCTACAGCCTGCGGATGGTCAACTGGCACTTCTGGCTCGCAACCCTCGGGATCGTCGTCTACGCCGCCGTGCTTTGGGTTGCCGGCATCCAGCAGGGACTGATGTGGCGCGAGTACAATTCCCAAGGCTTCCTCGTCTATTCCTTCGCAGAGACGGTCGCGGCGATGTTCCCCTACTACGTGCTTCGCGCCGTGGGCGGAACGCTTTACCTGGCGGGTGGTCTCGTCATGGCCTGGAACGTGTTCATGACGATCCGCGGCCATCTGCGCGACGAAGCTGCGATCCCAACCACTTTCGTGCCCCAAGCACAGCCTGCCGAATGAGGTGAGACATGGCATCGATACTAGATAAACATCAGATCCTCGAGAAGAACGCGACGCTTCTTCTCGTTGGCTCGCTGCTCGTCGTGAGCATCGGCGGCATCGTCGAAATCGCACCGCTGTTCTACCTGCAGAACACGATTGAAAAAGTGGAAGGCATGCGGCCGTATACGCCGCTCGAGCTGGCCGGACGAAACATCTACATCCGCGAAGGCTGCTACCTCTGCCACAGCCAGATGATCAGGCCGTTCCGCGACGAGGTCGAACGCTACGGCCATTACTCGCTCGCCGCCGAGTCGATGTACGATCATCCTTTCCAGTGGGGATCCAAGCGAACCGGGCCGGATCTGGCCCGTGTCGGCGCACGCTACTCCAATGAATGGCATGTCCAGCATCTCGCCGATCCACGGGCAGTCGTGCCGGAGTCGATCATGCCGAGTTACGCCTTCCTCAAAGAGCAGAGGGTGACGGTCAAGGACGTAGGAATGGACCTGAAGGCCAACGAGGACGTGGGCGTGCCTTATGACGACGACATGCTGGCGAACGCGGAGGCCGACATGAAGGCCCAAGCCGATCCGAACGCAGATACCACGGCCCTGCTTGCCCGCTATCCGAAGGCGAAGACCGGCGATTTCGACGGCGATCCTGCTGCGCTAACCGAAATGGATGCCTTGGTGTCCTACCTGCAGATGCTCGGAACGTTGGTCGATTTCTCGACCTACGACGATGCGACCGGCTACCGATGAGGTGATCCATGGAAACCTACACTGCAATGAGACACTTCGCCGACAGCTGGGGCCTCCTGGCAATGACGGCATTCTTCGTCGGCGCGGTTGTGTTCACCCTTCGCCCAGGCAGCAAGCAGACGGCGAAAGAGGCCGCCGATATTCCCTTGAAGGATGATTGAGATGTCGGAAAAACACATCGATGAATTTAGCGGCGTCGAAACGACCGGACATGAATGGGACGGCATCCGCGAACTCAACAATCCGATGCCCCGCTGGTGGGTGTGGACCTTCTACGCCACCATTGTCTGGGCGTTGGGCTATGCGATCGCATATCCCGCGATCCCGATGATGACCGACGCCACGAAGGGTATGCTGGGCTTTTCCAGCCGCGCCGAGCTGCGGCAGAACCTGGATCAGGCCAAAGCATCGCAGACGGCGCTTCATGATCTGATCGCCGCCAAGACGGTGGACGAGATCGATTCCGATTCTGCCCTTCGCGAATTCGCGATCGCCGGCGGCGCATCAGCATTCAAGGTGAACTGCGCGCCATGCCATGGCTCGGGAGCAACCGGCGGGCCGGGATTTCCGAACCTCAACGACGACGATTGGCTGTGGGGCGGAGACCTGGATGCCATCCAGGCGACGATCGCACATGGGATTCGCTTCGACGGGGATACGGACACTCATGCTTCCGAGATGCCGCCCTTTACCGATGTTCTGGATCCCCTCCAGACAAGACAGGTCGCGGCTTACGTCTGGGGACTGACCAATACACCGTCGGACCCCGGTCTCGCAGAGGCCGGAAAACAGGTCTTCCTCGATAACTGTGCCGCATGTCACGGCGACGACGCCAAAGGAAAGGCCGACATGGGCGCGCCGGATCTCGCCGATGCGATCTGGCTGAAGGCACGCGGCGAGGATGCGATCATCCGCCAGGTAGCCGCTCCCAAACACGGCGTCATGCCTGCTTGGGCAGGGCGTCTCGGCGACACGACGGTCAAGGAACTGACGATCTTCGTCCATTCGCTCGGCGGCGGAACCTAAGGAGTATGCCATGTCAGATCATGACCACAATCCAATCCTCGGCCTCTACGGCACGCCGCGCGCCGACATCCGATCGCGTATATCGGAGCGCGCTGGGACGATGCCCCCATTATACGATCACGACGATCCGGCAAAGATCGGCAGTTCGATCGTCAGTTTGACCCGCCTCAAAAACCACCAGCAGACAAGCCGTTAACCGCAATTTTGTCGAGGACGTCCCAGCTGTGGTTGTTCCCCGCAGCTCAGGGCCACGCCTCTCCAGAGGCGTGGCGTTTCGCTTCGCGGGAAGGCCCTCGCTCTTGATCTGCATCAAGGACGGATGCGCGGCAGATGGGACAACGGCAGGTGAAATCGGATAGGTCCTATGAACCTCAACACTGCATCACATCCCGAAAACATCAAAAGGCTCAGTGTCAAGCCGGTCAATGCCCGTCGCAATCGACAGCCTCTCTACGCACCTCGAAAGAAGGTTTTTCCCAGGCGTACAGAGGGACGTTTCCGTCGGTTCAAGTGGATCGTGATGCTGATCACCCTCGGCATCTACTATCTCGCGCCATGGATTCGCTGGGATCGCGGTCCTTACGCGCCTGACCAGGCAATCCTCATCGACCTGTCTTCACGGCGCTTTTTCTTTTTCTTCATCGAAATCTGGCCCCAGGAATTTTATTATGTGGCGGGTCTCCTCGTCATGGCGGGGTTCGGCCTGTTTCTCGTCACTTCCGCGGTTGGCCGCGCATGGTGCGGTTACGCTTGTCCGCAGACCGTCTGGGTTGATCTCTTTCTCGTCGTCGAACGTGCGATCGAAGGCGATCGAAACGCGCGAATGAAGCTTGACGCTGGTCCCATGAGCGTTGCCAAGCTCAGGAAGCGTGTGGTCAAACATTCGACCTGGCTGTTGATCGGCGTCGTCACGGGTGGAGCGTGGATCTTTTATTTTGCCGACGCGCCGAGCCTGCTTGTTTCCCTGTTCACCGGCCGCGCGCCTGCAGCCGCCTACACCACCGTCGCCATCCTTACTGCAACGACCTATGTGCTCGGCGGTCTGATGCGAGAGCAGGTGTGCACCTACATGTGCCCGTGGCCACGTATCCAGGGTGCGATGCTCGACGAAAATTCTCTCGTCGTCACCTACAATGACTGGCGGGGCGAGCAGCGGTCGCGTTACCCGAAGAAAGCTCGAGCCAAGGGCCTGCTTGTCGGGGATTGCGTCGATTGCAATGCCTGCGTGGCGGTGTGTCCGATGGGGATCGATATTCGCGACGGGCAGCGGATGGAGTGCATCACATGCGCGCTCTGCATCGACGCCTGCGACGGCGTCATGGACAAGCGCGGGAAGCCTCGCGGCCTGATCGCCTACGCCACGCTGAGCGAATATTCGAGCAACATGTCGCTTGCCACGGACGAAGGACGAACGGCCGTCCAGCCGTCCAGGGTTCGAAACGATAATGGAACTTTCGTTCCGGCGATCCGGTACTTCAACTGGCGTATCATCTTTCGTCCGAGAACCGTCTTTTACGCAGTCGCCTGGGCGTCGGTCGGCATGGCCATGCTCGTCCATCTCGCCTTTCGGGAGCGCCTTGAACTCAACGTCGTTCACGACCGAAACCCCCAATATGTTCTGGAAAGCGACGGCTCTCTACGGAATGGCTACACGCTTCGTGTCCTGAACATGGTGCCGACGCCGAGGGATGTGAACATAAGCCTGGTCGGGCTGGAGGGGGCGACGATGCGCATTCCTGAGTTCGGCAAGGAAGACGCTCGCAGCTTTACAGTCCATGCCGAACCCGACGCGGCCACGACGCTCAAGGTCTTCGTTACGCGCAAGCCTACGGGAGCCGCGACCAATGAATTTCTGTTCGTTATCGAAGATACCGATCATGCCGATCGCGCAACCTACCGCGCGGCGTTCAATGCACCGGGAGACATCAAATGAAGACCTCCGCTCAAGGTTTTACAGGCCTGCACATGCTGCTTGCGACCTCGGCATTCTTTTGCGTGGTGATCGCGGTAAACGTCACCATGGCCTTCTATGCCTCTTCCAGCTGGAGCGGTCTGGTCGTGGAAAACACCTATGTCGCCAGTCAGGAGTTCAACCGCAAAGCGGCGGCGATGAAGGCAATGGCCACTTCCGGCATTGAGGGCACCCTTTCCATAAAGGGGCACGAGATCCGCTACGACATTCACGACAAGAGCGGATCGCCTGCGATCGTCGACGACGTCGTTCTGAATTTCAAACGGCCCGTCGGAGACCACGAGGACTTCCACCTTACGCTCAGGAGGACAGCCGCGGGGCGGTTCGAAGCGGAGCATGATCTAGCCGAAGGTGACTGGATCGTCGAGGCCATCTCGCGAAACGGCGGCGTGGTCGTCATGCATGAGGCAAAACGCCTCGATACTGCGGAGTTAGGCCAATGACCTGCTGTACCATGGACGCAGAAAGCGTGCTTGCCCTCAGCACGACATCATCCAGTGCCGAAGAGGTTCGCCTTTCCAGCCAGCCGCTCGGCGAGGGATTGCGTCAGCTGGACCTGAGTGTTCCCGACGTTCACTGCGGCGGCTGCATTTCGACCATCGAAAGGGCGTTGTTGACGCTTCCCTTCGTCAAGACAGCGCGAGTCAATCTCACGGCTCGAAGGGTGACCTGCGTTTACCAGGAGGAGATCGAGACGCGTGCAACCGATCCTTCCAAGATCCTCGCAGCGATCAACTCGGCCGGATACCGCGCGCATCTCTTCACGCCCTCAGCTCCCGAGAACGACAAGACCAGAAATCAGCTTCTCCTCGCGATCGGCGTTTCCGGTTTTGCGGCCGCCAACATCATGTTGCTCTCGGTATCGGTCTGGTCGGGCGCAGATGCCGCGACGCGCGACATGTTTCATTGGATCTCGGCGATGATTGCAGCGCCCGCGCTGGTTTATGCGGGGCGCTTCTTCTTCAAATCGGCCTGGAATGCGATGCGGCACGGGCGCACCAACATGGACGTTCCGATCTCGCTCGCCGTGACGCTCTCCTATGCCGTTTCATTGTGGGAGACCGTCCATCACGGCGAGCATGCATGGTTCGACGCTTCGGTCTCGCTGCTCTTCTTCCTGCTGATCGGCAGAACTCTCGATCATGTCATGCGGGAAAAGGCTCGGGCGGCGATCAACGGAGTCGCAAGACTGGCCCCGCGCGGAGCATTGCTGATCAATCCGGACGGGTCGCGACATTACATTGCGGTAGAAGAGATCGCGGCGGGGGATGAAATCTCGATAGCCGCAGGCGAACGGGTTCCCGTCGATGGCATAGTCGTCAGCGGAGAAAGCGACGTGGATCTCTCCATCGTCACCGGCGAAAGTAGCCCCGTCGCCGTTGCCATCAACAGCGAAGTGAGTTCCGGGGCAATGAATCTGACCGGCTCGCTGGTGTTGCGGGCAACGAGAATTGCCAAGAATTCGCTTCTCTCCGAGATCATCGGCCTGATGGAAGCCGCTGAGGGCGGAAGGGCTCGCTATCGCAGGATCGCCGATCGCGCTGCCGCACTCTATTCCCCGATCGTGCATCTGCTGGCACTGGTCTCTTTCCTTGCCTGGGGCATCCTGGGCGGAGACTGGAAACAGGCCATGCTGGTCGCCGTAGCGGTGCTGATCATCACCTGCCCGTGTGCATTGGGTCTTGCCGTGCCCGTGGTCCAGGTTGTCGCTGCGGGGGAGCTTTTCCGGAAGGGCATCATGGTGAAGGACGGTTCAGCACTCGAAAGACTGGCCGAGGCCGACACCGTGGCCTTTGACAAAACAGGCACCTTGACGATGGGCAGTCCGCGGCTTGCCGGAGTGGACACCATGGACGAGAGCGCCACTGCAATCGCCTGCGGATTGGCCGAGCATTCACGGCATCCTCTTTCTCAGGCTCTGGTGCGGGACGCCGAAACCGCCCCCATATCCTTCGACAGCGTCACGGAAATCCCCGGTGGCGGACTGAAGGCCAGGAACGGAGCGGATATCTATCGATTGGGCAACACAGCGTTTGCCGGCGGAACCAGCTTCGTACCCCGGACTGCCGATGGTCCGTACTCGGAAGTGGTCTTGTCGAAGAATGGCGTCGATCTCGCCCGCTTCTTCTTCGACGACACGCTTCGTTCGGGTGCGTGCGAGGCCATCGATCGGCTCGGTGCAGCCGGTCTTGAAACGCTGATCGTGTCGGGCGACAGGCAGGCCGTCGTCGACAATACGGCGCATGCCCTGGGTATCGACAGGGCTTTGGGCTCTCTGACGCCGAAACAGAAGGTCGAGGAATGCCAGAGGCTGAATGGCGAAGGTCGTCGCGTACTGATGGTTGGCGACGGGATCAACGACGCCCCGGCGCTTGCTGCCGCGCATGTCTCGATGGCGCCCGCCACGGCCTCCGATATCGGCAGACAGGCGGCCGACCTCGTCTTCTTCAACGATCGCCTTGACGCTGTTCCGGAAGCGATCGCCGTTGCGCGACGATCCGCCAGCCTCATCCGGCAGAACTTCGCTCTCGCCATTGGTTACAACGTTCTGGCGGTGCCGATCGCCATCGCCGGATTGGCGACGCCGCTGATAGCGGCGGTGGCAATGTCGACATCTTCGATCATCGTCGTGACCAACGCACTGCGGCTGAACGCCCTCAGCAAGCGTCCGGATATGCACACTCGAGGAGGGATCGGCAGGAGTGCGGAGGTCGAAGCCGCATGAACATGCTGATCTATCTCATACCGATCGCGCTGCTGATGGGAGGAATGGGACTCCTGGCATTCCTTTGGTCGCTGAAGAGCGGCCAGTATGACGACCTTCAAGGCGCCGCCTGGCGAATCCTCGCCGAGGACGAAACCGATCAACGAAAACCCTAACCACACACTGGGTCCAAACACGAAAGGAATATGGACAGTCGCGACAATCTGCACCGTCGTTTGTCGGCTTCGCGACAAATGCCCTTTCGTAACCAAGTTCACTGTTCGCCATAAATCACTGAAACTTAAGCATATTCTTTTTTGGAATCCAGTCGATGGTTTGGCACGTTTGTTGAAGGCTATTGCGCGCCGAGGCGCCAAAGTTGCCCCAAGTGGTTCATGATGCCAAGCGTGCCAATTTCACGTTAAGGCATCGATCTCCGTGCTCTGAGGTCATGATCAGGCATGGACCCGAGAATTAAGTGGAACTTTATCATGAAACCTTCCGCCAATCATTTCCTGCGCCAGACCCAGTCCCTAGTGATGTCACCGCAACAGATGCAATCCATCCAGTTGCTGCAAATGAATCATTTCGAACTCAGCCAGTTTATCGCTCAAGAAGTGGAACAGAATCCGCTGCTCGAATTTCAGGACGACGACGAGGCGGGTGGCGATTGCTGCGAAACCGAAGATGGAGAGTATGCTCATCAGCCGGATGCCGGTGGGGACGATGGTTATGACAACCGCGCCGAGGCGCCCTCCAGCGACTGGTACGACAATGGCGGCAGCGCCAGCACCAGCCGGCTGAACGACGAGCTCGACGCCAACTACACCGATGTCTTTCCTGACGACGCGGCCCCGCAGCGCCTCGACGCGCCGGAGCTCGTCAGCCAGTGGAAGTCGATGCCGGGCAGCGGCGAGGGCGCCGACTACGATATCGACGATTTCGGCGCCGGCCAGGTATCGCTGCGCGATCATCTCGCCCAGCAGATCCCCTTCGCCCTGCCTGACATGGCCGACCGGCTGATCGCGCAGAATTTCGTCGACCAGCTCAACGACTGCGGTTATCTGCAGGCCGATATCGTCGAGGCGGGCGAGAGGCTGGGCACGAGCCTCGCACAGGCCGAGCGCGTGCTCGCCACCCTCCAGAGCCTTGATCCGCCGGGTGTTTTCGCCCGTAGCCTGGCCGAATGTCTGGCGATCCAGCTCAGACAGAAGGACCGGTACGACCCGGCCATGCAGGCTCTGGTCGAAAATCTCGAACTGCTGGCCCGGCGCGACTTTGCCACGCTGAAGCGGCTCTGCGGCGTCGACGAGGAAGATCTTCTCGACATGCTCGGCGAGATCCGTCAGCTCAATCCCAAGCCCGGCAGCGATTTCGAGGCAGCTGTTTCCGAAGCGATCATACCCGATGTGGTCGTCAGAGCCTCCTCGGATGGCGGCTGGCTGGTCGAGCTCAATCCGGATACGCTGCCGCGCCCGCTGGTCAACAAGTCCTATTCTTCCCTGGTGAAAAAGAACGACGAAGCTCGGGCCTTCCTTGCCGGTTACCAGGAGAAGGTCAGTTGGCTGATGCGCAGCCTCGACCAGCGGGCAAAAACCATCATGAAGGTGGCAAGCGAAATCGTCCGCCAGCAGGCCGCCTTCTTGTTGCACGGCGTCGATCACCTGCGGCCGCTGAACCAGAAGACGGTCGCCGAGGCGATCGAGATGGTTGAATCCACCGTCAGCCGCGTCACGTCGAACAAATATATGCTGACGCCGCGCGGCCTCTTCGAACTCAAATATTTCTTCACCGTCCCGATCAAAGCCGTCGCGGGCGCCGAAAGCCATTCGGCCGAGGCCGTGCGTCACAAGATCCGTGAACTGACCCTGCAGGAGAGCCCGGAGGCGATACTTTCCGACGACGATATCGTCGACATGCTGAAGAAGGGCGGCGTCGATCTCGCCCGCCGCACGGTTGCGAAATACCGGCAAGAGATGAACATCGCCTCTTCGGTCCAGCGCCGCCGCGAGAAGCGGGCACTCGCCAAGGTCGCGGGCTTCTGAGGCTATCATGCTTGGACCTGAACTGAAAAATCCTGCCCCAAGCGGCGCGACTCTATGAAAGCTAGCCCTTGGGTGAGTTTGGATCACGCCCGCGGTGCTTGCGCTGGCCAAGTCTGACATTTCTATTTTGGGCGCGGCTCCTGTTTCTGGGTCGTAGGCGGTCAAGGAATGTTTTGTGCCGAAATGTGCCCGGCACCACATCTGCCGGCAACGCGCTCATCTTCGCAACCGCAATCGGGGTTAGATCGTACCCTGGGCTCGAGCTGGATCAAGAAGTGCGGCGGCTATGACAGCATCTGCGACAGCAAACTCAATTCTCAGATATCCCAGCGCAGAAACAGAAATCGCGGCGCCCCATTATACAACGGAGACGTACAATTTTTCGACAAGCGAGAGCCTGCCCTTTGCGCCATGCCGCGACATCTGCACGATTGTCCGGTACGCAATCTTCGGGAATAATCGTGCCCCTGGGACAAGATTGGGATCTGCCGTGTAGACGCTCTTAACATCTGAATATATCTGGCAGGCTTGCTCTTCCCGCATAGCTGCGGTCACGACTGCTGTCAGATCTGAGCTGTTTCTGCCGAGAAACGTTAGTCTGCCCGACTGATCAATTGTCTGACCACCCGCGGCAATGACAATGTCATGCTCCTGAAGTGCAGCCCTGATTGGCTGAGGATCCACGCTTTTTACTGACGCTCGGCCGAAGTCTGAATTAGTGGGTATCCCGAGGACATAGCCGTTCAAAGACGTTACGGGAATCCCAAGGCAGCTGACTGCAGCATCCAACAGGCAGGCACTTAGCCCGGAAAACTCATGGTAGGTTGGCGGAAGTATTACAAGCCGTTGAAATAACATAGGATTTTGTTGCTAAAGCCGATCCGAATCATTTCCCGGAGACCACACCCACCATGAATGATCTTATACCAGCGTGAGCGGTCTGTGACTCTTTTTGAGGTTTCCAAATCAGTTGAGTTCTGAATCAATACCGCAAACGGAGGTTTGCGGATGACATCAGGAATTCCACTGCGCGATGACTTCGACGGCTTCGCTCTTCGGGCGTTGGCCAAAGGTACGAAGGATGCGGCACAGGCTCGGCGGCTTCTTGCCCTTGCCGAAATCTATGATGGCCATTCCCGCAGCGATGCGGCCAGGATCGGAGGCGTGACCCTGCAAATTGTCCGCGACTGGGTTATTCGCTTCAATGCGCGTGGCCCGTCAGGGCTCATCAATGGCAAAGCACCCGGCAATCAAGGAAAGCTTTCCGACGTGCATCGCCAGGCTTTGGCAAAGATCGTCGAAAGTGGCCCGATACCGGCGGTGCATGGCGTTGTGCGCTGGCGGCGCAAGGATCTTGTTCAATGGCTGTTCCAAGAATATCGGATATCCGTCGATGAAACGACCATTGGCCGCGAATTGAAGGCGCTCGGCTTTGCAAAGCTGTCTGCCCGCCCGCGCCATTACGCCCAGAACGAAGGCGACCTGGAGAGTTTTAAAAAAAGTTCCCCGCCACACTGGCAGCAATCAAAGGCAGGCTCCCGAAGAACGTCGAGATTGAGCTCTGGTGGGCCGACGAAGCTCGGATAGGCCAAAAGAACAAGATCACCCGGCGATGGGCACGCAAGGGAACAAGGCCTTTGGCACCACACGATCAACGCACGATCAACGCACGATGTGGACCTATATCTTCGGCGCTATCTGCCCCAAGAAGGGCAAAGGTGCGGGTCTCGTTCTTCCCTACTGCGACACCAGCGCCATGAACCAGCATTTGCTCGAAATCAGCCAGGCCGTCGATGACGGCGCTCATGCCGTGCTGATCGTTGATCAGGCGGGGTGGCATGTCACGCCGAAGCTCGACGTGCCCGACAACATCACACTGCTCTTCCTGCCGCCAAGCTCGCCCGAATTAAATCCCGTCGAGAACGTGTGGCAATTTCTGCGTGACAACTGGTTGTCCAACCGGATCTTCAAAGATTACGAGGACATCGTCGCCCATTGCTGCGACGCATGGAACAAGCTGGTCGCTCAGCCTTGGAAGATCATGTCGATTGGAATGCGTGACTGGGCGCACCGGTTTTGATTAGCGCTCGTTGGTATTACCCTGCCGCTGAGCGGTTTTTCATCAGTGGGCGGCAAGTCCGTCGTCGCCCGTTTCGACGGCGGCATGTTGTCAATGCGCATTGTTCGATCGATAAGTCTTGCCGGCGTCAAAATCCCTACCCAGGCGACGGCGGCAGCTTCCATTGGATTGTACGCGACGCAGAAACGGATCTGTATTTCCATCAATCCAGCCGTGTGACTCCATCCAACTTTCGGGGCGCGGACTAATTGGTCTTGATGGCTCCGAACCGACACTCCTAATGCTGATTAGCCGGAACTCGAGTATGGGCGCAGTGCCTTCAATTTGTTGCCCGACGAGGCGCCAAGTTCGTTTTTGGCCAAGCTTAGGGAACGGCGTTTGACACGATGCTCATACCCAAGGTCCGGAGAATGGGTTTATGACAGCTTCAGCGTTCGAACCGCTCCAGCATCCTCTTCAATTGTGCATTTTGCATTTGAAGCTTGCGCGCCAACTGGTCCCGCAGAAGCCTGATTTCTTCGTCGAGATTGATTGCATCGTCAAAAGCGGTGAGAGCGCTTGGAGCAGGTGGGATAACGCCTGCAATCGTTTTCGCTTTCATGCCCCGCATGCCGCGCTTTCGCGTTTGACCTTCGCCAACTCGAAAGGCTTTTGGTGCGGCATGCGCGTCTGTATCGGCCTCGTCGGTCAAAACCGGGTCCGACGCTTCCATAGGCCTCGCGCTTTCGACATCTGTCGTGTCATCAACAACGCTTGCCGTTTCCTCGGAATGATCCGGGTCCGCCGGAACCGCCGCGGAATGACCGTGAAGAACTGGCTTTTCGTCCGCCGGACGGTCTGCGCCGTCCAACTCGTTGTTGTCTGCTGTTTCAGTTGGCTCGGCGATGGCTGATGCGTCCGGCTTCACGTCATCGGTCGAGCCGTGTTCTTGCCTCTGCTGCCGTCGCGCGGACACCAGCCGGGCAAGAAGTTTCCAAGGAGACGCCATTTTATTCGACCTCGAATTCTACCCCGGTATGCATACCGCGAGCAAAAGCGTTGGCGGCAGAACGAACCGCCGCCAAAAAGTACACTTCAATAAGCATGAGAATGCGGCCAGCACTTGGCCGTCTGCAGCCAATCAACCGAGGTTGAGTCGCTTTCGCAGATCGGCATTTTCAGCACGGAGCTTCTCCGCCAGCAGCTTGCGCAGCCTCTGGTTTTCCTCTTCGAGCTGCAGAAGATCCGCGATCTCATCAACTGCCGCCACCGGCGGTGCAGCCGCTATTTGCATAGCCTTCGGAGCGCGTTTGACGGGCGCACGCTTGGCACTCACCGTACCTTCGTCAGCCTTTGGCCTGCGGCCTCTCTTCTGCTTGCCAGCTGCGGCACCCGAAGCAACTGCCGGCTCCGCCGAAACGGCGGCTGAGGCCGTTGCAGGCACCGCCTTGTTGGCGCGAGGTTTGCGCACCTTCTTCGGTACATCGGGCGCCGCGGCGACCGGCGTGTCAGCATTGGTCATCGTATCGTTTTCGTCGGCCATTATGGTCTCCTGTAAAGCCGCTGCCTTTGTCTCCTGCCCGATCGGCAGTGTCAACATCGGCCCGGTCTGCTCTCCGGGTAAAAGCATCTCGCTGCTGCTAGCCCGAGGCGCTGCCGAAAGAAATGGCATTGCCTCGTCTTGCAGATCTTGCGCGACGGACTTGAGATCCGTGTCTCCCCAAATCGAATTCGGTTTAGAATTGAGTTTTCGCCGACCTGATTTGTACTCGACGGCAAAGCTGCGCTGCACTTTTTTCACTTTAAGAAGCCTCGGGTGTCTGTGGTAATTTTTCAGCGACGTCTTCAGTATCGCAACAAGCCTTTCAGATAACGACTGCAGTCCATTCGGTCTATCCTTTTTAAGTATTCGGCTCAAACGCGGCTCCAGTCGCAGAGAACCACTTACGGACGCAACTGTGACAAAACGATAGAATCGCAGCCGTCGGGATATAGTTCCGTTGACACCGCTTCATTGTGACTGATTCTTGTTGACTACATCGCGTTCTGAGCGGAGGAAATCGATGCGGGAGTCCGGGCCACCCCGGCAGCATCTTGATCGTTTGTCCGTTTATCGAGAGGCGCACCGCCGAGCGCTGACTTTCGGTGCGACCGCCCGCGGATTGTCGGTGCCAGTGTCGCATTATCGCGGCATTCGGCCACAATGTTCACTTAATACCGCGCAATATTTAAAGCAATTCGGTAACCTCGGTAAGACCGATGCAGGCCGCGAGGAACCCGGCAAACACCCCGGCCTTCTGGCAAACATTGATAGGTCCTACCCATCGGCAAACCATCTGCAAATGTCCTACACTGCCGACTTTATCTCTGAACTCACCCGGGCGGCCAACGAGGTCGACAAACTGAGCACTGACGAATACCGCCGCCTAGTCGAACGCGCGGTAAGAATGGTGCGGGAGATGCGCCTGGAAACCGGCACTCGCCCCAGCCGCGGAAATTATGTTGCGATGGGGGACCTTGAGATCGCGGCGTTGATGACAGAGGCTGCTGCGAATAACGATGAAGTCGAGGGTGTTCTGCTCAACCTCGCCGGCATGATCCGAGCGCTGAAGATCATGGTGGATGGGAAGATTGACGTGCGGAAGGGCGATTAAGCGAGTTGGTGTTGGGATGCCCAAACTCCCGCTTTGTAGAGAACCTGAGTAGATATCATTGCTCCGCGTGACCTGGATCAGTTGGCATCCGCAAATTTGATCGTACATCTCTACATTAACCGTATTCCAACGATCGTGGAGTGCCCTAACTCGGCCGACTCCATTGTCATGCTCCCTTTAAAAACTCGATGTGTTGCCCACGTCAGGCGATTGCGAACGGTTTTCGCCAAAACAATGATAGCCCGTATCGACGATCTTCGCAGCTTCTCGGTTGATCGCGATGGAGCCTCGGCGAGGAACGCCCAGGTCTGCTCGAGCTGCCGCTTGCCAGCGAAGTTAGTAAAGCTTCGCCGGCTATGTGCGGGTAATACTGTTCGTCAACATTTGCGCATCGCCCGCGCGGACTCGCGTTGCAGCGTTTCCAGCAGATGCAATGCTCGATCAGCTAGGCCCGCCGGAACAAAGATGTGGTCGTGGTGATATGCTGCCACCATGTTGCACGGTATGCCAGCTTCTGCGAGACAGGCAGCAACCCCCGCCGTAAGGCCGACGCCATCGAGCGCAGAATTCACATTGAGGGTGATCTGGCGCATCGCAAGTGAAGTTTCGAACCCCGCTTCGTGCGCCTCTCCTTTCTCAAGGATGACTGTCAAACCTTCTCTTTCGTGAAATGTCCCAATCGGATTCAGATTGTGGACTTTGCTCCCTTCATTGGGTAACGAGCAGAACACATACTCGCCGTCTTCGAGCGAGGGCGTCATATTCGACAGCATTTCGAACTTGTCTCGCGACACAATAGTCATTTTAGCGGTCTCCTTTGCCTATCATCATGATGTCTTGGGTGTTCATTGTCTAAGACGGGAATTGGGCGCGAACAAATGAGATTTCCTTAATTGGCATAAGGCAGATTGACGACGTTAGATCGATTTCAACTTGAGGCACTCGTCGCACTCCTTCGCAGCGCAAGCTTTGAGCGGGCGGCCAAAATACTTCGGATTACGCCTTCGGCGGTCCCGCAACAGATTAGAGCGCCTGAGGAAAAGGCTGGCGGTCTTGATCGTCCGCGGTCATCCGTGCCGGCCTACCCAAATTGGAGAGAGGATATCCCGTCACGCCGCACGACACTCACACGACAACGCTGACTCCTTCTGAGAGGCCGTCCTCTCCATGCCCTAAGTAATAGCATGTCACCTCGTCTCCGGAGACCATGATTTCTTGCTCGAGGTAGTGATTCCCGACATGGCTACGTATGAAGCAACGGTTCTGCGCGTTACTCGCTCTAAATCCAACGGTCCGTTACCTCTCGACAGAGCCGGCATCCCTTAGCGTCGCGGCAACAGGGTGGCTCCTGCGTCGGGGTCGGAGTAAAAATCACTCATGCGACAATGTTAGGCCGTAAGCCGTCGTCAGGGCCGCAGACTATGCCGCCTAAGAGTTCAATTCAGTCGATTACCAGTTCGACCGAAGCAGTTGATCAGCTTTCTGACGGACACATCGGCAACGCAGGCAAGAAGGTGGGCAAGCCAGGCTTGGACTTTGACGCCGTTTAGATTGGCGATCGTCACGTTGACAGGATGCTCCAAAAAACTGCGCCGCCGATACAACGAGGGGCGCGTTTGCCTAGGGGCCGGGGCGTTTTGTCGCGCAGGTTCCAATTCAACCGAAGGTCCAGCGTCGTCCCGGCCGTCGCTCGACCGTTGTCAGGCATCGGAAAAAAGCTTCCCGTTCATGTACTTTAGACCGGTGTCGCTCGCGACCGTGACGACCGTCTTACCCTGCCCCAACTCCTTGGCCAAACGAATCGCCGCAGTGACGTTGAGGCCCGTGGACGTACCGACCAGCAATCCTTCCTCCCGTGCTAATTGGTGACACATAGCGCGTGCTTCCTCTTCCGGAATGCTGCGCGCTTCGTCATAGAGATCTTGATTGAGCAAAGGCGGAACGAAGCCTACCCCTATCCCCTCGACGTGGTGGGTTCCGGCCCAACCTTTCGATATGACGGGTGAAGAGGCCGGCTCCAGAACCACGATCCGAACCGTCGCTGAGCGCGACTTCAGAATCCTTGCCACGCCCATTGTCATTCCGGCCACACCAACTGCGCCACAGAAGGCGTCGATACCGTCTGGAAATTGTTTGACCAACTCATGGCCGATTTCCTCATAGCCAATCAAGGCGTCACGGTTGTTAAACTGGTCCGAATAATAGCAGTCCGACCGGTTGGAGACCTCCTGGGCGTGACGGATCATAGACGGAATTAGATCGGCCGAGATTTCGCCGGACGGGCTGTGGATCAGATCAACGGTTGCGCCAAAGCTGCGCATGGTACGCAACTTCTCCATGGCAAAGGCGTTGGAAGAAGCCACAATGAAATGATAGCCTTTCACTGCGCAAATGAAGGCGAGCGAGGACCCAGTGCTTCCCCCACTCGCCTCGACTACTGTCATTCCTGGCTTCAAATCTCCGCGGCGCTCAGCCTCTTCTATGATGGATTTTGCCATGCGGTCTTTATACGAGCCTGTCGGGTTGAAATACTCGAGCTTCACAAAGACTTGAGCGCTCCCGTCCGGTACGACGCGACGCAGGCGTATGACCGGTGTATTGCCAATAGCGTTGAGCGCTGACTCGACGGGGGGCGGGGGGCTCAGTTGCATGTTTTATTTGTCCTTCCGGTTGATCGTCTAGCGTCTATTGGGCAAGCCACCCGGGTGAACCGCGTGTTGAGCTTTCGATGGGCGTCAAACCGATGCAAAACACCCAACGAGATCATACAGCGGATTCCCACGAAGTTTCCCAAGAGACTGCTGAACCTTGGAATCGAGCTGCACGCGATGATGCCTAATTTGCGAGCGGAAGAACTGCGCCAGCCACGCCATTCCCCTTGAAGAGTCAGCTGGTTGTCGAACATCACAGCCGAGGTTCCCTGCCCCTACTCTTGAAAACTGTGCCCGAGTTGAACAGCTTCCCATTGAAGCGCGACCCGTGAGTTGCTGCACCCACCTTCCTTGAGAAGTAGAGCCGTGGAAAAAGCTGTTCAACGATGTCAGCGCGGCGCATCGCATATCTTTTCTAGAATCCCTAGAGCGGATGCAGTCCTTCGGATCCTCGACGCGTCGAAATCCGCGTCATTCTCCAGAGCCGTCACCTCTGCCACAGTCAGACCAGTGGTTTCTGCGACGTCGTCCAGCGAATAGCCGCGAGCCAGGCGAGCTTCTGCAAGCAGAGCGCCAACGGACGGGGCAACTGGGGGTTTCGCAATCTTCGAGACCATGTTCATGTCGATTAAGGCTCCTTTTGGCAGCCGGAAAACGTGCATCCGTTTTCTAGTTCCACCGCTGCCGACCGCGTCCGGCAACGGACAGTTTCTTCGAATTCCGCGGGCGCACTTTCTATCAGTTTGTGCAGCGGAGTACAGGTCTGACGCGATGAAGGGCGGACAACCCTTGCGTAGGAGCCGACGAGAGGTAGTAGGGAAGCTCGTAGGGAGTGATGCACTGATCATTCCCAAGCGGAGAACGATGGACAAACAATTCGAGAGTTGCCTCGGCGCGATACGCTCATGGCCCGCAGATTCGGCCAGAGCCTGTGAGAAACCTGCCGGGCGCTGTTGATCGGCCGTCGTCTTGAAGAGATCGCCTGAGAACGGCGCATGGGGATCAAGCGCAGCAGCCTGAGAGCTCAAGGGTCCGTCATCTTTAAGGATTTGAGGAACGTCGAGCGCCCGAAAAGAGGATGCGGGCAAAGCCCGCATCCTGTGTGGCGTTCGCCTCAGTTCTTGGTGACGAAGTCCTTGACGTTAGCAGGCGTGACGAGCTGGAAGGGAATGTAGACCTTCTTTTCGATCTTCTCGCCCTTGGCGAGCTTGAGCGCTGCATCGAGCGAGCCCTTGCCCTGGCCGGCGGCATCCTGGAACACCGTGACGTCGAGATCACCCGCCTGCATGGCGGCAAGCGCGTCCTGCGTGGCGTCGACACCGCCGACGACGACCTTGGTCATATCCTTGCCGGCCGCCTTCAGCGCCTGGATGGCGCCGATCGCCATTTCGTCGTTGTTGGAGATCACGGCGTCGAATTCAATGCCGCTGGAGAGCCAGTTGGTCATCAGGTCGGCGCCCTGGGTGCGGTCCCAGTTGGCGGTCTGCTCTTCGACGATCTCCAGACCCTTGCATTCATCCGTCTTGATGACGTCATGGATGTCCTGCGTCCGCATGCGCGCAGCCTGGTTGGAAAGCTCGCCCATGATGACGACGGCCTTGCCCTTGCCGCCGAGAATACGGCAGATTTCCTTGGTTTCCAGCGTGCCGGATTCCAGCTCGTTGGAAGCAACGAAGGCCTGATTGTCCGGCAGCGTGTCGACGTTGACCGGTTCACGGTTGACATAGACAAGCGGAATACCAGCATCGGCCGCGAGCTTCGACATTGCCGTGGTCGCATCGGTATCGACAGGGTTGACGATGATTGCATCGACCTTGGAGGCGATGAAATTCTGGATCTGGCTCTGCTGCTTGGAAACGTCGTTTTGTGCGTCTTCGACCTGCAGCGTCACGCCGCTCAGTGTCTTTGCATAATCAGTCATGCCGTTGCGCAGAACGGTCAGGAAATTGTCGTCGAATTTCGCCATCGAGACGCCGACCGTTTCTGCGTGAGCGGCCGTCGACAGGACGAGCGCCATCGCGGTGCCCAGGATAAACTTTTTCATTTTCACTTCCTCCACAAAGCGGTGCCCGGCTGCACCCTCCTCACGCCGGGTTTTCAGCACGCTGGCCGAAAACAATTACCAGGGCCGCCAGAAAAAGGCCGAACATCTCCATAAGATATCAAGACCATCTCGATGCTGACGACTAGCCTCTCCTTCGCCGCTACGTTGACTCGCGCGAACCCCAAATTTTTTGGTGCCTGATTTGATGACTTAAGTGCGCAGTCTTCAACAGCGCCAATGTCGAGCGTCTTTCACAGATGGCACCACAATGGTGCAAAGCCGACACATGCCATATTGTCCAATCTCTTCGTCAGCTCTCGCGTGATCGAGAGGCAACATGACGCAGTTTTGATAAGCTTCTATCTATTTCACTTTGAGGTCCATTCATCGTTGTTTGTGAAGTCTCTCATTCTTGAAAGAATCGTCGTCGTGAATGAGAGAACCCCATCCGTCCCCGGATTTTTTCAGGAATATCGAACCCGATGGCAGGAGAGATTAACAAGAGCGGCGCCGCCGCAATGGACCGGGCAGTCGCTGAACTGGGCCGGTCGAGGCGGCAACTCTACACTCGCCCTCGCAGACCTCCTGGCTCCGGCGCAGACCTCTCCGGAGAGGTCGTTGGCGACGACATGTCATCTGCACTTGTCGATGCAATTTTATTTCATGACCATGTCGCTGGCCATAGATTGTGCAAATACACGAGGGGTAAAAACGATCATGGCCCGAATTCTCAACCGAATGCTGACGGCCGTACCCCTGCCATGGGGACCCTGTCAGCGTCAGCGTCCGACTCCTTGAATCGACGGTCGACTTCCGCGCGTTCCTCTCTGCGGCCGCGTTAAGCTCCGAGAAGAAGTGATGCATTGAGACAGCAAACTCTACAAATGCGATCGGCGACGACCGCGGGCGTTAGTGCACAGATCTGGAATTGAACGGATGGGGATCTTTGAAACGGCTGATCATGCCGAGGGTGCCTTGCGGCGGACGAATTTCGGGCGTGCGCAGTCAAGCATGCGATTGAGAACGGCGCAGCCGATGGCGCCTTCGGTCTGCTGACCAGGCCGCGACCTCGCCCGCAGACGCCGCCCGATGATGGACTTTTATCGCCCGATTGCCGTTTCGACCAGCGAGCGTTTGCGTAGCCGTTAGAGAGTTGCCATTTCACGCGGCCGCCAAAGACACGAAATGCGATATATATAGAAATATATCCAATAATATATTCCATACTCACGGGTTTCTCGCAATAGAGAGTAAGATATGCCAAATTGGAAACGATATACTTTGCAATATATCCGACGCATCTATTGCGTTGCTTGCCGTTTTCATCAAGTGTCCTGTTATGATGAGTTACGACAGTGCAACAGGAAGATTCTTTCCCATGAATGCTGAAATCTTGCCGGCGACGTCATCGTCGGGAGGCTTGCACAAGGAGCACGACGACATGGATCACCAAAAGAAATCAGACAAGCGCCTTGGCTACTCGCATCTGCGGTTGGCAACCATCGACGGCGTGTCGCTGCCTGGTCTACAATTGTCACTCGACCGGCAGGAGGGCTCTGCGTCGACGAAGAAGACCTTTTTCGAACAATTGCTCCTGGATTTTGCTTTCGGTTGCTACCTATTCTATCCGATCCAGCTGTATGAACATCCCGCAACGAGCGAGAGGACGACAAAGGCGCTAAACCGTTAAGTGAATTGGGAGAATTTGGACCGGCCGCCACGTTCCTCCTTTGAAATCCACGTCTATCGAGTTTCCATATTCCAGGATGGAAGCATCGGCTCAGTCGCCAACGCTTGCAAACTCCAACAACAGGTCGGCGAGCGGATGGAGGATATCATGGACGACCTTGATGCGACGCAAGCAAAGGACGGCTCGGGCACACAGGCTTCAACAGGTGTGAACCAGCACGGCAGGAACATCGGAAGATGGTATGAAAGTCTATCGGGAACCCGACCGTTAAACGGTACCCGCAAGGCGCAGTTCAAATCTTGCTGCTGGCATCAAATACGCTGACAACGCGCGCTCGCCTGCCAAAATCAAGGAAATTTGACGCGCAGGGTTCGCCCATCAAATTTACTGCAGAAAGGAACCGTTCTCCGTGTCATTTTGTTCTTCGAAACGCATTCGCATCGCCGCACTTGCAGCGACTGCCATCGTCCTGGGCACCCAGATCGCAATTGCGCAAGAACCGTCTATAGGGTCTCAGTGGCTGAACTCGCCGACATCTCGAGTGGAAGCGCTTGCGGTCCTTCAGACCTTGAATGCCAATCTCCTGAGTAACGCCAGTGCTACGTTGACCCTTGATCGCTGGTGCGCCGCGCACAAGCTCGCACCGGAAGGTTCTAAGATTGTAGCTCAGCGTGTGGGCGGGCAAGACAAGCCGGCCGATGAGCACATCCGTGAACTTCTGACCGTCGGACCCGGTGAGCTGATCGCTTATCGCCGCGTCCGCCTGGTCTGCGGCGACCGCGTCTTGTCGGAAGCCGACAATTGGTATGTACCCGCAAAATTAACTGCAGAGATGAATCAGGCTTTGAAGACCAGCGATATCGCGTTTGGCAGAGCCGTTCAGGCTCTTAATTTCACTCGCACAAACCTGTCTGCCAAGTTGCTCTGGTCCCCTCTATCCGAAGGCTGGGACATGGAGGGCTTAACAGCGCATGAAACAAGTTCCCTCAGCCTGCCGCCGTTCCTGCTCGAACATCGTGCCATACTGAAACTTCGAGACGGCACGCCGTTTAGCGCCTTGGTCGAAAGCTACACGGACAAAGTACTAGACTTTCCAGTTCCGCGCCTGCTTTCTCAATAGCGCTTCGGTACTCAGCATACTTGCTGAACTGCGCGGGATAAAAATCGACAGCCACTGCATGCGACAAAAGCGCCTGCCTTGCGGAAGCGTGCCGGTCGGGCGACTGACTTGTCGATTCGTTTGATCGCGGCGACCAAGCACGATAGCCTGAGTGTAACCTGACCCCAAGCCGTCGCAGATTGTCGCTTGACAGTCCCCTCGGCAAGCCTCTACCCTTTTTGGCATTCACCAGGGGGGTCCCGGCAAGGGGCTGAGATACTGCTATCGCGCGCAGTGACCCGTTGAACCTGATCCAGTTCATACTGGCGTAGGGACGGTGCAAGCGCTCGAGAGGTTTCGGATTCACGCGTGGAATCCGTGCCGGCGTCTTTCCATCATTCCGGCTGAGGACTGGGTCTCCAAACTCAAACTTGGAGCCTCAAACCATGAACATCGCCGCAAAGAATATCACCCCAACCGTCACCACCGGCCCCTTGCCGGCATCCAGGAAGATCTACAGTCGGGGGGACATCCATCCCGACATTTGCGTGCCGATGCGCGAAATCAGCCTGCATCCGACATCGGGCGAGCCGCCCGTTGTCGTCTACGACTCGTCCGGCCCCTATACGATCGAGGGCACCGAGATCCGTATCGAACAGGGGCTGCCCTCACTGCGACGTGACTGGGTTCTCGCCCGCGGCGACGTCGAGGCCTATAAGGGCCGCCATGTCCGTCCCGAAGACAACGGCTTTGCCAGCGGCGAAAGGCTGACGCCCGAATTCCCCGCGCTACGCCAGCCGCTGCGCGCAAAGGATGGCAGTGCAGTCACCCAGCTCTCTTATGCGCGCGCCGGCATCATCACGCCCGAGATGGAATTCATAGCCATCCGCGAAAACCTCGGCCGCAAGGCGCAGGCGGACGCCATAGTCCGCGACGGCGAAAGTTTCGGCGCCCACATTCCCGACCATGTGACGGCGGAATTCGTCCGGCAGGAAGTGGCGGCGGGTCGGGCGATCATCCCCGCCAACATCAACCATCCGGAAGCCGAACCGATGATCATCGGCCGCAATTTTCTGGTGAAGATCAACGCCAATATCGGCAACTCCGCCGTCACCTCATCGATGGCGGAGGAGGTTGAGAAGATGGTCTGGGCGGCCCGCTGGGGCGCCGATACCGTCATGGATCTCTCCACCGGCCGCAACATCCACAACATCCGCGAATGGATCATCCGCAATTCGCCCGTGCCGATCGGTACCGTGCCGCTCTATCAGGCGCTGGAGAAGGTCGATGGCATTGCCGAGAACCTGACCTGGGAGGTGTATCGCGACACGCTGATCGAACAGGCCGAACAGGGCGTCGATTATTTCACCATCCATGCCGGCGTGCGGCTTCACTACATCCCGCTCACCGTCAACCGGGTGACCGGCATTGTCTCGCGCGGCGGTTCGATCATGGCGAAGTGGTGTCTCCGTCATCACCGCGAAAGCTTCCTCTACGAGCATTTCGAGGAGATCTGCGACATCTGCCGCGCCTATGACGTCTCCTTCTCGCTCGGCGATGGCCTGCGCCCCGGCTCGATCGCTGACGCGAATGATGCGGCGCAGTTCGCCGAACTGGAAACACTGGGAGAACTGACCAAGGTCGCCTGGGCGAAAGACTGCCAGGTGATGATCGAAGGCCCCGGCCATGTGCCGATGCACAAGATCAAGGAGAACATGGACAAGCAGCTCGAAGTCTGCGGCAAGGCGCCTTTCTACACGCTCGGGCCGCTGACGACCGATATCGCGCCGGGTTACGATCACATCACCTCTGGGATAGGCGCAGCGATGATCGGCTGGTTCGGCACGGCGATGCTCTGCTACGTCACGCCCAAGGAGCATCTGGGGCTTCCCGACCGCAACGACGTGAAGGTAGGCGTCATCACCTACAAGATAGCGGCTCACGCCGCCGATCTCGCCAAGGGGCATCCGGCGGCACAGCTGCGCGATGACGCGCTCTCGCGTGCCCGTTTCGAATTCCGCTGGGAGGATCAGTTCAACCTCTCGCTGGACCCCGAAACCGCCCGCAGCTTCCACGACGAGACGCTGCCGAAGGAGGCGCACAAGGTCGCGCATTTCTGCTCCATGTGCGGACCGAAATTCTGCTCGATGCGCATCTCGCACGATATCCGCGCCGAAGCGCAGAAGGAGGGACTGGAGGCGATGGCGGCACGTTATCGCGAGGGCGGCGGCCTCTATATGCCGGTAGAAACCCTGCAGCAAACGAGCGAATGAGATGCGTGTTCTTGTCAAAGGGGCCGGCGTTGCCGGCCTGACGGTGGCGCATGAACTGCGCGCTCGAGATGCCGAGGTCACTGTGCTCGATCCATATGACGGTTTCCTGCGTGCTGCTTCGTGGCTCGCGGGCGGAATGTTGGCGCCCTGGTGCGAGCGGGAGAGTGCTGATGTTGCGGTACTCATGCGCGGTCTCACCGCCGCCGACAAATGGGAGGCAATTGTGCCGGGAGAGGTGCGACGAAACGGAACGCTCGTGGTCGCCTCGGCTCGCGATCTTGGTGAACTGCGACGCTTTGCCTGCCGCACGACGGGTTATGAATGGCTGGAAGAGCCGGCGATCGCGGCGCTGGAACCCTCCCTTGCCGGGCGGTTCCGGCACGGGCTGTTCTTTCGCCGCGAAGCCCATCTCGATCCCCGGCGAGTTTTGACTCTGCTGCGCACCAAGCTGACGGTTCAGGGGGTCACCTTCGTGGGCGAGAGCTCGCATGAGGAGAGCTTCGACAGTGTCGTCGATTGCACGGGCGCTGCGCAGATCGGCGAGGCCAAGGAGTTACGCGGCGTCCGCGGCGAAATGCTTTACCTTAAAAGCTTTGACGTGGATCTCTCCCGGCCGGTCCGCCTGCTCCATCCGCGTTTCCCCGTCTACATCGTCCCGCGTGGAGACGGTCTGTTCATGGTCGGCGCGACGATGATCGAGACGGAATTCGACGGGCCTATTGTCGCCCGTTCACTGATGGAACTGCTCAACGCTGCATACACGCTATTTCCGGCCTTTGCCGATGCAACCATAATCGAAACGGGTGTCGGAATCCGCCCAGCCTTTCCGGACAATCTTCCACGTGCAAGCCATCAGGGAAAGGTGATCTCGCTCAACGGCCTCTACCGTCACGGCTTTCTGCTCGCGCCAGCCATGGCGGCCGAGGCGGCTGAACTTGTCTTCAACCAACATACCACGGGAAGGAATGCCTCATGAAAGTGATCGTTAATGGCGAGGCCCAGGATGTCGCGGCTGAGACGCTGTCGGAGCTTTTAGTCCTGATGGAATACGAGGGTGACTGGCTGGCGACAGCCGTCAACGGTGAGCTGGTCCATCGCGAAGACCGGTTCAATCGTTCGCTCAACGACAATGACAGGATCGAAATCCTGTCGCCGATGCAAGGAGGCTGACGGATGCTGACGCTTTATGGATCCGAAATAAACTCCCGTCTGCTGCTCGGCACAGCGCGATACCCCTCTCCTGCCGTCCTCTCCGAGGCTGTCAGGCAATCGGCGACGGAAATAGTCACCGTCTCGCTTCGTCGTGAGATGTCTGGCGGCCGCACTGGGGGCGCCTTCTTCGAGATGATCCGCGCACTCGGCGTTCGTATCCTTCCCAACACTGCAGGTTGCCACAGCGTCGGGGAAGCGGTGCTGACCGCAAGGATGGCACGCGAGCTATTCGCCACCGACTGGATCAAGCTCGAGGTCATCGGCAACCATGATACGCTACAGCCGGATGTCTTCGGCCTCGTCGAGGCGGCTCGCATTCTCGTCAACGAAGGTTTCGAAGTCTTCCCGTACACGACCGACGATCTGGTCGTGGCCGAACGACTGCTGGAGGCCGGCTGCAAGGTGCTGATGCCTTGGTGCGCTCCGATCGGCAGTGCCGCCGGGCCGCTCAATCCGACAGCGCTCAGAGCAATGCGGGCCCATTTCCCTGACGTGTCGCTGATCGTCGATGCCGGCATCGGTCGGCCGTCGCACGCAACGGCAGTCATGGAGCTCGGTTTCGATGCGGTTCTGCTCAACACCGCCGTTGCCGGCGCCGGAGATCCCGCGGCGATGGCAGCCGCCTTTGCCGCGGCAATCGCCGCCGGCAAGCAGGCCTTTGACGCTGGCGTGCTGGAGCCGCGCGACATGGCCGTCCCCTCCACGCCGGTGATCGGAAAGGCGGTGTTCACATGAAGCTCGATCCGTTCTACCTGATCGTCGACAGCGCCGAGTGGATTGCCCGGCTGGTGCCGCTTGGCGTCAAGCTGGTGCAGTTGCGCATCAAGGATCGTCCGGAGACTGAACTACGCGCCGAGATCCGTCGCGCAGTTGCAGTCTGCGCTAAACATCAATCTCAGCTGGTCGTCAACGACCACTGGCGGCTTGCGATCGAGGAAGGTTGCGGCTTCGTACACCTCGGCCAGGAGGATCTTGCGACAGCGGACCTCGACGCGATCCGAGCGAGTGGCCTGAAACTCGGCCTCTCAACGCACGACGAACGCGAGCTGGAAACCGCACTGGCAGCGAGGCCTGATTATATCGCACTCGGTCCGGTCTACACGACGATCCTCAAGCAGATGAAATGGGCGCCGCAAGGGCTGACGCGGCTGAGCGAATGGAAATCGCGCATCGGCGACCTGCCTCTGGTCGCCATCGGCGGGTTGAATGTCGAACGGATCGAAGACGCCCTTGCTCACGGGGCGGATAGCGTCGCGGTCGTGACCGACATCATGCGGCATGAAAATCCGGAACTGAGAACAAAGCAATGGATCGTCGCGACAGCGCAGGCGAGAATCCGCAATCTTCAATAGGTCCTCAGGAAGCCATTGGCAATGGATTGTAAATCAGCAGATCGCCACGGAAATGGCACCATCAAAAAAGTCGGAGTTTGAACAATATGGACACCGAAAGCTCACCGGTCTTCAAAGGATATGAACTTCTGACCCATCAACCGCTGGCAAGGCTTACCTCTAGCCCATTCGCGATCGTGCCATGAAACAGTGACGACAAAGAATTTAGGCAATCGGTCTTCCAAGCCTTGCTCGTAAAAGCACATGGATCTAATGAGGCGCGTCAGTGATCCTAGGGAGTTTAGAATGCAAGTTTTGGTACGTGATAATAACGTTGAGCAAGCGCTCCGTTTTTTGAAAAAGAAGTTGCAGCGCGAGGGCGTTTTCCGGGAGGCTCGACTTCGGGAGCGTTTTGAAAAGCCGTCCGAAAAACGTGCTCGTGAGAAGGCCGAGGGTATCAGGCGCGTCCGTAAACTCGCTCGCAAAAAGCTTGAGCGGGAAAGCGGTATTTCGGCCCCAAAGAAGGCGAGAGCTTCTGGTCGCTAGTGGGGATCGAGTGACGGATGTTTCGTCTGTCGAGGGTATGACGGCCGAGGGCGTACGTTATCGACCGTGATCCGGCCTCCACCCAATGCCCGCTCGCTTGGCGGCTCCGCGCCAATACGGCTATCTGCGCACAGCGTTAAGTTTACGGTGCCCGCCGATCGCATTCCACGACCGCCCCTCCCCTCGGCAGATCAGACATGCTGTCCGCCGTTGATGTGGATTTCGGCGCCATTGATGTACGAGGAGGCGTCACTGCATAAAAAGTATATTGTTTCTGCCACTTCGCGGGGCGTTCCAAGCCGAGCCATCGGGACTTCTTGCTCGACCAATGCGTTGGTGCCCGGCGACAGGATTGAGGTTTCGATTTCGCCCGGAGCGATCGCGTTTGCACGCACACCACGCGGGCCGAACTCATGGGCGAGCTCGCGGGTCAAGGAAGCGAGGCCGGCTTTTGACGCCGCATACGCAACGCCGGCAAAAGGATGAACGCGTGAGCCCGCGATCGAAGTCACATTGACAATGAGACCCTTGGCCGCCTCAAGCTCCGGCAGGAGCGCCCGCGCGAGCAGCGCCGTCGAGATCAGATTGACGTTCAGCACTTTCGTCCAGGTTTCAGCATCGGTTCCGACAACGCCCAGCCTTGATCCGCCCGGGCCTTTGGGCGAAATGCCGGCATTGTTGACCAGTGCGTGAAGCTTCCCATCAGGAAGACGCTCCCTAACCGCTGCGACAAGCCGGCCGATCTGAGAGAGATCTGCAAGATCAGCCTGGATATGACTCTCCCTTGCAGTCGGCCATGCGCATTCCTCTGAAAATGGCTGACGCGACACTGTGAGGATGCGCCAGCCTTTCTCCTGAAAGAGCTTTACCGTTGCGTGGCCAATCCCGCGGCTTGCGCCTGTCAACAGCATGTATCCGGTTGCCATAAGACCCTCATACATCTAGATGTATCATGCCTCATAAATGAGAAAGCGTTTGGCGCAAGATGTACGTTTGCCTACGCTCAAATATTATCGCATCGACGTCCACACAGACGTCATTCAGCAGCAGCTACACTCACATGCGCAAGGATGACTCGTCCACCCTGATCGATGTCCATGATTGCCCGCGCCGCCCCCTCCCCCGATATCCAGTCTCATTACTTGCGTACGAGCGCTGGGTGATCAACCGGCACCCAGCGGCCATCTTGGTCGTGTGAGATGCTCGCGTAGCTTTGTTCTGGTGTCCATTCCGGCGTCTCGGCAAACTGGAAAAAAGAGCTCAGATCCGAGTGACCACCCAAGCCGATCGAAGGGGTATATTGAGCTGCAAGCATAATCACACATGCGGCGACGGCGTTGAACGTGTGTTCGAGCCGCGCGTCACTGAATTGTGTTTCTCTATCGTGTTTGACCCGGTTATAAGCGTCGTACCAGGGGAGAGTCTTGGTGGGATCTTGAGAATTCCACCCGGCGAAGGGGCGAATAGGCGTTAGCCACGGATAGGGACGAAAGCCGACCGCATACTGATCGAGGCGCATGACCGGTAGCAACCGCACATAGTCGTTCGTGTTGAGTTTCTGGCCCGACCTACCGTTCGCGACCAGGCCCCCCGCCAATGCGCTTCGACCTCGGTCGCTGCAAGGATCAGCAGGTTGCGGATTTCGTGACCGTAAACACCCAGCGTTTCGGTATGGGGATGGACGGTTTGGCAGATGCGATCGAGATGATGCGTCAGAGCGCGCGCTTGACCAGCACCTACGGCAATCGTGTCGCGCTCTTCGCCGGCGCCGGGGTTTTTAGGATGGGCGAAGCTGCCATTTAGCGGCCTGGCGATGCGACGATAGTAGTGAGCTGGCGGGAGATCGAGGCGATGAAACGGCCCGGTCTCGGGTCCGCCAGGAGTAAACCAAGGAGTGTCTTCTCGAAATGCCGCCCAAATCGAGGCCCGTTTGCCCCTTTTAATATAGGTCCCCGCGCCCTGCTCGGGATTGGAAACACCCAGCCTCACTGCCTCAGAGTCTTGGATACGCCACACCTGCGTCCCGGACCCATCATTGTCCTGGCGAAGATAGTGCGTCGGCGGCTCCTCTTCTCTCGTTCCGTCGCTCATCCCAGGCCACCCTCGACGTCATCGTTCCAATTCATATCTCTACACCACGCCGAAGCGCTTGCGCATTTCAGCGGTGCGTAACCACGTGTCACCGGGCAAGCGTTCGATGAATGCCGCAAAAACGCTAGTAGATGACTGGAGGGTCGTTTGGTCGGTCAGCGCTTCGGCCTGCTGTGTCGGAAGCAATGGCTGCATGTCGGACAGAAAGCGCGGCCGGGCAAGCTTCGCGAACATCCGTTGCTCAACCTGTGCCCGCGTGATGACCTGGCCCGAAAGTGCGACGTAGCGGCCAAAAAAGTCAGCCACTTTCTCCACATTCAGGCCCTCAAACGTCTCCAGGCCATGCGCCAGGTCATAGAGATCGCGACCCTTCTCCCGCTGCAGCAGCGCGCGCAGCTTGGTGGCCAACATTTCCTCACGGGAGAATGTCGGGACGGACGCATTCCCGGTGAACCATGGATTGGTCACGCCGAACGGCAAGTCGATCGGCCGATCATACGCTTCGATCTCGCTGATGTTGGTTTCGACCTTGAGGCGGATGGGGACGCCGCCGCCGTCCTCGGCCTCAATCCGGAATTTCAACTTGGGTGCGACCGGACTTGACTCGTACTGACCGTGTCCAAGCCACGGCTCGAGGACGACACGCAAGGCGTCCAGGACCGGGCCGATCGGCCCGGCCTCTGTGCGCACGAGATCAATGTCTTCCGAGTAGCGCAGCGGAGCCGGGAAGTGCAGTTTGTTGAGGGCTGTGCCGCCGCGAAACCTCAAGGCTTCGCGCAAGAAGGGGTCGGTGAATATCGCGACCACCGCCCGGCTGATAATCAGATCCTGTTCGATCTGACGTTGATCGGCCCAAGGCGCGACATTGCCCCACGCGACAATATTCTGAGCTGGTATCATTCATCGGCCTCCGGATAGCGGCGGACGATGACCCGCCAACGCGGGTCGCGCTCAAGCACTTCAGTAGAAAAGTCGGGATCGCCGGCTTCTTTGCGGTCCAGCTCCGTCCAGGGCAGGTTGCCGCGGTCTTCCAAGGCGATACGCATCGACGCCAGGCGTGGGCCGTGACCCAGCCTGTCGAGAAGGTAGCCGAGGCGCTGCACGACCGGCCGTTCGGTGACGCGCGACAGGTTGGTCAGGCTTTCGAAATCAATCTGCGGCGCGATATCCCTGAGGACAGTGAAGATGTTATCAAGACCGCCGGCGCCACGAGAATACCGCAGAATGTCGAGCGCTGTGAGAGCTGGTGACGACACTCTCATCGAACCTGTCTCGGTTTTCTTGTCGACAACGCCCGCGGCGACGGTCTCCATATCCTTTCGGTAGTAGAAGACGACGCGGTTGCGACCGGCCCTGATCTTGGGGAGCCGTTTGGCCGACACGACTTGAAACTCCATCACGGCCTGATGCGTGGCACCGTGCAGTTCGGCAGCCTTAAGCAGACCGACATAATAGGAATTCCCCTCATGGCGCATCAGCGCGTCAATGTACCAGGTTGGTGGCGGAGCGCCCAATGACATGAATTGTGGAGGGACCACGATATAGAAGTCGTGGCGCGGGTTGAGGAGTAGTTTTCGACGCTGCAAACGCTCGGCTGAGTCCAGGAACGCGCCACGATTGATGCCCAGCGCTTCGATCGCCTCTCGGCCATCAAAAACCACCCGCCCCTGGGAGAGCAAGTTTGATGTATAGGCGGAAAGCGCGGCCCGTTTATCGTGAATCATGTCCAATTATCCGCTCTATGTGCAGACATTGCAACACGCTTTGTTTTAACAGGTAATTCATGTTCGAATATCCGCGCTACATGCGGATTTTCCAACATGATTTCTCTCCATCGCTTGCAAATCCAGCCGCGGCGCGGACCTTCGCTTTGCGCGCCGGGAGGGACTCCTCGCCAAAGCGAAAGGCGACGCTGCGCATGCCGAATTTCAATTCCGTGACGCGGGCTGTTTCCTGAGCCGTCAGACGCTCGTTCCCTCAAAAAGGCCAGGCATGGCCCTATGGCGTGAAAAGCTCTTCGCCGGACGTTGTCACGTTGTTTGAATGTGGCCACGTGAGGCCGAGCCTGCGCTTTTCAGGCAGGCCGTGCACTCACGGCTTCCCACGCGGCCATTGCCTGGCGTCGATGGGTTCGAATTTGTGCTGCGGAGCGGTTGGTCTGGGATGGGACGAAGAGGTTTCGGACGGCGGAGAAGATCGACACGAAATGTTGCAATGAGCCAACCGACCGGAAACCCTGTCGCGTTTGCTCCCGTTTTCTCAACGGCAGGTGAGAATTCTCCGCCCGGTTGTTCAAGCCTTTATGCGAGCGGTGTTCCACGTTCGGCATGACCTGGCGTTTGGCCGCCCCGTAGGAGCGCAATATGTCGGTGATCATACGCTTTGGCGGCATGCCCTGTTTCTTCAGAAGTCGCGTCAGCAGGCGCTTGGCCGCCTTGTCGGTGCACTCACGGTCATGGGTGCGCTGCTACCTCAATTTCCTTACCGCTCAATCAATGTGACAGTACCCTCTCATCAACCCGTCCGACGGCGGGAGAGGATCATGAAGCGCTTCAAGTCAGCGCGACACCTTCAGCGTTTCGTTTCCGTCCACGACCCGATCGTCAACCTCTTTAACGTTCCCCGCCACGATATTCCATCCACCCACCATCGAGAATTGCGAGCAACTGCCATGCAAGCATGGCGCCAAATCGCGCGGCACGCCGAATGAACCAAAGCCTCACTCCCAGATCTTGTCTTCGCAGCGTTAAGTTTACAGTGCCCGCCGAGCCGTTCGGGCAGGTCACGCCAGCGACCACCGGAACGGGCCACCCACAACAGCGCGTCCAGGAACAGCCGGTTGTTCGTGCGCGGGCCGCGTTTGCCCTTCGTGCCGCCCGGCACACAATCCTTGATCCGTTCCCACTGGTCATCCCGAAGCGCATCACAATCCACGGCCGATCTCCAAAAGTTAGCCTTGAATCTGATTTGCGCCTCCGGCGGAATCCCAAACCGTTAAATCGTCACCACGACCTAATTCGGTCGAAGCCTTTTGGTCGCAATCAGCATGACGAGATCTTCGGAGGCATCTGCGAGCGCCAGTGCCAATTCCGCAGCCGACCATCCACGTTTCTGCAAACTGACGAGCATTTCCACCATCGCGACTTCGACTTCTCGTCTGCAGCTCGAAATCGGCTTCAATTCGATATGTTTCTCATCACATGCCGTAGTCATCTTAGCCTCCGCTCTGCCATATGAAAGGCAGCGTCAACAATTTCGACAATGGGTGGATATGGTAGGGGTTGCATGCAAGCCTCAAGCCATTACGCATCGACACAGATTGCCTCGGCTGCGCGCAACCCCTCGCGCGCCATTATTTGCCGATGTCCGGCATCAGGAGCGTCTCGCATGAATCTGCACAATAGGCGGTGGAATTCTTCCCGGCGCCTGAGCGGGTGCACGCAGAATGATTTCTGTTGCAAGCCAACGCTTGCGCAAAGCGCGCAAGAACAATTCTCCGATAGTTCACGACCTATCCTCCTATTTTTGCATGTTTTGTTTTGAATAAATATCGTTTTATGTTGCCGGCGCCCCGAAACTACATTGCACCGGCAGCTGCGTATTTTGAAATTTCCGAACTTCCTTCGGAATTAACCACTACTCATTTAGATATATGAACAGGACGCAATTGTCGTTATCGCCGCATCCTGAAAATTATCGGTCCGTCCATTTCTGCTCACCAGGGAATATGATAAGTAGCTTATGCACGTAAAGCTTTAGCCAATTCGGCTTCTGTAAGATGGCCTCAAGAAAACTTTGTCTGACACGGAAGACATCGGTTCTGTGACCGCGGACGATCTGGCGAACTGTTCCGCGGCTATAGCCAGGTTGTCGAACGATTTCTTTATTGGAACGCCATCGGAGGAGAGCTTGGTCATCGTCGAATTCACGTCCTCACGCCGCAGATAGCTGTCATATTGCAGTCGTTCAGCGCAGGTGAGTAGCGCAGGATTGATCGTCGTAGCACCAATTTCGGTACGGATCGCTCGCATGGATTTGCGCACGACGTCGAGGAACGCCGCGCTGGCGTTCTCCATCAAATGCCAACGATCTGCGACCTGAACGGCGTGTGGTAAAGCCTTAGCGGCAGCTTCACGATAGCCCCCGCCTCGGTCGCGGGAAACAATCGCAATTTCGGGGTGCTGAGCAAGGAAGGTGGAAACTGTCGCGATCTCCCGATCGGGCAGAAGCTTTATAATCCTTCGCTTCTCAAGATCACATACAACGGTGCCATAGCGGTGATTGCGGCGGAAAGCCCAATCGTCAACGCCGACGACGTTTAGAGCATCATCCTGCGTCATGGATTTTCTTCTCACCGCGCGGATGAGCGTGTCATTGCTGACTGGGATCATCAAGCGTTTGGCAAATGCTGCTGCAGGCCGCCATCCACGGCGCGTCGCTGCCTGTTCTGCGCTTGTCACTCGACCGGCAGGAGGTCTCTGTGGGATGGAGGATCGTTCGTCCCGCTCGAGGAGTAGCCCGCGCGCCGGCAGGCGTTTCGCCGCGGACATGTATCCCGAACTCGTGCATGCGATTGAAGGCCGCGAGCATTCCAAGGTTGACAAGGCTGCGCTGCTTCAGGTCGAGGCCGTTGTCGGTCCAGGCTGCACCCCAGCAATATTCATTGAGAACATCCTGGAAGGGCCGGGAGAAATCATCGGCACTGCCGAGAGCGCGATCAACATACTCGTGCCCGAGCACCTTGCGCGGGCGCATTAATGATCGAAACCATTGCGATCAATACACGCTCCAGCGCCGGTATCCGGAGAAATCTGCTCGTACGTACGATTATGCGCCCCTACACCAAGGGCGAGCTTGCCCACGACCGAGGCCATCGTTGTGTCGCGCAGGACCATTCAACCCGATATCCAGCGTCGCCCTGGCTTACCAGATATCTGAACCTGCATTGCTTCCCAGTTCCCGCAAGTGCTTGGAAAAATACCTGCTGCTAAGTTTGATCTCCAGGATATGGCGAACGCTCCGTCGCTACTCTCCGGGCGAAAGCCGGGGCCAATTACGACAGCACATGTCGGCGACCCTACAAAACCCTCCGTACAGCGACAACGAAACACGTTCAATCTCTAGAGGTTACCGGCGCAACCTGATTGGCACGAGTAGTGCTCAGAGTTAGCCGGGTCCCTAAAGCCCGAATCTGATTGGGAGCTTAAACGACTATGCACATCGTGGTCTGTATCAAACAGGTGCCGGACTCTGCGCAGATACGCGTCCACCCGGTGACAAATACGATCATAAGCCACTGCCGTCGAAGGTATGCTCGGCCGACGATTCTTCTATGCATTGGCCTTGCAACTTCGCATCGACCCGCTGCGGAGTTTAAGGTCCCTCTCTCTTCGGAATCAGTCAATTGGCACGACGATCAGAAAGACCGTTGTGACCAGCAATCGAAAATGAGGAGTGATTATAACGCAATACCTCAGCGCCGCGCTGATCCCAGCCAAAGCTTCGTCGTCAATCGCAAGGGCGATCCGGTACCTAAGATTCCAGCACGGTGGCTCTGCAAGTCGCCGCTCGGAGAGGTGCACAGGAGGCTTCCGCGAAATTCCGGACAACCCGAAAGCCACATACAAACGTCAGGAGTAGGGCTATGAACGAAGTTGTTGGCCATTACGTAGATTACGAAATGACTTCACCCCTTCAAATGGCACGGCACTCTGCGCAGATAAAGCCATTGGGTGTCGATCTCGCAAGACGTGGACTTCTTTTGCTGACGACTTGTTTACGAGTTGAAGTTTATGGCGAAAAGTTCGACGTCGAAAGCACGGACATCGAAGTATTCCGTGGTTTTCCACACAAGGTTGTTGAAGGACCAAACGCTGTCGCCCAGCGATTAGCAGAGATCTCCGCAGGTGCCAAATCCCAGATCCTTGGGGAGCCCTACATTCAAGAGCAACTTTCGAAAGCTGTGGGACTGCTTGATCCGGACCTTCGGATTTGCCGCATCGCGCGATTAGCAATTGACGTGAGTTGCGGGTCACGCGAGCGGCAGCGCTTCACGGCACCATTCAACTACGATCGAATTGTCTATGACATGATTGCGGAGCAGCTTGCGGGTTCAGTTGTACCTGATCGCCTTTACGTGATCGGCGCCGGTATGCTCGGCCGCGAACTTGTCAGTACTGGCCCGGGAAAAATGTTTCGCTCAACTGTCGTCGTTACGCGGAATCCTAAAAATCTTCGCAAACGTCTCGGTTCCAGGTCAAAAATACGAGTCGACATGATGCGTCCAGGAGAGATCGGGTGCAAACCGGAACCGCATTCCGCCGTTGTCATCGCAACCGCTGACGTAAACGCAGAATACCAAGCTGTTCTTCAAGACGCTCTTCTACGGCTGGCACCGCGGATTGTAATAGACCTTTCGTCAATCCCGGTGTTGCAGGAAGCCGCAGTTGCGAGGCTCAACTATGTGACCATGTACGATCAAAAGTTTCTCCAGCGTATAGCGGAGAACAACAAATATCTTATGTCCAAGCTGCCGCAGCTTCAATCCGATATCCAGACCAGACTTCTGGCGGGGGCATACCATGACTGAGACTTGCAAATCATACCACTCAATGATCGGAGAAACTCGATCGGTACACGTGAACCTCTGCATCCGGAGAAATGGCTGCAGAAACCGGTTTTCTTTGGAAACCGTCGCGGACGCCCAGATAAAGCTCGCACGTCAAAGGTCACCACGATGAAAAGAAAAGCACTCATCCTCGTTGAAGGTTCGAGGAATAATGGTCAACTGTATGTTCACGCGGCACAACGCCAGGGACTTCATCCAATTACGCTGGCCACTGATCCAACCGACTATCACTACATTATTGCGGAAAGCAGTGAGGCGATAGCGGTTGATACCGAGGATTTCCATGCGATGTTGTATGAATGCCTCAAGCTAACTGCAACCTATGATATCGCCGGAATTACGGGTTTTACCACTCGCGGCGAATCAATCTATGTGACCGTCGGAAAACTATGCCAACACTTCAATCTGCCGGGCCCCGATCCTGAATGTGTCGAACGGTGCTCTGACAAATACGCTCAACGTCAACTCCTCATGCAATCCGGTTTACCGGTTCCAGGTTTCCGGCGGGCAACTAGTGCAACAAGCGTGAATATGGCAGCCACCGACATAGGGCTGCCGGTTATTGTTAAGCCAGCAATGGGCAACGGCAGCAGCGGCGTCCGGTTATGCCGCGATGCGGGCGAGCTCGCCGAACATACGGCCCACCTGCTAGGAGAGACGATCCCACGGCGTTCTTCGCAAACGATTCTTGTCGAGGAATTCGCAGAAGGCCCTTTCTACGACGTCGTAACAATGGGAAATGAGGTTGTTGCAGTCGGTTCCGGCTACTTCGGTCCCCCACCGCATTTTGTCCCCTACCAGAGTATTTTCCCGGCCCAGCTGACCGAGGAACAGTATGATCATATTTCGGATATCTCATTACGATGCCTGCAAGTACTAGGTCTTGGCTGGGGCCCAGCGAACATCGAATTGCTTTGGACGAAAAGCGGCCCCGTCATAATGGAAGTCAATCCACGTCTTCCAGGGTGGACCACTCCACGGCTGATTCAGCTTGCCCACGGTGTGGACATCATTGAGCAGCATATCAAGTGCGTGATTGGAGAAGAGTGTGATCACCCCATAAGACAATCCCGCGCTTCGGTAGCCCAATTTTTAGCGCCCGATTGCGACGGCACGCTAGCCCACATCCGCGGTATCGACCTTGCCGCCGCTGTACCAGGAATCGCTGAGGTCGCCTTCTATGTTGAGCCCGGTGTTTCCCTTGTCCGGAGAGGCGATTGCTCGGATATAATCGGACATATTATCGCCAGCTCGGCCGACCTCACTAGGGCTGAAGCGATCCTTCGGCGTACTATCGACTTAATAGATTGGGAGGTCACACCGGTGGATAAGGGGAAACAGCTTGGGACTTGACCTGCATACACAGCCCCTTCTGTGATGTCTGATATGCAATAGACCGTAGTTGCTCTTTTAGGCACCGATAGCACCAATGAGCCACGCGCCAGCTTTGCCTGGGGATTTTGGCTCCCGGTTCATGGCTGGCGCGGCGCTCGGCGTAACGGCAACCGCCCAAATCATGCGGCGAGCGAAAGCGTTGCAATTGGCAGGCAATGCAGAGGTCGGGAACGACCGCGTCTTTGGGATGACGAAAAAAGCTAGACATTGTCATATCTCTCGGTCGGGGAGGTGCATGTCCTTCACACTCATGGGCCGCGGTTTTCCGTCGGCCCTTTTTTCTTTACCAAAATACGTCGCACGGTGTTGAAGGCATTAGAGAAAAGCGGGGTCGAAGCCCCGCGGCTCGGCTACTCAAAGGCTGACATCTGGGCAGTCGCGGCTTCTCTGTCGAGTTGGCGGGCTGCCCGAGATCGTGCTTGAGAACCGCGATGACGACCCAGTCATTGAGATGGCGACATTCGAATTCCTGCCTGTCGCGCACATGAGACTGACGGCCGTTCAGTGTGATGCCCGTGACGCGCTCGTAGGCAGTAGGGGAATAGTCGCGAGTGTGCGATCGGCCAGCCGCCGCTCATAGCCGTTGAACAGCCGCGGGAAGGCATGGGCAACCTTCGCCCATCCACTATCCTTCCAATAAAACCCGTCGTCATCTGCCCCGTGGAGCACGGTACTGACTTCGTAGATGGCCCGCCAAAGGAATTGGTGGGCCCGATGTCCTCGATCGCCTATGCCGGCGGTTGAGCCTAAACGTCTTTGACGTGAGATTTGGAAGGACTTCTTCGTCACGCTGAACCGCCTGTTGACATGGGCGGAATGGATGGTGACACCACAGTTTTATTCCGGGATAGCTTATCCGCTTCTCGATCTCATGCCGTTCGAGAGCATCACTCCTAGCCACCCTCCTGATTGAGTTCCAGCGCCTACCTATAACCACCGGCTCTCAAGCGTCACTCCTGATGATCTGCGCGATCATCAAGCGACCTCAGGTGCTGCACAGTAAGCTTTTTGGTCTCCCCGCCCGGCTTGGTGGCTTTTCTGTCCACACAGCCGGCCGCTACAAAATTCCAATTCGAGCACAATATTACCCCGCAGTCCATCAAGCGCTCTGTCTTCACTGAGGGCCGCGACTTTCCGACCTCATTTTTATCGCTTGAAGAAACGCGTCGTTACATCTCGACGAAGGAAAAAGCCGCGCCCAAGGCGCGGCAAAGTAGGCCCGCCGTTTAGTGTGCGGGCCAGGGAAGTGATAAAGGTTGTTCTCAGATGGTCGCCAGAGCACGTCGTTTCTCGTCGGTGGCCCTCGCATCAACTTTGGAACCATCCCGGACGGGATAGCTGTCGAAGATAACCCCATAGACGTCAGCGGCCCTCTCCTCGGTCTCGTATCGTTCGAGGACATCGTCTAGCACGCGCTCGGGATCACGTTCCAACGGCGAACCGTACCCGCCGCCGGAGCAATCGATTCCGCGAACGGCATCACCTGGGGCCAGCTCGATGCGAGCTGCGTTAGTCAGCTTGGTGCTCTCACCGTTCTTACGGATGACGAAGCGTTCTGCACGGGCACCATCGAGACCACCCCGCACGCCCTTTGGTGGTTCTTCCTGACCATCGCCAGGGTACATTACGGTCATCGCGTCTGATTTAATCCCGAATTCGATTTCAGCGCTCGGTGCTCCACGGAAGCGCCCTGCCCCGCCCGTGCCTGGGATAAGAGCGAGACGCCGAACTTCCAGCGGATGCTTCAGTTCATCGATCTCGATAGAATCTCGATACATTAGACCCGCAACGACCGGGATGCCGTAGGTTATCCAACCATCGGCCTTTGGCGACGCCGGACCTCCGTTAATGTTGAGATGGATTTGGTTGATGAACGGAGCACCATTAAAGCGCGGGTCTCGACCGGATACGACGGCCATACCGACGCCTGGGCCAACCGCCCCTTCGGCCAACCCCTGCCCATCCCCAAGCTGAGCGAATGCCGCCCCCGTGAGATTGATCATACGGTCCGACACGTTGGTTGTCGCGACCGAGCAGGAATGCGGGAACTTCGGGATGCCAGCCACCGCACCTTCGCGGAGATGGACGCGAACGCGGCGGAATGAACCCGCATTTTGCGGAACGTCGCTGTTCAAGCTGTTGAACAGACCGGCCAAGACGGCGGAGGTCGCTGTGGCTTCGCTCTGGTTGAGACCGCAATCGACGTTGTCTATATTGTCGCGAAGGTCAATGTCGATGTAGGCCGAGTCCGGATCGACCATGACCTTCACCTGGAGCGGGATACCTTCAGGAAGGAATGGCATGCTGTCGTGTCGGCCATGATTTTCAAGTTTAGCCGCTGGAAGAGAACGGACGGCGTTGACCATGCGCTGCTCCGAATAATTAAGCCAGGATGTGATAAAAGTCTTGATCGTTTCCTTGCCGTACTTTGCACACATCTCTTTCAGACGACGCTCAGCGATGCGAGCAGAACTGATCCCGGCCATGAAGTCACCGTACCACTGCGATGGAACCCGGATGCGCTTTTGCATCATATTCACGACGTCGCCCACCATCTTGTAATCGCGCTGGATGCGTACGGCCGGGAAAATCAACGCCCCTTCTTCGTAAACGTCCTTAGCCATCGACATGTAGGTCGTCGGTAGGCTGTTGCCGCAATCGGCCTGGTGAGCCTTTGCAACTGCTGTAAAATGGTGCTCGCCCTCGAAGAACACAGGCACCATGAAAGCGTGGTCGGCAGCGTGAGTATTGCCGGAATATGGGTCGTTATGCAGATAGCAGTCGCCCTCGGCGATGTCCGGGTGATTGTCGCACATTACTTTGGTCTGCAAGTCTGTTCCGAAAATGTGGATCGGGAGGCCCTCAGCGCAGGCGAATAACTCGTTCGTGCCGGTGACGATAGCGCACGAGAAGTCACGGGCGGAGTTGATGACGGCGGATCGTGCCGTCTTCAGCATCGTATTGGTCATTTCTCGGACGATGCCATCGACCCGGTTGGCTAGAACTGCCGTTAGGACGGTATCGAGCTTAGAGTTATTAGTGTCGGTCATATCAGGCCTCGATCAAAACGTGAGAAGATAATGGCCATTGGCCGTTACGCGGGCGGTCATGTCAGGGAACACAACGACGGTCGTCGTGGGCTCTTCGATAATGCATGGGCCATGGAAGATCATGCCGGGCTTAATGTTGTCGCCCTGATGAATCCTGGTCCTGGCTGGATTACTGGAACCGAAAAAGCAGTTGCGGTACATTTCCGGACCGGAGAAATTCTCCGAGTATCCGACCGGCTCTTTGGCTGTCTGCGAGATGCCCGTTTCGACGCTCAAGCGGGCCTTCCAGCTGATGAATTCGATGGCGCTTCCTTCGTCACGCATTTCAAAGAGACGCTCGTGTGTGCGGTGGAAGCTCTCGATGAGTGCGTTCCTCGCCTCGTTCGACGACAAGTCGGGATCGAGCACCGGTGTCGAGATTTCCCAAACCTGGCTCGCGTAACGAGCTTCGACGAAATACTCAATGCGGTGCTTGGTGCCTGGCGGTAGGTTCTTCAGACCGGCGTAGAAGGCGTCAAGCTTGTCGGTCAGACCCTGCAATGTGTTAGCCAGACCGGCGCTGTCGAAGTTGGCGCTTGTCGTGAAGTGGGTAACAGACTCCTCCGTCAGAATGTTCGCGAAGTGCATACCGGACGCTGACAAGGCAGATGCCTGCTTCGGGAGCAGCACGTTGTTGCAGCCCAACTCCTTCGCAATCAGCATGATGTTGACGCCAGCGGCCCCGCCCCCGGCAAGAATGACACTTTCGCGCGGATTGATACCCTGCCCGATGGTGATGTCGTGGATCGCCTTGATCATTACTTCCGAAGCCAGGTTCAGGATGCCGTATGCGGCTTCTTCAATGGACCGACCAATGCTTGTCGCAACCGTTTCCACAGCTTTGCGGGCGGCTTCGTTGTCGAGCGTCATCCGACCACCCAGAAAGTAATCAGGATTGAAATATCCCAACACACAGGCGGCGTCCGATACCGTAGGCTTCTGACCCCCGCGTCCGTAGCAAGCCGGCCCCGGAACCGAGCCAGCCGAGTGAGGACCGACGCGCAGAAGGCCACCGTCATCGATCCAGGCAATGGAACCACCGCCAGCGCCTACGGAGCGGATATCGACGGAGGAGATTCCGAGGAGATGACCGGTCCATTCTCCACCCAGCCAGGTGTCACGCGAGTAGACGAGCTGATTCTCTCGGACGAGACCGACGTCGAAGGTCGTTCCGCCTGTATCGCAGACGATGATGTCGCCGCCGCAGTTCTCGATGGTGCTGAACGCACGGGAGGCTACCGGTGCCATCGAAGGACCGGACTTCGCGAGCTGGATTGGCTTGCTGATGACGTCGGAAATCTGGTTGCAGCCGCCAATTGAGGTCGAGACTAGGACGTCTCCTTCGTAACCCGCTTCGCGCAAATCGCTGTTCAGGCGACGGAGATGCTGTTGCATCAGGGGCTTCAGCGACGCGTCGATTGAAGTGGCGGAAGCGCGACGATACTCACGAACAATAGGGATCAACTGGTGCGACAATGTATATGGCAAACCCGGAAGGTGTTGCTCAATCAATTCGCCAATGCGCCGTTCGTGCGCAGAGTTCGCCACGGACCAGATCAGGCTCACAGCAATGGCCTCGTAGCCCTCCTCCTTCAACTGCAGCAACACCTTGACGGCGTGAGCTTCGTTGAGGGGACGGCTTACGGTACCTTCCGAACTCATCCGCTCGTCGATTTCAAAGGTCCGGCGACGAGGAATGTACGGTTCCGGAAAATCGACACTGAAGTCGTGGGGATTGCGCTTTCCACCTTCCTTGAACACCAAGACATCCGGGAAACCATCCGTCGTCAGGAACGCGGTCTTTGCACCCTGGCGGGTAACAATCGCGTTCGTGGCGCGCGTGGTGCCGTAGATGAACAGCGAAGTTTCCGCAAGCAGCTGGATCAGCGTCTTGCCGAGCTGCTCTGCTGCGTTGGTGATTGAGTTGCTGACGCCTTCGAACGCTCGATCCGGCGTGGTCAGCGATTTACCGATGGTCAGATTGCCTTCGGGGTCGGATACGACCACGTCAGTGAAGGTGCCGCCGGTATCGACCGAAATACGATATGTCATTGGGTTCTCCGTCAAATTCACGTGCGGCAGCGCCGCCAACAAAGGCCTTCACGAAATATCGCCCTAGAGCGATTGCCGCGTACGATAAATCCGAACTGTCAGTGTGTGGCAGTCGCCGTTTGACTGGCATCCGCTAGTAATTTTTCCGAGTGGCGCTTTCTGCCGGTCAGGGCGAAAAGTTCGCGTCCACCAGCGATGCCACCGGGTCTGAAGATCAGAATCAAGGCCATGATGATGCCAAGACCGATCTCCTGGCTGCCGGGCGGCAAAGCAATTGAAGTGCTGCCGAGCGTAAAACCCCGTTCCAGAAACCGGAGAACCTCGACGATCACCGTCACGACGACTACTCCGGATACCGCCCCGGTCAGGCTGCCTACTCCACCGACGACGAGCATCGCCAAGGCGATAAATGTCAGGTTGAGGTAAAAGGCATCGATAGCCAGAATTCCGAGGAACTGGGCATAGAGACCGCCAGAGACACCGGCTACGGCAGCGCTGAGTACGAAAGCAATTAGTCGAACCCGGACCACGCGAACGCCGGAAGCTTTGGCAGCAACCTCATCGTCCCGGCAGGCTCGCAGCATGATGCCAAATCGCGAGGTCTGAAACAGGTTGGCGACCAGAACTGCGAAAATTGCCCCACCAGTTGCTACCCAAGGACCCACGACCGTCGGAATGCCGATGATTGAGCTGACACCGGCGGTGACGCTATCCCAATTGGCAAAAACGCTGTTCACGATGATGAGGAAGGCGAAGGTCGCAATCGATGCCGCGATCCCGTTCAATCTCATAATCGCCAGGCCAAACAGTAGAGCAACGACAGCGGGGAGTAGCGCCGAACCGATCATGGCCATCCAGAATGGATACTGGTTTTCCTGCAGGAACGTCGGAAGCCCCGACAGCATAATCTGCTTGAACGTCGGTTCTGCAGTCGCCCAGCCGACCGCGTATGCGCCTAAGCAGGAGAACGCGACGTGACCGAATGAAGTGATCCCTGAGTTACCAATGAAGATGTAAGGCCGACCACCAGCGTCATTCTAATCAGCATTTCTGTGACGGAGGTTGCAATGGCCTCATCGCCAACGAGCGTGGTGACAAGCGCGATTGCTGCGACGACCAACGACAGCACGACTGCTGAAGAATGCTGGCCGAAATGCGAAAGATTTGTGTGTCCCTTCATGGCTCAAACTCGCTCAATGATGTTTTTAGCTGGGAAGAGACCCGAGGGACGACCGAGCAGGACCAGGACAAGGATTCCGAAGGCAAAGGCATCTCGGAAGCCACGAAGATCGGCAGGTAGGTAAGCTTGCAGCATCACCAGGAGAATGCCGACCAAGAAGCCGCCCACAACTGCTCCAACCAAGCTTCCCATCCCTCCGATGACGACGGCCACAAATCCGAAGAGTGCCAGCGGAACGCCCATTGTATGGCTTAGAGAGCCAGTCTGGGTGACGTAAAGAAGAGAGACTGCCGTGGCCAGGATGCCAGTTACCGCGAATGCCATGCCGATTACGAAGTTACCATTCACTCCAAGATACTGGGCCATGCGGAAATCTTCTGCGGCGGCACGCATCTGGACGCCGTATCGAGTGCCGCGCAGGAAAGCGATCAGGGCAACCATCAATACCAATGTCGTCCCGATGGTGGTAAGCTGAAGGACCGGCAGGCGAACAGCGCCCAGTTCGATCTGAGTGTTCAACGACGGCCAGAGATCGACGGCCTTGGCACGTGAGCTGTAGACCAGAAGGAGACCATTCTGGATAATGTAGCTCAAGGCGAATGATCCGATCATCAGAGTTGTCGCGTTCGCGCGCCGAAGGGGTCGGAATACCAGTGCGTCTGTGAGCAGGGCGACGATCACAACGATCAGGCAGACCGACGGAAGCAGCGTCCACCAGCTCCAGTTTCCGATGAGCATCTGGGAGGTAACATCTGCGGATGGCACGATCAGGCTATAGCCACCGATAGTGATCAGATCGCCATGTGCGAAGTTGATGAGCCGAAGAATGCCGAACAGAAGACCGATGCCCAGCGCCACAAGAGCGTAGATGCTGCCCAGGCTTAGGGCATCGACCATGTTCTGAATGAAATTGATCATTGTTGTGTCTCCCGGGCGTCGGAGTGCTGGAAGCCGAAGTAGGCTTCACGGATAGCTTCGCCGTCCGCGAGATCAGCCGCCCTGCCCTCAAGTTGGATTACTCCGCCACGCAACACGTAGATGCGGTCGGCATGCTTGAGAATGCGGTTAGAACTTTGCTCGTTGATCAGGAGGGTGAGACCCTCCGTGCGGCGGATATCCAGCAGGATTTGATAGATTTGGTCGATGATTTTCGGGGCCAGACCCAGCGAAGGCTCATCGACCATGATCAGTTTTGCGCGGGTCATGAGTGCCCGTCCGATTGCCAACATCTGCTGCTCACCACCAGAAAGGCGGCCAGCCGGAAACTTCAGGCGCTCTCGAAGACGGGGGAAATATGTCAGCACCCGTTCGACGTCCTGCTTGGCCTGACCGCTGTCCTTCTGGATGTATCCAGCGATCTGAAGGTTCTCTTCCACAGTCAACGAGCCGAAGACATGTCGTCCCTCAGGCACCAGGGAAATTCCAAGGCGAGCAATCTTTTCCGGAGCCACTCCGGTGATCGCTTTGTCATTGAACTGAATGTTGCCAGAGACAACCGGTGCGCCGCCAGCGGCGGCTGCGAGCATAGTGGACTTACCCGCTCCATTGGGGCCGATTATGCACACGACCTCGCCCTTATCGACATGGATCGAAGCATCTCGCAACGCGGTCATCTGTCCATATCGGACTGTAATGTGGGATAGCGATAGGATGGTGTTTGACATCGGGTCAGGCCTCCATGCCGAGGTAGGCGGCGAGAACGCCCTCATGTCGTTTGATCTCATCCGGCGTACCGACCGCCAGGGTTTTGCCCCCGTCGAGGACGTGCACGCGGTGACAAATGCTCATCACGACGTGCATGTTATGTTCGATCAACAGGACCCCGCATCCGAAGCGATCAGGGATTTCGGCAATGTGATGTACGAGTTCGTCAGCTTCCGCGTCAGACATGCCAGCTGCTGGTTCGTCGAGGAGAATGAATTTGGGGGCGACGGCGAGGGCGCGCACGATGCTCAATCGGCGCTGATCGGTGTAGGCTAAAGCTCCGGCTGCGATGGAGGCCTTATCTGCGATGCCAATCCATTCGAGCAGCTCATAACTTGCCGCACGCGCTGGATTTCGTGCCAGGCCAAGCCCAAGGCCAGTGACCTCTACATTTTCGAGAACGCTCAAGTCGTTGAACAACCGCCCCGCCTGGAAAGTACGCGCGATACCCTCAAGGCGAAACCGGTCGGCTCGCCAACCAGCTGTGTCCGAACCATGAAGAAAAATCGCTCCTTCTGTCGGGGTCTGAAACCCCGTGAGACAATTTACCAGCGTGGTCTTTCCGGCACCGTTCGGTCCAATCAGGCCAAAGATTTCCCGGTTACCCACGTGAAGTGAAACATCTGAAATTGCCGCAAGACCCTGGAAATGAACGGTCAGATTCCTTGCAACCAGGCCGCTAGCGGTGGGCGTAGCAGCGTCATTGCCTGAGTGAAGCGACAAAATGTCAGCCATGATATTCCCCTTTTTTTGTAGGGGCACGCCAGTTAACCGGCGTGCCCAGTTCTACGCCTTTACTTCTTCAGGCGGTAGAGAACGTCGTTTGGAATATCTTGGCTTATCTTCACTTCCTCAATGACGTTCTGTTTGCCGTCCTTGATCTCGGTAACGAACATCGGGATTTGCGTCTGGATGTGAACGAGGTCAGAGAAGGAGCGCGTACCAAGAACCGTCGGAACCTCCTTGTAGGTATTCATCTCGGCAACTACCTTTTCGGCATCAGTCGAACCGACCTTCGTTACTGCCTGCGCGTAAAGGTCCAGCCACGCATAAATCGGGTAAGCATACTGCGTCGCGGGGCGGCCACCGTATTTTGCTTCATACGCCTTCGTCAGCGCTTCGACCTCGGGGCGCGGATCGCCGGAGAATACTGCCTGTACAGGCACGTAGAAGTCCTTGAGGTCCGGAACTGCACTGTTCCAATAGAGACCATCCATGCCCGTGTTGCTGAGGATAGGGATGTTAATCCCGGCTGCACGGATCTGCTTGATGGCACTGGCACCGCCAGGCGTAACCGAGCAAAGCATTACGTTGTCGACGCCTTCGTCGCGAACCGCATTGGCGAGGCGGGTGACCTGCGAACTGATCGAAGCGTCAGCGTTCTTGAACTCGTCCTTGGCGACAATGGTGCCGCCATGAAGCGGGAACGCCCACTCGTAACCGGCGCAGGACGACTTGTTGTACTCGAGCAGGTTGTCCACAAGGACATAGCCCTTCTTGAAGCCACGCTTGTTGATGCCCCATTCGGCCATCGTTGCGCCTTCAACCTGACCGGCATTGTTGGCAGTGAACGAAAGCTTGCCGACGCCTGCTACACCTGCCTTAGGATCAGACGCGCCGAGAAAGACCGAAATGAGCCCCGCCTTCTGTGCCTGCAGAGCCGCCGGAGCGCCGTAGTCATAGTCGGCCGTCACCAGAACAACATCCGCGCCGCCCTGAACCATCGCCTGGCCCGCTTTGGCACCTTCGACGCGGTCGGACTTCGTATCTTGCTGGATTTGTTTGATCGGATGGCCGAGAAGCCCGCCCTTTGCATTTCGCTGCTCGATCCACAGCTGAGCCATCTTGGTGGCTTCACCATCGTAAGCTGCTTCCCAACCCGTGAACGCCACAGCGAAACCGAGCGTGACGCCATCTTTTGCTGCATTTGCCGGCATCGCAGAACTAGCTACAGACGACGCTACCAGCGCCGAAGCAATAAGTCTCTTAAACATTGCTATTCCCCTTTTCATCGATTGGCCCAGTACGGGCTCTCAACACCAAACTTTCCAACGGCGTTGGAGAGTACTGCTGGCCTTTGGCCGTCTTTTTGAGCTTTCCGGAGAGAAAAGACGCTCCGCCGGAAAACTATGTTCTGCTAGGCTCGCTTGGTATTCATTGGAGCCCGCGATGAGCATCGTTCCCACGATAAAAGGAAACCCTGCAGCCGCGTTCGCGGGACCGATATTTTCTCGAGTTGTCGAGAACTTTTGGCGCGCCAATGTTCTTTGGCTTGGCCCCGCAAAGAACAAGGTCAGCACGGGTCTCGTCCATCGAAGTGGCGAAGGGGAAAACTGCACGAGCCGGCTCGAAGAAGATCTTGCGCCGTGCCTTTTGGAAGTTCCCGCCCCGGGATACACTTGTCAGATCACGCGGCTATGGAAACCGCTAGCCGCGAGAACAGTTGACGCGATGAAAGTAGCTTTGCAAAAAACCATAGGACGCTCCCCTTTTTGTTATCGACCTAGAAAAGCAGGTTTTCCGACTTAGGGAAGCAGGGATAACGTCCCCGGTGACTATACTCACCAGCAATAGATGACAGCCACGTTAGTATGTCGGAGGGGTAATGGCACTCAAGATTTCACTCTGTCCATCATGTAGGTTTCGAAAGCGATGTGGAAGGCGACTATCGAAGTAGTAGCCGTCACCCGGCTTCAGAACCTTTTTTTGGTTACCGACGGTGATTTCGACCACTCCGGAAAGGACCATGCCTGCCTCTTGTGCCGCATGCGTAAACTCTTCGCCGGTGTCAGCCCCGGGTGCATAGCGCTCGTGTAACATTAGTAATTGTCGATTGGGATGATCGAGGCCGATGACACGATATGAAATTGTTTCAACCTTTCCAATCTCCACCAAGTTCTCAGACGAATAGAATGGAGAATATGGCAGGCTGGATTGGAGATCGGAAAAAAATCCCGGAAGGGTCGTTCCTAGAGCGTCCAATACCGCGCCGAGCGTATCTATTGAAGGGCTCATCTTGTCTCGCTCGATAAGCGAAATCGTCGAATGTGAAATTCCTGAGCGCGCCGCCAACTCCCTCACACCGAGATCGCGGCGGCGGCGCAGTTCCCGGAGCTTACTACCAATCTTTGGCAATTATCGGTTCCCTTTATTGCACCGCCTGAGAATGCCACCTTCGCCACAATCGAGATACCTGCGTGGAGCTAGCGACTACTGAAGTGGTGATTATAATGAACACGTGGTTTGTGGGCAATTGCGAGGGTGCCAAAGTTTCACGATGCTCATCAGGATCATCCCACATAGGAGGTTTTGATGACGTCGCGTCTCGATGCGCTGAAAGGTAAGTTTATACGGGTCAAGGAACCGACCCGAGATGCTGTCTCGGATACGGCTCCTGTCGAAAAGACCGTAAAGGATATAATTGCGAATGTCCGTAAGCATGGCGACGCCGCCGTTCGCGAATACTCTGTCGCGTTCGATAAGGCCAACGTGACCAACTTCGAAGTTACTCACGAAGAGAAGCTCAAGGCTATCGCCGATCTCGACCCGCAAACTCGCGAAGACACCGAGTTTGCCATTGCAAACGTCCGTCGCTTCGCCGAAGCGCAGCTGGGCACGATACTCCCGCTGGAAATTGAGGCGCTTCCGGGGCTGCACCTTGGCCATCGCGTCATCCCGATAGAAATCGTTGGCTGCTATGTCCCGGGTGGTCGCTATCCGCTCCTCTCGGCACCCGTCATGACGGTTGTCCCTGCAAAAGTCGCCGGGTGTGACCAGGTCATCGCGTGCCTTCCACCGAATGCCCATCCGGCTATGATTGCCGGCTGCCATCTCGCCGGTGCAGACCGAATCTTCCGCGTCGGCGGAGCCCAGGCGATTGCTGCAATGGCCTACGGTACTGAAACGATTCCTGCCGTCGACAAGATCGTCGGTCCGGGCAATGCGTTTGTAAACGAAGCAAAGCGGCAGGTCTTTGGTCAGGTCGGTATCGACCAGCTTGCAGGCCCAAGCGAAATCTTCATCGTCGCTGACGAGACCGCCAACCCCGCAACCCTCGCGACCGATATGCTGGCTCAGGCTGAGCATGACGTGCGCACCCGTGTAGGGCTGGTTACGACGGACCGTAAGCTTGCTGAAGAGACGATCAAGGAAGTCGAAAAGCAGCTCGAAACCTTGACGACCGCTCAGGTTGCCAGCGTTGCGTGGAAGGACTACGGCGAAGTGACCGTCGTCGAAGACGAAGAGACGATGATCGCCTACTCCGATTACATCGCCACTGAACATCTTCAGGTTCACACCCGTGACCCTCAGGCGACCGCAAAGAAGCTCCGCAACTACGGTTCGATCTTTATCGGCGAACTGGCCAGCGTTGTGTACTCTGACAAGTGCTGCGGTACGAACCACACCCTGCCAACGATGGCAGCCGGTCGCTATACGGGTGGCCTTTGGGTTGGCTCATACGTCAAGATTGCCACGCACCAGTGGCTCGACGAGCGTGGAGTCGCTGCCGTAGCTCCGGCAGCTATTCGCCAAAGTGCCACCGAGCAACTGGAAGGCCACCGTCGCGCAGCTGCGCTGCGTCTTAGCCCTCAACAGTTCGCCGCAGAGTAATTTGACTCCCAAGCCTCTGCGATCAAAAGGGCCGCTAGAAATTCTAGCGGCTTTTCAGCTTGTCTTCCTGATCGGACCGATGTGCTGGGATGTTTCCAAAACGTAAAGCTACTCGGACTCGACGTGTTCGGCACGGTCGTCGATTGAGGCAGCGTCGCCCGCCAGTACTCGGCGGCAGAGTACAAGAGTATTCGATAGGGGACCATCTTCCGCTTTTTGCACCCTCATAATTTCAGCGGCTATCGACGGCTATGGATGGCGATCGGCGGAAATTTGAATGGCAGGCGAGTCAAGGCCCGTGCGGACAGTTTCAGACGAGCTGGCCGCTGACGGCTTTCCACTGGGCCATGGCTTGCAGTCGGTGACTGCGAATTTGGTTGGCAGAAGGTTTTGTGCGATCTGGAACGAAGAGATTGCGAACAGCGGAGAACAGCGAAACAAAATGTTGCAGGCTCCCGATTGATCGGAATCCCTGGCGCATTGAAACGGCAGATGCGAGTTCTCCGCCCGGTTGTTCAAGCTCTTGTGTGAGCGATGCTCAACACCCGGCATAACCTGACGCGTCCAAAGAAAATATTGTGACACTTGGAGAAATGACCATGCTTTTTCGAAAATTGATTGTCGCTGCCGTCATGGCAGCGGCAATTCCTGCTATGGCTCTTGCTGCCACGGCTGAGGTGACAATCAAAAACAACAGCACATCCGGTACTGCGAATGTCGGCAGTATCAGATGCGTCGGCTGCACGCCCAACTTCCCCTCCAGCATCTCTAATGGAGCGTCAGTTGTCTTTACGGTGCAAGGCAACACCATCGACGGCTTCATGACGTTTCGTTTCGATGTGACCAGAGGTGTCGTTCCGGCTCGGACGTGCAGAGCCTCATTGAGCGTCAACTATGATCCTGCTACCGGCCAAGCGCTTTCACTTGCCGGAACGCCGGCTTGGGTCGCCATTTCAGGTGGAACTCGGGCCCCTACCTGCACGCAGACCTCCGCTCCGACAATCTCCCATGGCAAAGTCCTGTGGAACCTCTCTTTCGTCGCCAACTGAGGATACCTTCCTCTGGCAGGTCCGTTTTAAACGGACCTGCTCTTCCTTCCGTTGTAATTACCATGATCACACAATCATGTGTGGAGCTTGCTTCAAATGTCTGTTCTCAGAAATGGATTGGCGCAAATGCGAGGCGCAGGGCAAGCAGCACTCGCCTGGTTCGGGATTCGGACGCCATTGATCGCCACAGCGTTGTTTGCTCGTTACCATGGTCCAGAGCTATCCGCCGATGTTGTCGGTGCGACAAGGGAGGGGCTGTACTACGTGCCTTATGCCAGCCTTGGTACCAGCTTCGTCCAATCGCAAGCTGAAGCTCGCCCGGCATATGCAACGGCAATCTATTGGAACACAATAGTGATCAGCGGCGGGTTGGCCGGCCCCTCCGTAGGGGTAATAGCACGGGCCTACGGATTTCGAACCGTAATTGAGATTGCTTCTTTGGTCGCAATCTTCGCCGCCGCTGTCCTGTTGTTTAGTCTGCGCCGATTCAAAGTGTCGACGGGGTCGCCACCTTGAGAGGCGCATCTTTGCGCGTCATTCGACGGCCCGGTATTCAGGCCTTGAAGCGATCGAATGGGGTGAGCCACTTGATCGGTGGATCCGCTTCAGCCAGCGATAGATTTCCGAGCGCAGATAGCGGAGTTCCACTGCCATCCGACCAACCGGTTCGAGTGCATTCTTGAACGGATTCGAACCGTCGACAGGGCGGGAGAATTACCCGTTCAACAATGATTTCCCATATTTAACAAGCGGCTGAAAATGCAAACTGGACCGAAATGTGGTTATCAGTCACCGTTCCGTTTGATCGGCACTACTTCTCCGCGAACCCCACCGAGGTTGTCACGCGGCGTCACGACGGGCTTAAGCTCCACGATTCTCGCAGCCTGCAAGCTCAGCCATCCGGATGGTAGACCTGTCAGACTTTCAACGTCGTGCGGAAACAGCGGTAGATCTTCGCGCAAATCCTCTTTGGTGACTTGCCCCGCATCGACCAATGCCTTGAACACATCCGCGAGCAATGTCGGTTCCTGCATCGGCCAAACATCGTCAAACGGCTCCCGCCTGGAGTAGCCTTTCGCACTGTAGATTTTGTAGAGACGAGTTGCAGAGCTTTTGTCCAGAATCTGAAGCCGCTGCAGACGCATAATTTGTGCCTTGATCGAAACTTTCCAACGCGCCTTCAGGCGCTCCAGTTCCCAGATAGCAGCGGTGTCGATTTCAACACTGAATTGGCTTGCCGGGAGCAAGAAAGCGGACGCAAAACGATGAGCCTGGTCTTCAATGGCTTTGAAGTTCTCGACGAATTCCTCTTCGGTCACTGCTCGGTGCAGCACCAGGTGGGCTAGTTCATGAGCGGCATCGAATTGGCGTCGGGAAAAAGACTGCTTGTCGCTGGCAAGCAGTACGTATGGGCGACCATCCGATCCCCAACGGCTCAGCCCATCCAATTGATCGGTTTCCATCGGTTCGCTGGCGACTACGACGCCAATTCGCTCCAGCAGCTCGACCATGTTGAGAATAGGGCGAAGGCCCAGGCCCCAATGCTCTCTTGCTGCTTGAGCGTACGCCTCGATGTCCTCATCGCGGAGATTGCGAAAGTTACGCCCCTGCAGGAGATCGGGAACATTTATCTCGGGAAGGTGGGCGTAATGTTCAGCCACCGCCGTAACATCCTCGAGCCATGCCAACCTGACTTGCTGTGACAAGCGGTCGCCGCGCAAAGCACCGGCAAACGAGCGAAAAAACGACAGGCCACTACCTTCGCGGCGGGCAGTCAAAAAGAAGTCCTCTGGCAATCTGAGGACCGAAGCCAATTCGGTCAAGGCAGCGGGTTCCGGCGCGGTTTCACCCTCTTCCCAACGGATGACTGTGCTCGCAGCGCGCTGCATCAGATCGGCCAGCGCCTTGCGGGAAGTTATTCCTCTCGCTTGCCTCGCTTCAGCCAATCTCGCGCCAACAAAACTTTGCACTCCACTACGCACGGTCGTTCCTAATTTTCATTGCCTTTCTTCTCATCCGCGGGGCCGTCCTTTTTGGAGGCCTTGAATGACTTCTTCACCTGTTTAAGGGAGAAGGCCTTGGCCGCCGGTTGCGCTAGCGATCCGTAACCAGCCAGGAAGTCCTTGATATCAGCCTGAAACAAGAACGATTGCGATCGTGCGTCTGCAACGCAGACCGTAATTGACGCTATCTTTCCAAGAGCGTGGGCATCACGACGGACCATAATGACGACAAAACGTTCTCGGTCGGTAAACATCTCTGGCGGATGAAACAGGTCGTATGACAGTCCGCGGTTTTGATTGCACAAAGCAGATCGGGTCGTATTCTTGATCGGCAGATCATCCACTTCACGATGGGATGCAAAACCGATCATTGTATGGCCAAAACGGCCGGTGGTCAGATAAACTGGCGCGTCTTTGATTTCATCAGGGCCTTGTTCGATCGGAACCGATTTGACGAATTCTGCGCCATGGCGATTGAGCATCTGCTCGAACATCTCATCGATAATTTGAAACCGGACGAGACCGGTTGCTCGGCTTGCGCGCCGCCTTGAGAGCGCCACCCCATGGGTGACTGCGGCCTGTGACCCGCTTACCGCGGCCTCTGCCTGTTGGGCGGCCATCCCAAATTGATGTTCAATTTCGACGAGTAGGTCGCGGGGTACGTCCCGACGGATCGCGGATTCAAACTCGAAACGTCGCTCATCACTGATCATTGGGCCCTCATGGGAATCATCGAGTTTTGCATTAAGAGGATTTTTGACATATTTTTTTGCACTTAGCAATTCAAACTGAAGGTGACAACAGGGATGCCACCTGCATCCTGGCCGTGCAGCGTAAAGCGAGCTGAGGAGACCAGCCATGCCGCGCGCCTACTGGAAGGGCTATCTCAAGCTGTCGCTGGTTACATGTCCCGTGGCAATGAGTCCGGCGACAAGCGAGAGCGAAAAGGTTCGATTTCACACGCTCAACAAGGAAACAGGAAATCGTGTCGTCTCACATGTCTGCGGTCGCTTCAAGGCGAACTGAGGCCCACTAGGGCGAGACAAGCTTTCGTGTCTGCAGCTCGAGCCGCCCATTTGAAGGTTCTGCCCGACGACGAACGGCGGCTTCGGAGCCGTGCCGCGTCTTCGCGCCGGAAGGTCGTCGTGCGAAGACGCGCATCGGAAGCGGGTAGGTCGACGAGCGATCATTTTCCACTACCTGGACAAGCTGAGGCATTCTCATTTCCAGGGTTTCTGCTATCGTCCACAGGTCACGGGAGTAGGCGTCATGGTTGCAGCGAGTTTGGTTCCGAATGCATTTTACTGGGCGAAGTCCTCGAAGTATTTCGACGGACGACCAACGATCGTTCGGGTCTCCACGATCTTCGGGGAGGATTCTGACTATTGGACGCTGGCGCTCCTGGGAACCGATCAGCACGCCATGCCCGCGGATTTCGAGATCATCGCTCCGGCGGAACTCCCAGAAGAATACCCAGTCCGACAAGCCGGCGAGTGAACCGTTCATCGGGCAAGCGAACGAAGGCTCTCGACAGGGGCACGCATTTTGTCGGGCGTTCACACCGACAGACTGCCCGATGGAGAATTTTGGTACCATAACCCATCGGAACTTGCGGGGCATTCGACGACGGGGCCGCCCTGCTCCCTCCAGGCGATTTCGACCTCACCTATGGCGCTCCTCCACGGCCCGCATCGCAGAAGGGTGCGATCAACTAAATGACCTGAGACCCTGATCTGCGCGGGAACAACACGCTCACGACGCATTCACGTAGCGCCTTGGCGCCCGTTTCTCGCAGAAGGGGCGCCAAGGCCGGTTATCACATGGCTAGTAGCGCTCATCCCACTTGCTCGACCGTCTTCGAACCCCACGCCTTGACAGGAATCGAACCTGCGAAGCACGGTCCCCGACCGGCGAGTCACTTCAAGGCTATGAACGTCGCAGGGTCGAGCTGGGAAATCCGAACGGCAACTTGTGTGATCGCAGCGTCCCCGACCAATTGCTGGATTTCCCTGGCAAGATCCATGAGTTTCTGACGCGTCCGTTCTGCTTTCGGCAGGAGGAAAAGCTCGAGGTTCACCGCCGGGAGGTTGGCCATCGCGTAGACTGGAATGACAGCAAACTGGCAGGCGTTGATGTTGACGTCCAGCCTTTCGCATAACAATTTGCTAAGCGGCACCAGAGCGGCCTCAATGTTCAGTTGAGACTGCTCTGGCAGTGATCGATCCACGTAAATCTTCATATTTGGCATCTCGGCCGCCTTACAGTGGGTTAAGAACAAAATCGAATGGCGAACGCCAGACGGTTCCACCGCCGAGCACACGCTCATACGGCGCGATCAACGTGGCTTTGACACCGAAGACGGCGTCGGATGAAAGATAGTTATCGTCGCCGACGAACGTATGGGTTACCAGTTTCTGGAAGCCGGCGGCCGTGACGATGTAGTGCATATGTGCAGGCCGATAGGGATGCCGGCCAAGATGCTTCAGCATCTGGCCCACAGGCCCATCTGCGGGAATGGGGTATGAGACGGGCTTGATTCCGACGAAGCTGTAGCGTCCATCGGAGCCGGTCACGAAGGTTCCGCGGTTGTTCCATTTAGGCTGGATGTCAGGTTGCTGCACATCGTAAAAGCCTTCGGCATTGTCTGACCAAACATCGATGATTGCACCCTCGATCGGATGTTCGTCCAGATCGACCACAGTGCCTTCGAAGACACAGCTCTCGCCCTTCCCGTCAAGCGTGATGCGATCGCCCATCGCAACACGGGGAGCCCCGGCGACATGGAACGGTCCAAGCACGGTGTTTTCCGTTGCGCCCGGTTGCCTCCTGTTGTTGATCGCATCCACCAACATGGATACGCCTAGCGTGTCGGATAGCAGGATAAATTCCTGCCGTTCTTGCGAACAAATCTTGCCGGTCTCCGTGAGAAACCGAATTGCGGTTTCCCATTCCTGTTGCGAAACCTTCGCTTCCTTGATGAAGGCATGTAGATGCTTCACAAGCAAGGTCATGACCTCCCTCACGCGAGGATCGATGTCGGAGGCCATGCGCCCGTTTACCGCCTCGACGGAAGCTTCTTCGGTGAAATAATTTGTCATACCTGTTCCTTTCGAGTGAGAATTGGCTTGCCTTCATCCCGAAGCCTACCTGCTAAAAAGGCGCGGACCTGGTTCCTGATGTGGATCACTCTGGCCTCCGGGTTCACGACGAAGCCGGCCTCGCCCCTTCCCATGCCATCTGAAGCATCTCTCGGATTGCCGTAGCTTCCAGAGGCCGGGGGTTCCAGTAAGGGTTTCGCATGGCAATATCTGTGGCTTTGTCCAGATCCTCGGCGGCCAGTCCGAAATCTTGGAGCCTGGTCGGGGCGCCTATGCCGAGCGCGAAATCGTAAAGCCCAGGCGCCGCGCGATCCGTCCCCAATAAAGCGGCAACAGGTTCCAGCAGGTGCGGTACCGCCGCCTCCGTATACGCCACTGTATGAGGAAGAAGGATAGCGTGCGTTTCCGAATGCGGCAGGTCGAAGCTGCCGCCCAGCGTGTGGCAGATCTTGTGATGCAGTGCCATTCCGACCGCACCCAAAACAACGCCACAGAGCCAGGAGCCGTAGAGGGCATCGGTGCGGGCCGCGGGATTTCGGGGATCACCCACGATGGCAGGCAGTGCCTCGTGCAAGGCGGCTATGCCCTCCATCGCCATCATTGAGGAAACCGGGTTGCGATCCTGCGCATAAAGTCCTTCCACGGCATGGGCCATGGCGTTGAGGCCGCTCGTCACCGTCATGTTGACAGGAAGGTCGTACGTTAGCTCAGGGTCGTAAATCACCGTTTCCGGTAGAATTGATGCATCACGCACGGTGGTCTTGATGCCGTTTTCTGTCTGCCCGAGGATCGGGGTCACTTCCGATCCGGCATAGGTTGTGGCGATGACCAACTGGGGCGCATCGGTTCGGTAGGCGATCGCCTTTCCCAACCCGATCGTCGAACCACCGCCCAAGGAAATGACACAGTCCGCGCCCTTGTCAGAGAAGACGCGAAGCGCTTCGATCGTCACGTCGACGGGCGTGTGCATCATGGCACCGTTGAAGAGCCCCGCACAGGCGGATCCCAACTGTTCGGCAAGGCGCTGCGCATCCTTTTCCTGGAATGGAGTCGACAGGACAAGGGCCTTACGCCGATCGAGGTAATGCAGTTCTTCGGCCACCATGGAGATCGTCCCCACACCGAACACGATGCGAGGAATAGTGCCTTTGTAGATAAACGGCTCGCGCATGGTCTTCTCCTCTTGGATGCAAACGGTGCAACTGTCTTCGCTGCCGGGTCAGCCCATGCGCTCGGAGGCATAGCTTCCCGGGCTCGGCGGGAAGACGACGGTGCGATTTCCATTGATAAAGGTCCGATGGTGGATGTGTGCGTGGATGGCGCGGGCGAGCACCTGTGCCTCCACGTCACGACCTAGGGAGACATAGTCTTCGGCCGACTGCGCATGCGTGATGCGCACGATGTCCTGCTCGATGATCGGCCCTTCGTCTAGATCGGCAGTGACGTAATGGGCCGTCGCGCCGATGAGCTTGACGCCGCGCGTATAGGCCTGCTTGTAGGGATTGGCGCCCTTGAAGCTCGGCAGAAAGGAATGATGGATATTAATGATCCGCCCGGACATTTTCTGGCACAACTCGTCGGAGAGGATCTGCATGTAACGGGCGAGTACGATCAGCTCAGTGCCGGTGCTCTCGGCCAGCGCCATGATGCGTCCCTCCGCCTCCGGCTTGTTGGCCTTGGTCACCGGAATGTGGTGGAAGGGGATGTCGTGATTGACCACCAGCTTCTGGTAATCGAAATGGTTTGACACCACGCCAACGATGTCGATCGGCAGCGCACCGATCTTCCAGCGATACAGCAGGTCGTTGAGGCAATGGCCGAAACGCGACACCATGAGAAGCACTTTCATGCGCTCTTGCGCATCGAAAATATCCCATTCCATGCCGAATTTGTCCGCTACCGTCATGAAGCCTTCCGACAGCTCGGGCCGCAACACGCCTTCTTCGGAGATGAAGCTGACGCGCATGAAGAACTTGCCGGTGTCCCGGTCATCGAACTGCGAGCTGTCGACGATGTTGCAACCCTTGGCCGCGAGGAAGCCGGAAATCGCCGCGACAACGCCACGTGTGGTTTGGCAGGCAACCGTCAAGACATAGTTCTTCATTCTATCCCCGTATCTGTTAGGGCTCTTCAATAGATGCTCATCGGGCTTTCCCGACAAATGCTTCAGCCCGCTGAGCTCATGGAAGGCCATCGTGCCTGGTCTGCCGTCCGCGCCGGTTTATTGGGCGGAAAGACCGATAAAGCGGTCGAGTTCGGTGCGATTGGCGGCCAGTTTTGCCGCCTCTTCCTCAAAGACGATCTTGCCTTGGTCGAGCGCAATGACGCGCTCTGCAAACTTGAGTGCCAGGCCGACATGCTGTTCCACCAGAACGATCGTGTGGCCCTGATCGGCCAGCTTGTGGAAAACGTCCATCAGCATTTCGCAGATAACCGGTGCCAGCCCCTCCAGCGGCTCATCCAGCAAAATGATTTCCGGCTTTCCCAGAAGAGCACGGGCAATCGACAGCATTTGCTGTTCGCCTCCGGAAAGCTGGCGCCCGCCGTTGGAACGACGCTCCTTCAGCCGAGGAAACAGATCGTAAGCCTCTTCCAGAGTCGATCCATTCCGAAGTCCCGCAACCAGGTTCTCCTCGACCGTCAACGATCCGAAAATGTCGCGGGTCTGCGGCACGATGCCAATCCCCAGTCTCGCCCTCTGATGCGAGGCGAGCGTATCGATCGCCGCCCCCCTGAGTTTAATGCTTCCGGCGTGTTGCCGTGTCTGGCCCATGATCGTGGAGAGCAAGGTGGTTTTACCGACGCCGTTTCTCCCAACGATCGCCAGCCGCTCGCCTTTTGGAATGCGGATCGAAACATTGCGGATGATATGGGTATCGCCATAGCCGGCCACGACACCGTCCAGTTCGAGGAGAATGTCAGACATGGCCCGCTCCCAGGTAGAGTTCGCGAACCTGCTTGTTGGCGACAACCTCGTCGGGCGTTCCCTCCATCAGGATCGCGCCATTCACCAGCACGATGATACGGTCTGCGACCTCGAACACTAACTGCATGTCATGCTCGATGATGAGGACCGACAGATCCTGCGGAAGCCGCTTGATGGCCTCCACGATGAAATGGCTTTCGGTGGAGGGTACGCCTGCCGCCGGCTCGTCCAGGATAAGAACCTTCGGCTTCACCGCCAGTGTCAGTGCCAATTCCACCAGCCGCTGCTGCCCGTAAGCCAGTCCACGCACCGGCTTGTCTGCCAGCGGCTGGATATTGAGATCCTGCATCAACCGGGCGATCTCAGCCTCGATATCGCTCCACCCGTCCGCCCGACGAAAGAACTGATGCGTGCGGCCTTCCCGCTCCAGTATCGGCAGCCGCAGGTTTTCGCGAACGGTCAGGTCGCGAAACAGGTTGGTTATCTGGAAGGTTTTCGCGACGCCTGCCCTCACCCGAGCCGATTCGCTCAGGGATCCTATATCCTGACCGTTCAGCACGATCTTGCCCGATGTCGGCTTCAGGACACCGGTCAGGAGATTTGCGAAAGTCGTCTTGCCGGCACCATTTGGCCCGATCAGTGCGGTGCGCGAGCCCCGCGGCAACGTGAGAGTCAGGTCCCGGGCGACCTGCAGGCCTCCGAAATTTTTCGAAAGCCCAACAATGGAAAGCCCGTCGTTCATGACGTCCTCCTGAGCAATCGCGCCAAGCGACCTGGAAGAGCAACTAGACCCTTTGGGAGCACGAAGACCACGATGAGAAGCATGAAGCCGATCACGAAGAGCCAGTTCAAGGGATCGATGCTTGCCGCGACATGATGGACCACCATGAAGAGCAATGTCCCGACCAGCGCGCCATACAGCCGTCCGGCTCCTCCCAGGATCAGCATCACCATAACGTCGGCAGACAAGGAGAAATTGAACACTTCGATGCCAACCAGGCCTGTCACCTGGGCCGCAAGGGCGCCGGCAATTCCGGCAATAGCGCCGGCGATAACGTAGACCGTCACCTTTCGGCGATAGACCGGCGTACCGATTGCGCGCATCCGGCTGGCGCTGCCTTCAATTCCTCGAAGAGCGAGCCCAAACGGGGAGCCGATCAGAACCTGACAGAGCAGTAAAACGGCCGCAAGAATGGACACGCTGTAGATGAAGGCGACCTGTCCAACAAAATCGAATTCGTACAGCCCCAGCAGCGGTCCAACCGTGATGCCGGCCAGGCCGTCGGCGCCGCCCGTTAGCCAACGTGCCTGGGATGCGGTCTCCTGAAGAACCATGGTCACGGCTATCGAAATCATCAACAGAGTTATGCCGTGGGTGCGAAGCAGGACAAGCCCGGAAATCCACGCCATCACTGCGCCCGCCACGGCACCGACCAGGAGCCCGAGCAGCGGGTCGGGCGACAGGTGAAGCGAAATTAGTCCCGCGGCATAGGCGCCGCATCCATACATGGCCGCGTGACCAAGTGTTGCTATTCCCGCCTGCCCGAGAATGAGGTCGAATGACACGACGAAGATCATCATGATGACGATCCGGGTTAGAAACGACAGGTCGTACGGGAATATCAGAAAGGCAAGGCTCGCACCGACCACGACGGAAATGGACGGGATGAGGAAGCTCAGGGCGGTCGGCGCGCGCCTCGGCGACGTCGAAAGGACGGGGTCCATCATTGCGCTTTCCCCATCAGACCGTTGGGCCGAAGCGCGAGCAACACCACAATCGCCACGAAAAAGAAGATGGTACCAATGCCCGGCAATAGATAGCGACCAGCAGTATCGAGAATACCAAGGCTAATCGAAGCAAGGAAGGAGCCGGAAATGCTGCCAAGTCCACCCACAGACACAACAATCAGGAACAGCACCATATAACGAAGCGGATAGTAGGCCTCGATCGGAAGCAGTTCCGCACCGAGTATACCTCCTACCGCCGCGAGACCGGCGCCGGTGGCGAATGCAACGAGATAGACGAGCGGCGTGTTGATGCCGAGCGAGGCGGCCGCAATCCTGTTGTCGACAGCTGCGCGCAAGTAGATGCCGAACCTTGTTTTTTCCATCAGCAACCAGAGACCGGCCAGCACAAGCAAACCGGAAATGATAACGACCAGCCGGTGGAACGGTAGCGTCCTGAACCCGAGATCGATCGGTGTCGTGAAAATCGCCGGGGCGCCAAGCGGCAGGATCGTGGAGCCCAGGAACAGATTGACGGTTGCGATCATGATGAAGACGATTCCAATGGTCGCCAACACCTGGCCCAGCTCGTTGAAGCCATAGATGTGGCGATAGAGCAGCCGCTCGAGAAGCACGGAAACGAGGACAACCGCAAGAACGGCGACGAGGAACGCCGGAATGAACGCTACGTCCAGACGTGTGGTGAGCAGATGAACGGCTGCGCCGCCAAGCAGGGCAAACCCGCCGTGCGCGAGGTTGATAATGCGCATGAGCCCCATCGTGATCGAAAGCCCGACGGAAATCATGAACAATATCATCCCGTAGGCGACGCCATCGACGACGATACTTAGAATGAGGGACATTCTCTAACCTGAGATTTGCGAGGTCGGGCGTTGCGTGGCGGAAAACTCCCGCCGCGCTCACCGTGGATCAGGGATTGAAGCCGAGGTCCGGTACGTTCGGGACAGTCGCGAACTCCCGATTGACCAGTTTGCCGTCCGCGCCTTTTTCAACACGCCGAAGATAGACATTCTGCACCACCGTCCGTGAGACCGGATCCATCTTCACCGGCCCGCGTGGGCTTTCCCATTCCATGCCCTTGGCCGCCTCGATGGCTTTTGTGCCGTCAGACCCTGCAGCCTTGATCATCCGGTAGATCAACTCCGCGCCGTCATAGGCGCCGATTGATGCCATGTTGGCGCGCGAGCCCGGATGAAGTTCCTGCAGTTTTGCGACAAAGCTTTTGTTCAGCGCAGAATCGTGGACATCGGAGTAGTGGTATGCGGTCACCAGGCCGATAGCTTGGTCTCCAAGCGCATCAAGTGTGGTCTCGTCGGTCTCGCCACCGCCAAGGAAAGAAACGCCAGCAGCTTTCAGGCCATTTTCATTATAGGCCTTGGTGAAAGCGAACGTCGCAGGGCCCACCGGCAGGAAAGTGAAGACGGTATCGGCACCGGAACTCTTGATACGCTGCATGAATGGCGCGAAATCATTGGTCTGAAGCGGCATTCGGATCTTTTCGAGAACCGCCCCGCCGTCTTTCTCAAAAGAGGCGGAGAAGGCCGTTTCTGCATCAATGCCGGGATTGTAATCCGAAACGGCAGTCACGACTTTCTTGGAGCCATTTTTGGCCGCCCACTCGGCTGCCGGTTGAGCGAGCTGCGTCAACGTAAAACTTGTGCGGAGAAAGAAGTCCGACTGCTTGTTGATCGATGATGTCGCGGCATTGAAAATCACCGCCGGCACCTTTGCCTGCTTTGTCAGGGGAGCGACCGCAACGGCATTGGGGGTGAAGTCAAATCCAGCAAGATACTTCACGCCGTCGCGGACAAGAAGTTCCAGGGCCGCTGCCTTGCTGGCGTCGGCGTTGGGTCCGCCAACGTCCTTGTAGATGAACTGAATTTTGTGACCGCCAACCTCGTCTCCGTGCTGCGCGACATAGACATCGATCGCTTCGCGGAATTGCTTGCCCCAGATTGCGTTTGGCCCGGAGAATGTAGCGATAACGCCGACCTTGATCGTCTCGGCTTGAGCGAGCGTGCCGGTTACGAAAAACGCAGCCGATGCGACGAGATACAACGTCGATTTCGAAAATGTCATTTTTTTCCCTCCCAACCGGAAAAGCGTCCGGGCGCCTTGACGCTGAAGCGCCACTTCCTCCGCTAGTATTGGTACGGAAACCGTACTAATACGTCAAGTTTTCTCCGCATACATGGACCGCCTATCCGTGTTGTCCGAGTCGGAAATGCTCCAGTCTAGTCAGGCGTCCTGACAATCACATCGGCGCCTTAGGAAGGTCGCGTCCGGTACTCTTGCAACCAGTCCACTGTTTTGTGTAGTCCTCCAAACGGATAGAAATGCAGACGAACATCGCCATATTCGGCGTTGCTCAAGCCGGTAGCATACTCATTGACCAGAGCGTCTGGCCCCGCGCTCGACAACAACTGAGTGATCGATAGACCGTACTTCTTGAGGACGGATGTGGATGCGGAAACGCCGCAAACCGCTGCAAATTTCAATAGCGTTCTGACGCTTGCCGGGCCAGGAATACCGATGTGGATCGGGACTTCGATACCCAATCGACGCAGTTCACCTATCCAGGCAAGTACGGGTTCCGATGCGAACGCAAACTGAGTGAAAATCGACCACTCGATATTTGCTGCTTCCATGATTAGTCGCTTTTCCAGCAGCGCACTGGTGAGCATGGCAGCGTTCTGGACCGGGTGTCCTTCCGGATGCCCGGCTATCGAGACATTGCTGATCCCATGCTGTTCGAGGATACCGCTACGTAAGATCGTAGCGGTATCCAAGAACGGGCCCTTGGGAGGGTCGGCATCGCCCGCGACTAGGAGCAATCGGCTCACCTGGGCGTCATTGACAAGCGCCGACAGCATTGCCGATAGCATGGATTCCGACTCCAGACGTCTGGCGGCAATGTGAGGCAAGGGTACGTATCCCGCCTGTCGGACCATTTTGGCCGCCCTAATCCGGTCGGCATCGCTTTCCGTTGACAGAAACGGAATCGAGATGATCGTGCCTTTGGGGATCGCGCCAGACATGGCCGCCAGCTGTGCGGTATCTTTTGTCGTCACTTCCACCGAAAAGTCATCCAGTACATCGCTCTGGTCTCGGAGATGTATTGCTTGCGACATAGCCATAAAAACCCATCCCGCCTGCGAGACAGGCGAATTCTCATTGAGCAAGAAGAATGTGAACGTTGCCGAGTAGCAGACCGCAGGGTATCCGTAGCCAGGACAACACCGGTGTTCGCTCTGACGAAGATGCGCTGAGCGAATACCGGCAATAATCAGCTGATCGCAGCGCGCTTCATCTTTTGAACGGAACTTGCATAGGGAACGGGCGCCACGACCGCTCTGACCTTGAACTGCTCGTGCCGTTCGACATGCGGCTTCCGGGACCCGCCACGAGGCTCTCCCCAGGTGAGCGTCACTTCCGTCCCGGGAGTCGCGTTTTGGACGTCGAGCATGGCGAGAGACAGCATTTCGCCTTCGTTGTTGCTGTAACCGCAATGGCAGGAGTGACCGACGAGCATGCCATCCCGACCCCGCACCTCATCGAACTGGGGCCAGCCATAATAGGCGACCGGCAGGTCTATAGCCTTGTATCGTGGCCCGTCTCCGAGGCAAGACGCAAAGATTGCCGCAACGTCGTCGCGGTTCCATACCAGCGTGACCTTTTGGCGCCGCTTCTCCACGGGCAGGGCTTCCAGGGCTTCGCGCCCGATGAAGTCATGATCGAACTTGAGAATATGGCCGTAGCCGAGATCCCACGGGGTGACGTAGTAATCTTCGATATTATCCGAGACGAAGCTGCCGCCAAGTTGGGCGTTCGCTTCCCAACCGTTTCCAGATAGCCATTGGCGAAAATCGCGCAGCTCTTCCCCGGTGTAGATACCCGGCAGTGGGTAAGGCATCCAGCCAAATTCGAAGATCGTACTAAAATAGGTCTTCGTCCCGCCCTGCTTCAGCCCATGCGCCTCACCGGCTCTAAGCAGCGCGGCGCGCACCTTTTCCATGTCCTCGTACGGTCCGGAAAGCTCTGCTCCCAGATGGCCCGCCATTCCATGCCGCAGAACGAGCACTTCGCATCCGCCGATTTTAACCTTCGCGGTTCTGAAGAATGCAATCTCCGGGGCGCCGCCCTCGACCGCAGCGTTGAAGATCAGGCCGGCATTGGGACCTTCCAACTGGAAACGGTAGAACCAGCGCCTGCCGGTCGGGTTGTAAGGCGTCGGGTCGTCGCGCTCGATCGTCACGTCGTAGCCGCCTTGTTCCGCGTTAAACTGTACCCAGTTCAGGACAGGCATGCCGCTGATCAGCTCGAACTTTTCCTCGGCAAGTCTGTAGACGACGCAGTCGCCGATGACATGGCCGCGTGGCGTGCAAGCGACGAATTGCTTGGCGCGGTCGATCGTAAAATTCGCCAGGCTGTTGATGCCGAGCTTTTCAAGCAGACGAAATGCATCGGGACCTTTGAGCATCAGTTCCGGCATGTGGTGTGACTGGTCGAACAGGATCGCGGTCTCGCGCCAGGCACGCTGCTCGTCGCGCCAGTTTGTGAATTCCGGCGGAATGAACGCAGCGGTGAGCCCGGTACGCGCCCGGTAATGGGGCGCAAGCGTGTCGTTGTAAAAATACTCGACGAGGTTGGCTTTCTCGTCGACCAAATCCTGTAGTGATCGCGCGCCGTTTGCCTTTACCATTGCTCAGACATCCTCCTCTTATGTTCCGCTCTGCTGAGCGATTTGACTGTACGTCGACGGGTGGCCTATTGAGTCGACTGTTCTTTTGGTGGCGAGAACCATGTGCAGCACAGTGGGTCCCCATTTCGGCCGCAAGAGCCTCGCCTTCATAAAGCCTCCTCCAAGACGCCTTATTTAGTACGGTATCCTGACTATATTTTGTGAGAGCGGTACATGTCAACCAATTTAAATCGAGGGGCTGGAAAAATACTTGCCGCAGGCTTACTCGTATAAATTGATAGCTTCCGAGGTGGTATAAAATGATTTTACGAAACGCATGGCGCAGGAGCAACATTGGCCGCCGGATGAATGAGGCCGTCAGGATATTCGAGAACAGGATCATCGAAAATCTGAAAGCCAAAGGGCATTCCGAACTTACCGCGGCACACATTAATCTAACCCGAAACCTCGACGAGGACGGGACCAGGCTCACTGAACTCGCGCGACGCGCCTCTCTCACAAAGCAATCGATGAGTGAACTGGTCGATCAGGTGGAACGAACCGGCCTCATTGAAAAACGCCAAGATCCCGCCGACGGCAGGGCAAAGCTCGTATGCTTCACAGACAGCGGCTTCGTTTGGCTGGAGGCCTTTCATCAAAGCCTGGAGGTGGCAGAAGGTGAGATGCGTGATCAGCTCGGGCCGGCAATGGTCGATCTCATGGTGGAAGCACTCGGGAAATATGTAGAGTGTCAAATCAACAAAGAGATTGATCAAGTCGATTGACATTGGTCCGGTTTCCTTACTATTTTCGCGCCAGCGGATTTGGGAGGTTTTACCGTGACTCACGAAGTTTACGATGTCGCTATCGCGGGTGGCGGTCCATTCGGACTGATGCTGGCCAATGAGCTTGGCCGCCGAGGCGTTTCAACCGTTCTTTTTGACGAGAAATCTTCGACGGCTTTTAATCCGCAGGCCAATGCCACTCAGGCCAGGACCATGGAGCATTTTCGACGCCTGGGATTTGCGGATGAGATCCGTGCACTCGGCATGCCTGAAGATTTTCCAACCGATATCGCATATTTCACGCGATATGCTCGCCATGAATTGGCGCGCTTTCGTCTTCCCTCAGCCAAAGAGGCGCGCGAGAAGATCCTGACAATGACAGGATCCTGGAGCGCGGCCGAATTGCCCCACCGTGTCTCTCAGAAGTTTGTCGAGCGAGTTCTGCGTAAGCACGCCGAAGCTCTGTCTACGGTTTCGGTGAACTACGGGTGGCGGATATCCCGGTTCGAAGACGTTGGTGACGCCGTGACCATGACCGCAAGTCAGGTCGGCTCCGAGAGCACGCGCTCCGTAAGAGCCAAGTATCTTATTGGAGGAGACGGCGCGAAAAGCTTCATACGTCGGACACTTGGCATTCGATATCAGGGCGATGGCGGGGCAGTCAGAGATTTCTTCGGCGGGAAAATGTTTGCCCTCTATCTTCGCTGCCCGCAGTTCTATGAGGTTGTTCCCTTTGCACCCGCCTGGATGAACGTGGCGTTCAATCCTGAGCGCCGGGCGTTTATGGCCGCCGTCGACGGCAAAGGCGAGTTTGCTTTTCACACCCAACTAAAGGAAGGCGAGAGCGAAGACGATATATCCGATGCGCAAGCGCTGAAGATGTTCCAGACGGTGGTCGGGTATCCCGTTGAGGGGGAAATTCTTTCTCGCGGCACCTGGACGGCCGGGTTTGCCCTTGTCGCCGAGAAGTTTCAGGCTGGGCGGATATTTCTCGGCGGTGACGCGGTTCATCTTTTTACGCCCGCCGGTGGCTTGGGGTACAATACGGCGGTGGATGACGCGGTCAATCTAGGTTGGAAACTCGCCTCTGTTGTGAAAGGAAATGCACCGTCATTCCTTCTCGATACCTATGAACTGGAGCGACGCCCGGTGGCCGTGCGAAACACCGGTTTCGCTCGGGCGTTCGCCGAATCCATCGGAAACTACGTCCCGAAACCCGACATCGAGGCGGACTCGGATCTCGGATCGGATTTGCGACGGGAAGCCGGCGCCTATCTGGAGGCACATGGGCGGTCCGAGTTCAACATACCCGGCGTGACGTTCGGCGCTCGCTACGACCATTCACCGATAGTCCTCGCCGAAGGGGAAGGACAAGCTCCGGACCTGCCGGAAGTCTACGTTCCAAATGCCGCGCCCGGGGGCAGAGCGCCCCATGTTTGGTTGAACTGTCAAACGTCATTGTTCGACCGATTTGGGTTTGAATGGACCCTCCTGCGGCTTCGCCCCTCCTCCTCGCCAGGAACCGAGTTCGTTACAGCCGCTAGAATGGCCGGAATGGATCTTACCGTCGTCGATATAAAAGAGGATCAACTCCGGGCAATTTATCGCGAGCCGCTTGTGCTCATTCGGCCAGACCAGGTCATCGCTTGGCGCGGAGATGGCGATGGCGACGCCGTTCAAATCATCGAGACTGTCCTGGGCCATATCCCAGCAAAGCGATGAAGAGGCGTAACCGCGGTGGTGATTGCAGTCCACCGACCTTAGTTTCTTTGGGTACTGGTTGAGGTGATCAGTCGATGCGCCATGCCTGCTCTTGAAAGGATCTGAACCGGCGACGCCTTATTAGATCAGTTAGGTCGACCTTCACGCCCTTTGTTTCCCATTGCTTCATTCCGAGCATCTCGATCCCGCTCTCGACGTGTCGCTGATCGTCGACGCCGGCATCGGCCGGCCGTCGCACGCAACTGCGGTCATGGAGCTCGGTTTCGATGCGGTTCTGCTCGACACCGCCGTTGCCGGCGCCGGAGATCCCGCGGCGATGGCAGCCGCCTTTGCCGCGGCAATCGCCGCCGGCAAGCAGGCCTTTGACGCTGGCGTGCTGGAGCCACGCGACATGGCCGTCCCCTCCACGCCGGTGATCGGAAAGGCGGTGTTCACATGAAGCTTGATCCGTTCTACCTGATCGTCGACGGCGCCGAGTGGATTGCCCGGCTGGTACCGCTTGGCGTCAAGCTGGTGCAGCTGCGCATCAAGGATCGTCGGGAGACTGAACTATCGCAGACCTCCAAATAACCTCGCCATGGAGTGCCTCCATCGTGTGAACGGTGAGACCGTATGTTTGATGCACAGAGCGTGGGGCCGGTGATGTCAGAAAAAGTCGCCTGACATCCGCTGTCTGCGCGGAACCGGACAATAGATGCTGCATCCACAATAGCTGCCGACGACGCTAGAAGGGCAACCTCGCGTTCTCCTTGACTTCCTTCATCACGAAGAAGGTGCGCGTCTGGCGCACGCCTGGGAGGGCGATCAGCTTCTGGCCGTGGAGCTTGTTGAAATCGGCCATGTCGCGGACGCGGATTTTCAGGAGATAATCGAAATCTCCGGCGACCAAATTGCAGTCCAGTACTTCCTTCAGCTCCATGACCGCGCCCTCAAAGGCACCAAAGCTCTCAGGCGTGGAGCGATCCAGTACCACGCCAACCATGACCATCGCGCCGAGGCCTACGGCGCCCGGCGCGACTTCCGCCCGCACGCCGGTAATGTAGCCCTCCTCGAAGAGGCGTTGAGTTCGCCTGTGGCAAGTTGCAGCACTGACATTCACGCGCTCGGCGAGATCGGCATTGCTGAGCCGGCCCTCCGATTGCAGGGCGCGCAAAATCTTGAGGTCTATCCTATCGAAATCCTCTGTGGAAGACTCTTTCATTTTACCTCGTATTATTGAAGAAGTGGATTCTACCACCGAAAAATTACGCCGATAAAGAAAGCTTTTAAAGCAAAATTAGAGAGCACCTTTCAAACGATATCTACTAGCCTTCGACCACAAATTCGGCACGGAGGCCCTGATCGATGTCACTGTTGGAAAAGTTCGAACGCTACCCGCTCACCTTCGGCCCAACGCCGATCGAGCACCTGCCGCGGCTGACTGCGGCGCTGGGCGGCAAGGTCGACATCTATGCCAAGCGCGACGACTGCAATTCCGGCCTCGCCATGGGCGGCAATAAGCTCAGGAAGCTCGAATATATCGTGCCCGACGCGATCGCCTCCGGCGCGGATACGCTGGTGTCGATCGGTGGGGTCCAGTCGAATCATACCCGCATGGTGGCTGCGACTGCGGCGAAGATCGGCATGAAATGTGTCGTCATCCAGGAGAAATGGGTACCGCACTACGATGCGGTCTATGACCGTGTCGGCAATATCCTGATGACGAAACTGATGGGCGCCGACAGCCGGCTGGTCGAGGATGGGTTCGACATCGGCATCCGCAAGAGCTGGGAGGATGCGATTCAGTCGGTAGAGGATGCGGGCGGCAAGCCCTACGCGATCCCGGCTGGCGCTTCGGTACACAAGTTCGGAGGCCTCGGCTATGTCGGCTTCGCCGAGGAAGTCGCGGCACAGGAAAAGGACCTCGGCTTCATCTTCGACTATATCATCGTCTGCGTTGTCACCGGTTCAACCCAGGGCGGAATGATCGTCGGCTTTGCCGCACTAGACAGGGCCGACCGGGTGATTGGCATCGATGCCTCGGGCACCCTCCAGCAGACGCGGGATCAGGTGCGGAAGATCGTCGATGCGACCTCGGAACTCGTGAACCTTGGTCGGTCGGTGCGTGAAGACGAGATCGTCATCAACCCTGACTACGCCTATCCCGCCTATGGAGTGCCCTCGGAGGAGACCAACGAGGCGATCCGGCTCGCGGCGCGCACCGAGGCGATGATTACCGACCCAGTCTATGAGGGAAAGTCGATGCAGGGGATGATCGATCTCGCACGCAAGGGCTTCTTCCCCGAGGGCTCGAAGGTGCTGTACGCCCATCTCGGCGGCGCCCCGGCGCTCAACGGCTATAGCTATTACTACAAGGACGGGTGATTGGCACCGTCAGGTTAACCGGCCCGGGTATCGCGTTAAACATAGCTGAATGGCAAGCCGAGCCGATTATGATCACGCCTCCGCAGTTCGATCTCCAGTCGATCCGACGGTGAAAACGAATAGTGTCGGATGAGGCTGTCTTCTCGACTGTTATAACGAAAAACTTCCGTGGATCCGCGCACGTTTCCCCAGGGATGAGATAACCCCAGCGCGGACCAAAAAGCTACCCGCATAAGCGGAAAGCGAACAGCAAACGATCAGGATAACCATGACATCTCACCTCGCAAGACAGAAGCATGCTGAGGAAAGACTAGGCGCAGCCCTTCAACAAATGAACGACGCCATCCGCGACGTACACAAATCCGGTATTGATGTCGATATCAGCACCCTCACCATGCACACGCCGCGTGGCCCGATGGTTCAAGTCGACCTAAAGGCGTTCCGCGCATGTGGAGCCCCGCCAGTGTTGCGGTTGGTGGAAGAATAAATGCGGTGACATCGGGCATTTGTCACCGTGCCGCAATATCACGTGCCTGGGCTCCCACCAACAACACTGTTGCATGGATCAGACTTTGGACAAGGCAACCCTATCCACTGCATTTTTCATGCAACGCGCTCGAACTTGGGCCGGCCAAGTTCTGTCATCCTGTTAAGAACACGGACGCCAATCTTCGCTTCAGTCTTCTGATTGTCAAAATTTCGGGCTTTGAGTTTGGGCCCGATCACAGCCTTCCGTCGACCCATCTGGGTCTCAGCGCGACCGCGCTTGTTGTAGCCGGTGGATTTCTGCCATGCCATCCGCCCTTTGGTCTGGATTTCTGCAATATGGCGATCGCGGACAGATGGAACCAGCACCGATTGAGGGCTGGCAACGGCAGTCTTGGGAGGTGGGATAATGACCTCCACGATCTCACCAAAGCGTGTCGCCAGAAGATCTCGGGTTGGCGTTCCATCATAGGCGCCGTCGGCAATGAACTTCTCGACGGGGCCACCGATCTGGTCCAGAAGTCCTAGTAACGCTGTCGGATCGCCGACATCATCCGCGGTCAGATCGGAACAAACAATCTCACCACTGACAAGATTGAGACCAAGGTGCAGTTTGCGCCATCTTTTGCGTTTGGCCTTGGTTTTGTGCTTGTTTTCCAGCCACTCGCCCTCGCCGAAGACCTTCAAGCCGCTGCTGTCGACAACCAGATGGACCGGACCTGATGTTGCGGGTCGGGACTTTGTCGACGGCAACGCCAGCCCTTTGCTCCGGCGAGACAGGGTGGAGAAGTCAGGCACGGCAATATCGAACCCCATCAGCGCCGCGACACTGCGCATCAAGCCTTGGGTCTGGCGTAGCGCCAGCCCGTAGACGACGCGCAGGGTCAAGCACAACGTAATCGCCAGATCCGAGTATTTCGGCTGACCACCCCGCGATGTCCGCCTCCGCGCCGTCCATAAAGACAGGGCCTCATCCTTCACCCAGATGGTCAAATCACCACGTTGACGCAGGCTTTCAATATATGCCGGCCAATTCGTCACTTGATATTTCTGCTTGGCAATCTTGTCCCGCCGATCGGCATCGAACGTGTGCGGCATCGTCGAAATCCGGATCAGGAGACTGAAAACAACCGCTCAATATCAGTCGCCGGGTGATCCACGCAACAACGCCACGAGGAAGGGGGCTGGCCGAAGACGAACAGGCCGGCATCTGCGATCCACGCTGATGCCGGCCGAGATGGGCGGAACTTGGCAGGGGAAAAAGCTATCCGTGGATATAGGCAGCGGACAACGGTCCGAGCTCCGCCGAGATCTGTCGCCACCTCGCCGGCTGCGCGCCGGTGCGGGAAATCATCGCTTCGATCAAGCCGGTCGATACCGCATGCTTCAGTTTGGGGTCACCGCTTCGCATGCCGAGCTCGATCAGCTCGAATACCCTCTGGCGGTCTTCAAGCGATGAAAAACGCTCGGCGATCAGCCATCCCATATCCGAATAGAGGGCGTGCATGGCGGAGAGATCGATCGGCTGGCCGGTTGTCGATCCTGCTTCCAGGGCCGGCGCCCCAGGTATGTTCTGCGTCAGTTCGGATGTGATTGTGCTGGTATCCATCGATGTCGTTCCTTGTCCTGCTGAAATCGTTTGGCGCGGCCGTTGGCCGTCAGTCCGGACGAAAGGCAGAAGCGTTGTCACTGGTGATCCAGGTTGGCCCTTCGCCACGTCCGCTGACGAGCCACGCCAGGCTGACCCCGAGCGCTTCGGCAATCATCACGAGGCGGTCGGGGAAGGGAGCGTCACGATCGTTTTCCCAGTCGATCCAGGTGCCTGCCGCGATGCCGATTGCGAGGGCGGCGGCTTCGACCGACAGGCCGTTCGCGTCGCGCGCCAGCGATATCCGGCCGCCGATGGTGTCGTCAGTCGTGTAGAACGTGTCCGGGCTGTCGATATACAACTGTCGCTCCTGCTCGATCTTGCGAAGATGCTCACCAGCACGATGGTGCTGGGGAGCATGATGTCGGAGATCAGCCTTCCTCGCCGATCCAGCTCTTCACCTGGTCGGGGTGGTCGGCAATGTACTTGTCGACTGCTTGATCATAGGAGCTCTGCTGCGCGGTAAACATCGCCGCTTCCAGATCGGGAATCGGCAGCTTCATGCGCGACAGGAAGTCGGCAACCTTGGGAAATTCCGACTTGAAGTCCTTGCGCGCCAGAATGTCGACGTGCTCGGCTTCACCCAACGATTTTTTCGGGTCGTCGAGGTAGCGCAGCTGGTGCTTGCCGAACATCCAGTGCGGGCTCCAGGCGGTGGCCACGAACCACTTTTCGCCGCGCACGGCGCGATCGACGGTGGTCAGCATGCCGGCTTCGCTGGAGATCTGCAGCTTGTAGCTGCCCAGCCCGTAATCCTTCTCGGCCTTCTCCGACAGGCGCGTTAGGCCGGCGCCGGGGTCGATGCCCTGGATGGTACCGGAGAGCTTCTTCTGGACGTCTTCCTTCTTGAGATCCTCGATCGAGCCGATCTGGTCTGCGGGAATGTAGTCCGGGACGACCCAGCCGAGCTTGGCGCCGTCATAGACGGTGCCGAGCGTCTCGACCTTCTCCTTGACCTTGGCATAATAGTCCGCATGGGTCTGCGGCAGCCAGGCCATCATCATCGCATCGAGATCGCCGCGGCCGACACCCTGGTAGAGCGGCGCCACGTCTGCCTGCACAAGCTCGACCTTCTGGTTGAGCTTGGTCTCGATCAGCCTGGCAGCGAGCTTAGTGACGAATTCGGCGTCGGACCATGCGGCCCAGCCGATCTTCACCGGCTTGGCATCCGCAGCCATGGTCGCTGTGACGGTGCCAACGAGAAGGGCGGCGGCGAGGCCGAGGGTTGCGAGTGTTTTGAACATATGTGCTCCTTTTGTGAAGGTTCGCATTAGACGGGTCGTTGCCCGCATTGGTCTGACGCGGGGGTCAGGCGGTAGCGGTCGCCAGTTCCTCGCGCTCGGTCTTGCGGAACAGTCCCAGCCAGAAGGCGGCGCGGGGTTTTCCGAGGCTCTGGGTGATCCGGTCGAGAATGACGGCCAGGATGACAACGGCGATACCGCCTTCGAAGCCGGTGCCGACATCGAGACGCTGGATGCCCGTCAGTACCGTGTTGCCGATGCCACCGGCACCGATCATCGAGGCGATCACCACCATCGACAGCGACAACATGATCGTCTGGTTGATGCCGGCCATAATCGAGGGCAGGGCATTCGGCAACTGCACCTTGAAGAGCAACTGCGTAGCGGTGCAGCCGAAGGCATTGCCGGCCTCGATGAATTCGCCATCCACCTGGCGGATGCCGAGATTGGTGAGGCGGGCCACCGGTGGCATCGAGAAGATCACCGTGGCGATCGCGCCGGGTACGGCACCGAGGCCGAAGAACATCGCGGCCGGGATCAGGTAGACGAAGGCCGGCATAGTCTGCATCAGGTCCAGAACAGGGCGCACGAAGGCGGCGACGGAATCCTTGCGCGCCATGGAGATGCCGAGCGGCAGGCCGACCAGCATGGCGATCAGCGTCGAGGCGATCACCAGCGATAGTGTCTCCATCATCGGGCCCCAGAGGGCGATGTGATTGACGAGCAGCAGGCCGAGCGCGGTGAACACCGCAAAGCCGATGCCGACACGCCAGAGCGACAGGATCACGAAGATCGCGATGCCGACAGGCATGGGGATAGCCAGCAGGGCATTCTGGATGCCATCCGTGACGAAGCCGATGGTCGCGGCGATGGCGTCCAGCAGCGGTGAGAAATTGTCGAGGACGTAATTGACGGCAGCGTCGATGCCGTTTCCGATATCGAAGTTCATAGTATATCCGATGTGTTTGGGGTCAGCTGGCGCGATCGAGCGTTTCGAGCAGCGCCGACTTGCTGATGGAGCCGATATAGCGGTTGCGATCGCAGACGACGGGTACCGGCCATGGGCTAGCGGCGACCTTGCCGAGCACGTTCGACAAAGGCTCGGAAGCCGGAATGGCCTGGATCTCGGTCAGGAAAGCGCCGCGATAGGGGTCGGCTGCCTTGGCCCGCATCTTCTCGATCAGCGAAGTTTGGCTGATCATGCCGTGATAGGTCTTGTCGCGGCCGAGGATGATCGCGTATTCACGATCGTAGTTCTTCATTCGCTCGAGCGCTGCGGCAGCGGACACGCCTTCGCGCTCGATGATCGTCACCTGCGACTTGCGGGCAACATCGCCGGCCTTGAAGACATGGGCGACATCGACATTGCGGAAGAACGAGCGAACATAGTCGTTGGCCGGCTGGGTGACGATTTCGTCGGGCGTGCCGACCTGCACGACATTGCCGTTCTGCATGATGCAGATCCGGTCGCCGATGCGCATCGCCTCGTCGAGATCGTGGCTGACGAAAACGATGGTGCGGCTGTGTTCCGACTGCAGGCGAACCAGTTCGTCCTGCATTTCCGTGCGGATCAGCGGGTCGAGGGCCGAGAAGGCTTCGTCCATCAGCAGGATCGTCGGCTCGCTGGCCAGTGCGCGGGCAAGGCCGACGCGCTGCTTCATGCCACCGGAGAGCTGGTCCGGGCGGCTGTCGGCATAGCCATCGAGGCCGACGGCCTTCAGCGCCGCCAGTGCCTTCTGCTTGCGGCCGGCCTCGCCGACACCGGCGACTTCGAGACCGAAGGCGGCGTTGTTGAGGACCGTGCGGTTCGGCAGCAGTGCAACGGATTGGAAGACCATGCTGATGTCGCGGCGGCGAAGCGCGATCAGCTCGCTGCGCGACATGCCGGTGATGTCGCGGCCATCGATCTCGATCGATCCGGAACTCGGTTCGATCAGTCGGTTGAGAAGGCGCAGCAGCGTTGATTTGCCGGAGCCCGACAGGCCCATGATCACGAATATCTCGCCGGCACGAATATCGAAACTGGCGTCGTTGACGCCGATCGAGCAGCCCGTTGCTGCATGAATTTCAGACTTGGTCTTTCCGGCCCGCAGTAGTGCGAAGGCTTTTTTCGGATGCTCGCCGAAGACTTTGTAGATGTTCTTGAGGCTGATCTTGGTCGTTGCCGATTGTGTCGGCGCGTCTTTTTCAGTTGCAGAATTCATATAATTTGGGCGCCGAGCTCAAGAGGCTAGGCATTCTCCTTTTTTAGCCGACGCTTGTCGAGACGACAGTATTTGCTGTGCATTTCCAAGTGTCGGTTGTGTTTTCAATGTAGAAAAGCGTTATAGATTTAATCACGTATCTGGCCATCCAAGTATGGCTCTGCCATAATGGCAATCCTCGACAGTAACGTCTGCGTTCGGCGCTTCATGTTCCATTCGAAACCAGCGCTTCTGCGGAGGCGTTGAACGCTATGTAGGTGGATATACGCTCGATGTCCATAAAAAAATGAAATTTATTGCCAGCGGGTCATCGTAATGGCGCAAAAATAGGCTGTTTTGGGCTTCTGCGACCCTGGCGTTGTGCGCGGCTTCGGGTGAATCCGACGCTTGCGGAACTTCGGGGCTCCGAAGTCGTCGAGCTCCTGCGCACAGTGCGATAGCTCATGCTCCATGAGGGCGCGGGCCTGAGCGTCGCTTGCAGACATCCAGAAGTTGGCATCGATCGTGATTATGAAATCGGGGACCGACCCGAACACAGCGACGACGCCTTCAAGCGCAACCTAGTCCGTCAGGGCCCTGGCCAGATCTGCAGCGCGAACTGGTCGGGCACGGGCGCGACGCCGAAGGACCTCGTAGTAAGGTTTCACAACGATATAGAAGGTGAAGCTTCCTTCACCTTCTCCATTTCCCTGCGCTCGCCTTTTGCTGTCTTTCGTTATCTTGGAGCATTGATGCGATCCAACCCCAATGCCTTCAGGCTCCAGACGGAGGAGGCCCTTCGGCGGGCGACCGACACATCGATTATCAAAGTCACTCGGGGACGATCGCACAACTGCTTTGCCGCCACAGTCTACCGTGGCTCGGCTTATTGCGTCCCAGAGAGGGGCGCCGAAAACACCAAACAAGTCTTTTCGATCCTCGCCCAGCTTGTTGCGCTCAGCGTTACCCCGGGGACGCTGCCGGTTACAAGTGACGTGCGCCTGATCCAGTAAGTGGTATGTTTAGGTGCGCCTTTCGCGATGCTTTGTGACAAGTCGCAACAGTCGGAATACTCGCATAGGCCAGCGGAGCAGCGACCATATTGACTACC